>JAGAUT010000037.1 GCA_017620655.1 Clostridia bacterium | reverse complement strand
CTTCTCGGTGGATACACCTGCTTATTGGCGTATGTATTCATACCGTGATTTTGAAAATGCTAAAAAAGTTGTCATCAATAATGTTCCTCAGAGAAAGTATATTAACAAGCATATTCTCAAGCTTGATTTCTCGTGCTTTGGCGAGGCATTTACAGATGAGATCAGAACAACCCTGACACTTCTCATAAACGAGGTGTTCAGAACAATGTTTGCTGAAAACCAGCCGTTCATTATCGCAGCTACCAAGGGCGAGTACGAAAAACCACTCACTTATTCACTTTGCGGCGATGCAGTTGAAGATAATTGCATCTATGTAATTGAAGACAGCCAGCTTGACATTGGACTTCTTGTTGCGGTTGAAAGAAATATTGAGCGTATAATGCAGATTGTTTCCGACTACCTTGCATGGAATAAGTCTGTGTATGATCCCGACCCCGTTCCCGAAGAGGAAGAACCGGAACCTGAAGTTTCGGAAGCACCCGAAAAGCCTGTTGAAAAGAATCCCTTTAAGAGAGTATTCAATAGAGTCAAGGACTTTTTCAGTAATCTCTTTGGACGTTCCAAAAAGAATATTGATATACCCGATGTTCCTGCTCAGGATTATATGATGATCTTCGGAAGACCGTATAAAAAGGTGAACGGTAAGTGGGTTCGTTGTTCCCGTGAAGAGTTCAATGAAAAGATGAAAAATCGACATCAGGCAATTGACGATAAGAAAGAGGCTGTAAAAGCCCAGAAGGAAGCTGAAAAGGAAGCCGAAAAGGAAGAAAAGATGGCACAGGAACAGAATGGACAGGATGTTCCCGATGAACCTGACGCAACCTCGGATGAATCAGAAGAATCGTCAGAGGCAGACGAAGAAGAACCCGTAGCTGTTTCTGAGGAAGAACAGTCCGAAGAAGAGCCTTCCGAAGTTCCCGAAGAAGAAGCTTCAGAGGAAAAGCCTAAACGTAAAGGATTCTTTGCAAATCTTTTCAAAAAGAAGGATAAAAAAGCATCCAAGAGCAAGGATGAAGTAGTTGAAGAATCATCCGAGGAAGCACCTTCTGAAGTTCCTGAAGAAGCTCATGAGGATGCTCCCGAAGAAGTCCCCGAAGAAAATGATGAACCTGCTGAAGATGGCGGAGAAGAAAAGGAGGAAGAGCTTGATGTGTCCGGAGTTTAATAACGAAGAAATTAAGGATATCTCTGAAGGTCATGTAACTGAGCCTGACGCAGAGACAATATCTTCCGACAATGATAATCTGCCTGAAGCGGATGAGGCTGTTACAGACGTTGCAGATGAAGTGACTGAAGGCTCCCAAGATGCTTCCGAACCTGAAGAACAGGCGACCGAGGAACAAAAGGATGAGACCCGGGAAGTTCCTGAAAACGATGGTGGGGAAGAACAAGCCCCCTCTGATGCTGAATTTTCCGAAGAGCCGGTGGATGATTCTGATTCAGAAGAAGCTTCCGAGGCTGCTGTTCCGAAGAGCGAGAATTATCTTCTTTACGGCGGAACAGATATACCCGAGGGTGTAAATTATAAAGATACCCTTGCGTTTCTGACGGAAAAACTTAAATATGACGGAGGCGAACTTCGCCAGGCAAGAGAAAAGAAGGACGGCTCGGGCATCATTAATCCCGATGAAAATGCAACCGAGATTTGTTCCTATTGCCAGCTTCCCATTTCGGGAGTTGACTATTACAGACTTCCTGACGGAAGAAAGCGCTGTACTAATTGTAACCGTTCTCTTGTCAAGTCTCTTGAAGAGCTGAACACCATATTCAACGAAGTTTTAATCAATATGGAACTCTTCTTCGGAGCAACAATTGATGTGCCGATTTCCGTCGAGATGCTGGAAGAAAGAAAGCTCAAGAGAAAGGTTCGCAAGGGACTCGGCGATCCGCCGAAGAATGTACTTATTCTCGGTGTTGCCGTTGAACATAAGGGCAAGTATACCATCTATGTTGAAAACGGCATTCCTCGTGCATCATTGATTGCAACTCTTGCTCATGAGCTTACGCATATTTGGCAATACACTCATTGGAACAGAAAGAGTATCAAAAAGAGATACGGCGGTAAGATGCAGCTTGTTGTCTATGAGGGTATGGCGAAGTGGACAGAGATACAGTATTTGTATCACATCGGCGAGCAGACAATCGCAAAACGCGAGGAGTTTATCACGCTCGCAAGAAAAGATGCTTACGGTATCGGTTTTGCTCTTTATGTCGATCAGTATCCGATAAACAGAGAGACAAAAGCTTTTATCGAAACACCTTTTTCAGCAGGAGATGCACCTCTTAACGGCTGAATTTAATCGAAAAATAAAGCGGAGTGAATTTCACTCCGCTTTTTCTTTTGTAAAAATATAATCAGTGGCGGTTTGGACGGAACAAAAAAGCAAAGTTAGTTTTGTTCCAAAAATCCCCGGTCCAAAATTGGAAAAATTTAGTATAAATCTCCCAATGTTCAATATAAATCACATCAATATCGAAGCCTCATCTGTCGGGTCAAAGAATTCGGCACCCGAAATGCGAAGCCCTGTATCTATTGTAAAGTCGGATGGAAGTGAAAGAGGTGAATAGCCGGTTATTTTCTTGAATACACGGTTGAAATTGCGTATGGTTGAGAATCCGCATTTCTGGGATATGGAGGTTACGGTTATGTTGTCACGAAGCATTATTATTGCATTTTCAATTCTTATTACATTCAGGTATTCGGAAAAAGTCATTCCCGTAAAGGCTTTGAACATTTTTGAAAAATGAGAAGCACTGTACCCCGAATAGCTGACGGCATCTTCAAAGGTTATGAATGAATACTCATTGTTGATCTTTGTGATAAGTGATTTCTGAAAGCTGGTTTTTCTTTCGTTTTTGTTAAACTCGCACTTGCGGAATACATCTATAATCAGATTTTCCATTTTGTTGTTTATAACTTCCCTGTAGAACCGCCCCTTTTGGGACAGTTCTTTTTTTATATCCGCAAAGCATTCCTTTACGGCAATGTCAGACGGGAGCTTGGGAGAAATAAGACGGTATTTTTCGGTTACATCGGGGCATAGCTTTTCGTCAAAAATCGCAATGTCAACCTCGGCATCTTTTGTGCTTATTATGTAGTGCAGTTCTTCGCCCCTACAAAAGAAGCAGTCGCCTTTTTTTGCTTCAAATACAGAATTTCCGATTTTGATTTTTGCACTGCCCTTGACAATTCTTATAATTTCACTTTCAAAATGCCAATGGAGTACGTTGGTAAGATTCTTGTATCTGCCAAGCCATACTTTTTCGCCGTCAGAAAACTGTCTTTTCTCATAAATGCCCAACATAATTCCATATCACCCCTTATTCTTACTTGAATTATATCATAAATATCAATAAATGTCCATACCCGAACATTAGATTTCTTGTTTATGTATGTGTTTGAAAATATAATATTGGTAAAGGAGGGAATATGGTGAAAACATATCTTGGTATAGAATTGGGTTCAACAAGAATCAAATGTGTACAGATTTACGAAGAAAACAAAATACATTCTTCTTCTGATTACACATGGAAGTCTGAGTGTAAAAACGGTGTCTGGACTTATGATCTTGATGAAGCTGTCAAAGGACTCAAAACGGCGCTTTCCAAAATAAAGGATGCAGAAAGTATTGAATGTATAGGCATTTCGGGAATGATGCACGGCTATCTTGCTTTTGATAAGGACTGGAATCTGCTTGTGCCGTTCCGTACATGGCAAAACACAATGACGGCAAAGGCATCCGAAAAACTGACAGAGCTTTTCTCTTTCAATATCCCCCAGCGCTGGAGCATTTCCCACCTGTATCAGGCGGTTCTTAACGGCGAAGAACATATAAGAGAAATTGCCCATATTACGACCCTTGCAGGATATATTCACTATCTGCTTACGGGTGTAAATGCCGTTGGAATAGGCGAGGCTTCGGGAATTTTCCCGATAGACGGCATGGGTCTTTGCTATGATAAAGCAATGATGGAAAAGTTTGACAATCTCATTTCAGAATATAACCTTCCGTGGAAGCTTTCGGATGTACTACCAGATGTGCTTGTTGCCGGAGAAAAAGCAGGTTCAATTACCCAAGACGGCAGAAAACTTGTTGATAATCTTTTGCCTGAAGGAGTAATGTTTGCACCGCCCGAAGGTGATGCGGGAACCGGTATGGTTGCAACAAATGCCGTAAAGACGGGAACGGGAAATGTTTCGGCAGGAACGTCAATCTTCTCGATGGTCGTGCTTGAAAAAGGGCTTGAAAACGTGTATGAGGAAATCGACATTGTGACAACACCTACAGGCAAACCTGTGGCCATGGTGCATTGCAATAACTGCACAAACGACTCGAATGCATGGGTGTCGCTGCTCAATGAAACGGCAGAGCTTTTCGGTGCAGATGCAGGAAATGATTTATATAAAAAACTGTATGAAAAATCCCTTGAGGGTGACCCTGATTGCGGCGGCGTTGTCGTATGTAATTATATGGCAGGAGAGGGTGTTACGCACTTTGACAGCGGAAGACCCATTGTTACAAGAACACCCGATGCAAGGTTTACCCTGGCAAACTTTTTCAGAGCGACCCTTTATTCCACAATGGCAACCCTTAAAATAGGCATGGATCTTCTTGAAAAGGAAAATGTCACAATCAACTCCCTGACAGGTCACGGCGGACTTTTCAAGACGCCTGTGGTAGGGCAGAAGTATATGGCGGCGGCATGCAAAACCCCCGTTACCTGTCTTGAATCGGCAGGTGAGGGCGGTCCGTACGGTATGGCAATACTTGCGTCTTTTGCTAAAAATAAGTCTTGCGGCGAAACGCTGGAAGAATATCTTGACAGGTGTGTGTTCGCAAATGTAAAGAGCACTACAATAAATCCCGATGAAAAAGACATAATGGGCTTTGAAAGCTACATGACAAAATATAAAATGTTGCTAAAGGTCGAAAGAACAGCGGTTGAAAACATTTAAGGAGATGAAGTTATGAAGTATAATTTTTGGTTTGTAGTAGGTTCACAGTTTTTGTACGGCGAAGACGTGCTTGTGACGGTTGAAAACAGGGCAAAGGAAATGGCACAGGAGCTGTCAAAGCATTTGCCTTATCCTCTCATTTATAAGGTTACGGCAAAAACAAATAAGGAAATATCGGATATTGTAAAAGAGGCAAACTACGACGATTCCTGTGCAGGTATCATTACCTGGTGCCATACCTTCAGTCCGTCAAAGATGTGGATTAACGGTCTTGTGAATCTTCAAAAGCCTTACTGCCATTTTGCCACACAGTATAATAAAGAAATCCCTAATGATGAAATAGATATGGATTTTATGAACCTCAATCAGGCGGCACACGGCGACCGTGAACACGGTTTTATTGCATCAAGATTGCGTATGCCGAGAAAGGTTATTGCAGGCTTCTGGCAGGACGAAAAGGTGCATAAACGCATCGGCGACTGGATGCGTGCTGCTGTGGGTGTAGCTGTTTCAAAGACTATGCGTGTTATGCGTTTTGGCGATAATATGCGTGAGGTTGCAGTAACCGAGGGGGATAAGGTTGAAGTTCAGGCAAAGCTCGGCTGGCAGGTCAATACCTGGGCAGTCGGGGATTTGGTAAAGGAAATGAACGCTGTTACGGAATCGGAAATTGACTGTCTTTTAGCAGAATATACATCAAAGTATGATGTGGCAACAGATAATCTTGAAGCGATACGCTATCAGGCAAGAGAGGAAATTGCCATCAAGAAAATGCTTGACAGAGAAGGCTGCCTTGCCTTTTCAAATACATTCCAGGATCTTTACGGCATGGAGCAGCTTCCCGGTCTTGCATCACAGCATCTTATGGCTCAAGGGTACGGCTACGGCGGTGAGGGCGACTGGAAGGTTGCGGCTATGACTGCCATTATGAAGGCAATGGGTAAGAACGGCAACGGCGCATCTGCTTTTATGGAGGACTATACATATCATCTTGTCGATGGTGAAGAATACTCTCTCGGCGCCCACATGCTTGAAGTTTGCCCCAGCCTTGCTTCGGATGATAAAAAGCCGAGAATTGAAACACATCATCTCGGTATCGGCATGAACGAAAAAGACCCTGCGCGCCTTGTTTTTGAGGGAAAAGAGGGCGAAGCAATAGTTGTTTCGCTTGTGGATATGGGCGGAAGACTTCGCCTTATCTGTCAGGATATTGTCTGCGTAAAACCCATAATGGAAATGCCGAATCTTCCCGTTGCAAGAGTAATGTGGAAGGCAATGCCTAATCTTTGCGACGGTGTAGAGTGCTGGATAACGGCAGGAGGCGCACATCATACGGTGCTTTCATATGACGTTTCGGCAGAGCAGATGAAGGATTTTGCAAGAATGATGGATATAGAGTTTGTGCATATAACAAAGGATACGACAGTTGATGCACTTGAAAAAGAACTGTTCCTCAATGACCTTGCCTGGAAACTGAAATAAGGAGTTATATTTATGCTTGAACAGTTAAAAAACGAAGTCCTGAGAGCAAATCTTAATTTGGTAAAATACGGACTTGTTACTTTTACCTGGGGAAATGTTTCGGGAATAGACAGAGAAAAGGGACTTGTAGTAATAAAGCCCAGCGGTGTCGAATATGACGGCATGACGGCAGAGGATATGGTTGTTATAGACCTCGACGGAAATGTTGTGGAAGGAAAATGGAAGCCTTCCTCCGATACCCCTACGCATCTTGTGCTTTATAAGGCTTTTGCGAATATAGGAGGCATTGTGCATACCCATTCCCGTAAGGCAACCTCCTGGGCACAGGCAGGCAGGGGAATACCTGCATACGGCACAACCCACGGCGACTATTTCTACGGTGAGATTCCCTGCACAAGAAAGATGACACCCGAAGAAATAGCAGGCGAGTACGAGAAGGAAACGGGAAATGTAATAGTTGAAACCTTTAAGGATAAATCCTATGCCGATATTCCTGCCGTGCTTGTAAATTCCCACGGACCTTTCGCATGGGGAACAAATCCCGATAATGCGGTACATAACGCAGTTGTTCTTGAAGAACTTGCATTTATGGCATATAATACGGAAGCAATAAATCCTGAGGTTAAATCCATGCAACAGGAACTTCTTGATAAGCATTACCTTCGTAAACACGGCAAAAATGCCTATTACGGACAGAACTGAATGATATAAAGAGACGGACCGCAGGGTCCGTCTCTTGCATTATCTTAAAAACATAAAAAACACAAACTTTATTGTTTTGAAAAACCAAAAATCCCCAGTCCAAAATTAACAAAATTCAGTATAAATCCCCCAAAAAGTCAAACAATAAAACCACACCAAGATTTGATTATAAAGGAGAATTTATATATGAAAGCAACAGGAATTGTTAGAAGAATAGATGACCTCGGCAGAGTCGTTATCCCTAAGGAAATCAGAAGAACCATGAGAATCAGGGAAGGCGACCCGCTCCTGAACTTGTTGTTACATACTGAATAAAGCTAAGCAGCACAAGGGTTCAAGCGACGTTGCGCTGAGGTTTGTGTAATCTTAGTCGATAAAAATATTATATTCATTTTGCCCGCCTTTTTTATATATTGACATGTCATATTTTTTATTGTATTATGATATTGAAATCATGAAAAGGTGTGAAAAGCTATGGAAAACAATGCTTCAGGTGCTAAACGTCTTCTTGCCGAAAAGCATCTTGATATTGAAGCCGAGTGCAGATTCAGGCATGTAAAAAACGAGACTGAAAAATTCGTTTTTCATTGTCACGAATACTATGAAATATTTCTTATGATAAAGGGCAAGGCCCTGCATCAGGTAAATGGAAAGACCGACATTGTAGAGCCCGGCACACTCATTTTCATCCGAAAGGATGATGTACACGATTACAAAAGTGTCGACGGCTCCTTTGAACTTGCAAATCTCGCCTTTTCCGAGAACACTATGGTAAAGCTTCTTGAATATCTTGGTGAGGGCTTCCCGGCCAAAGCCCTGCTCGAGAGTGAATATCCGACCGAGGTACGTCTTTCGAATAACGAAACAAAGAGACTTTATCTCAAAATGGCAGAGCTTAATACTGTAAACTTCTCGGACTCGTCAAAGCTGAAATTTAAGATGAGAAAACTTATTTGCGATATATTTTCCGATTACTTTGAATCCCCTGCAGAACCAAATTTGGATATCCCGTTCTGGCTTGAAAATGCCTACCGCAAAATGCGTGACCCAAGAAACTTTATTGAGGGAAAGGAACGGCTTTTTGCCCTTGCCGGAAGGACACGGGAACACACCATTAGATGCATGAAAAAGCATTATGGCACAACCCCGTCGGAATATGTCAACGAGCTTAGGCTGTTATACGCCGCAAATCTGCTTATATCAAGTAATCTCAATACCACAGAAATCTGTTATGAATGCGGTTTTCAGAACGTTTCATGGTTTTATAATAAATTTTCCGAAAGATTCGGAGTTTCTCCCGGAAAATACAAAAGAAGAGAAGTCGAAAAACTCTAAGCTCCAAACGCCTGACTCATTAAAAATGTTGTTATTCACATAGAAAAAAGAACGGAGATATCGAAACAATCCCCGTTCTTTTTTGTCTTTGTTTTTAAAGGTTAATTAAAGGTCAGTTTTATTAAGCCAGAATTTCATCTATAGTTTTACCGCAGATTTTCGCATTTGCAAGTCCCTTGAAGCGTATATATCTTGCTGTGCCGGGAGTTATCGGATAAAATCCCATCGCCGAGAACAAATACCAGCAAGCTGTTGTGCCGTTGTCTTCGTCGCCGGGGAAGCCGTCATCCCTATATGAAAAGCCTTCTGTGCAAATCTTTTTAATCCAATCTTCGGTTTTCTTTGTTTCACCGAAATATGCGTAAATAAACGGTATGTGGAAGCTTGGTTGGTTGGAAATTGCACATTGTCCCCAATCTGCTGCCGCCATTTCTGTCATTTCGTGAATTTCAAAGCCGTATCCGCCGACTGTATATATTGGAGGCTCTGCAAAGAAGCTGTCCAGTTTTTTGAGGAACTTTTCTTTCCCGCCGTAGAGTTCTGCGAGTCCGTCAAGGTCATGCTGCACCGCAAAACTTGTCTGCCATGCACTTGCTTCGGTATAGTCGCCGCCCCAGCTTTCGGGAATGAAACCGTCACGCATATTTCCGTTTTTGTCCTTGCTTCTCATAAAGCCGGTTTTTTCGTCAAAGAGATTTTTATAGTTCTTTGCACGTTCACTATACTCTTTAACAATGTCATCTTTGCCAAGGAGTTTTGCAATCCTTGCAATACACCAGTCGCCGTAGGAGGCATCGAGGGTGAGATTTACGCTTTCTTTGTAGTTGTTGGGAACATAACCAAGCTTTACATAATCTTCACAGCCTTCTCTGCCGAATTCCGGATACTCTGACTTTTGATTTGCGTGCTTTATCATAGCTTCAAGTGCACATTCTAAACTTTCGCCTTTAAGCACGCCTCTTTCTGCCGCATCCGCAAGGACGGCATCAATCATTGTTGACGGCATACAGTTTTTAGGCTCGGTTGCAGTCCAGCAGGGAAGCCAACCGTCCTCCTTGTAGTCATTGATGAAGCTTTCTATCATTTTTTTGTATTCATCCTCGGCAATAAGAGGAAGCATTGAGTAAACTGTTCTGTAGGTGTCCCAAAAGCCGTTGTCGGTGTAACGGTAGCCTTTGCAGACGCTGTCCTTGCCCGGAGAATAGTGCATAGCCTTACCGTTTTCGTCAAGCTCGTAGGCTCTGTGGGGATAAAGGTATGCACGGTAGAGACAGGAGTAGAAGGTTTTTAATACATCCTCATCTGCATCCGAAATGCTGATTCTTGAAAGATGTTCCTCCCACATTTTTTCATTACTGTCATAAAGCTCATCAAAGCTTTTATATGTATGCTCCCTCTTTAAGTTGACAAGAGCCTGCTCGGTACTTATAAGGGATGTGGAAAGCTTGAATTCAACGCTCTTTTTTGCGAGCTTTATGTGACAGGCGGCATGACTTCCGTACCAGTTTTTTTCATTGCCTTTTACGTTGTCATTGTCGCTGATAATTTCACAGATGTCACCGTCATTAAATACAAGAACAAAATAAACCTTTGCATTTTCTCTCTTTTTCTGATTGGAAACACATTCGGTATAACCCTTGACGGTGTTTCCGCATACTTCGTAAAAGCAGGGCGTTGCCACGGGAAGTACCGATACAAAATTTTCACACTTTTCCTCTGCAAAGCTTACTCGAATGCAAGCACCGCTGTTTGTCGGAGTAAGCTCAAGGGATGCTCTTGGACGAAGCAAATCATATTTCATATAATGAGGCTTCAGTACCGAATCTTGAGGACGGAATCCCGACCAGCGTCTCCATACATCCTCGATAGGCTCGCCATTTTGCGCCATAATGCAGATTGCACCCTGTTCGCTTATCCAGGGACTTGGCTGACGTGTAAGGCGGATACCTTCAAAGCTTCTGTCTTGAGGATGGTAAAACCATGGACCTCGGTGAGAACCTGTCTGAGGTGCAAAAGAGGCAAAGCCGAAAGGATGTTGCACAAGGGGAAGAGTATTTCCGTTTGAAAATCTTTGGCAAGAGTCTGTGCCTTGTTTGATGTTCACGATATCAATAAGTTTCATAATACGCTCCTTTTTTGCTTTTTCGGTTGCATTATAACATACATGTTTCCAAATTTCAATATTGAAAAAAGGATAATTAAAAAATACAAATATCACAATAACATAAAATAAATATTCGTTTACAATAAGAATTTTTGCAACATGTGTGATATTATAAACTCAAATAGATGTGAATAGGAGAGATAACTATGAAAAAATACTCTGTGGTAAAACTCTTGTGTGCCCTCGTTGCAATCTTTACACTTGCTACTGTTTGCTCAGCCGCGGGCTTTACAAAGACGAATTCCTACACAGAAGGCACATTTTCTGATGTGCCCGTTGCATCATGGTATGCAACGGAAGTAGCATCTTCGTATGAACTCGGATTCATGAACGGCAAGGGTGAAGGTACATTTGCACCCGATGGCAACGTTACCGTCGCGGAAGCAATAACAATGGCATCCCGTGTTCATGCAATCTATAACGGCAAAGAAATAGCAAAGACCGAAGGTAAGTGGTACGATATGTATGTACAGTACGCACTTGCTAACGGAATTATTGCTGAAGGTCAGTACACAAACTATGACAGAAATATAATGCGTTATGAAATGGCTGTTATGTTTGCAGATTCTATGCCTGCATCTTACTTTGAAGCAAAGAACGATGTTAAGGCAATACCTGACGTTGACCCTGCAGAAGCATATCATGATAAGCTTATGATGCTCTATAAAGCAGGTGTTGTAATGGGCAGCACCGAATACGGTGATTTCCTTGCAACAAATAGTATCAAAAGAAGCGAAACAGCTGCCATTATAAACCGTGTTGCTCTTCCTGAAAACAGACAAGTCAAGACGCTCAAAGAGTATGGTGACAGAGATCAGGCAGTATATCTTATTGATGACTATAATATGACAAGAGTTGTTCGCGGGTTGACATATCTTGCATCAGGTTGGAACTATGAAAATCTTCTTGTTTCCGCCAAGGAAATCAAAGATTACAGTTCCAATGCACTTTCGGATGTCAGCGATGAATATGGTATTACAATCAGCAAAGATATTGTCCCTCAGAACCACGGCTTAGTTTCATTTGAAGCGATTTTTACAGCAAACGCTTATGGTACGGATGTTGTGTTTGCAGATGATGAAGGAAACAATATGTTTGCTCTTTCTCACAGAAAAGACGGTGTTTATGCATGCGGTGCGTCTGATAAAAAAACACCTTATGATTATAAAAAAGGTAAACTTGTTATTTATATTCAGTTCGACCTTGATGAAAAGAAGGCAAGGGTTGTTTTCAATGGTGAAGAAGCAGGTACTTATGAACTCTCTTCCAAAGCAAACAACATTGCAAGCGTTGCATTCAGAACAGGCGAAAAGGAAATTCTCAACACAACAGTTAACGAAGTGCATATGTACACACACTATGCAGTAAATGACAGATTCATTGTTCAGAGCGTCGGCAAAGCACCTTTCGACTGGAGTACCGAGGGTGATGTCAAGGTTGATATCGTTAAATCTGACTATGATGCAAACAGCGTGAAGATGACAGGTATTTCAACTGCATCAAAAAAGTTCAGAGCTGTATCCGATAAGTTTAATTTCGAAACATATGTCAAGGTTCCTGCAAGCGGGGATGTTGCCCTTACTCTTAAAAATTCCGGTGCCGATGCTTTGACAGTTAATGTTAAGGAAGGTAAAGTTTCAAGCGGAGACGTTGAGCTTCGTGATTATTCTGACAATATCTGGCAGAGTATCAGAGTCGAAGTTGATACCGAAAAGGACACTGCTCTTATTAAGGTAAACGGCAAAAAAACCAAGGTTCTTCCTTTTACTGCTGATTCTGCAGATGAAGTTGTTGTTTCTTCAACATCAAAAGGCTTTGTTCATTTTGATGATGTACAGCTTTACAATGTTTACGATTATGCCGACTATGTGCCCGTGCCCGTGCCCGTTACAGACGATGAATGGATTATGGGTATGAGCGTATGTTCGCTCTGGCATGAAGGTACTCACTACGGTTGGGACTGCATCTCACCCTATGATGATGTTGTTCCCGTTCTCGGTTTCTATGACGAGGGTCTTTCAGAGGTTGCCGACTGGGAAATCAAAATGCTTGTAGAGCACGGCTATGATTTCCAGCACTTCTGCTGGTATTACGGCTCAGAGCTTAAAGACGGCATCAAGATGCCAAGGCTCGGTTATGCCCTTAATGAAGGCTACATGAACGCTAAGTATTCCGATATGCAGGACTTTATGATCATGTGGGAAAATGCTTCGGGTGTTTCAAACTTTGAAGAATTCAAGAAAACTATCTGGCCGTACTGGGTTGACTGGTATTTTACCGATTCAAGATATCTCAGAATTGATAATAAAGCGGTTCTTACAATATATATTCAGGAAAGATTTATTGAAAATATGGGCGGACTTGAAGGCGCAAAGGCTGCAATTGATTTCATGAATGAAGAAATCAAAAAGTACGGCTATGACGGAATGATAATCCTTGCCACAGGTGACGGCAGAAAAAAGGACGCCTATATAAATGCTGAAAAGATAGGAATTGATGCATACGTTGCTTACCACTTCGGTGAATCTTCATACAGTGCCAAGCATCAGAAGAACAGCCTTGACACAGCCTATGGCTATGGACATACTCCATTCCTTGCGTCCATCGGTATCGGCTTTAATGACATTGGCTGGACTGAAACAAGAACTCCTCTTGCAACACTTGAATCCCACACAGAAGCACTCACTTGGGCAAAGGATGAATATATGCCCAAGGTTGCAAAGATGAAAAATGAAGAGTGGATGGGTAAATTTATTCTCGGCAATACATGGAATGAATTCGGCGAAGGTCACTATATGATGCCTGCCATGGGACTTCATGGATTTGGCTACCTTGATGATGCAAGAAAGACATTCTCATCAGTTGCAGGTACTGATGATAAGGGACACTTTGATGTAGAACCTACAATAAATCAGAAATCAAGACTCGGCTATATGTATGTAGATAAGAGTGTTCCGCTAAGACGTGAAATGTATGTTGATGATAACACTTACATTGAAGATAATGAAGTAGTTATCGGTTGGAATTTTGAAGAACAAAGAGATTGTCTCAGATGGGGAAGCCTTGCAAACACGACAGCTCCCGTTTATGATGCTAAAGAGAAGGCTCTTGTAGGCTCTACAACAACAAATGACGGACATATTCATTCACTTAACATGGAAGAAAACTTCTTTGATGCCAAAGATGTAAGGTACATGAGAATCCGAATAAAGACGGAAAATGCCAACAATTCAACTTTTGACGTGTTCTTCATTGATAAAACAAATAACAGCTGGAGTGCAGAACAGGGTTACACAATGTCGCTCTTAGATGACGGCGAGTATCACGATTACTATATTGATCTTTCAACAAATGCACTCTGGAAGGGTACAATCAGACACATAAGATTTGATCCGATGAATACAGTCGGTAAATTCTTTATCAAGTCAATTGAATTCCTTTCACCCAATTCAAAGAATAATGTTGTTATCAATGCTTCAGGAGTTGATTTCAGCTTTAACAATGAGTTTGTCGAAGCAGACGGTGAAGACGTTTATGTTGCAGCAAATCCTTCGAGCGGCTTCTATTATCAGAATGCATTCTATTATGAATGGTCTAAAGAAACAGGCTCTCTTATGATTAAGACTTACGGTAATCATGTGTTCAACTTTACTGTCGGCAGTAATAAGGCTTTGGTCGACGGAAAAGAAAAGACACTCAAAAAGAAGATTACACTTGTCGACGGACTTGTTATGCTTCCGATTACGTTCATTTATGATGAAGCAGACTATGAATATGAAAAGTCAGATAAGAGATTGGAAGTATACGTACGCGGCGTAAAGGTTGAAAACAATCCCGAAGAAGAAAAGCCCTACAGATATGAATTCAACAGCCCCGGTAATACCGAAGGCTGGGCAGCGGTAGGTGCATCCGGCGGTGTTCTCGGTGACGGCAGCATGCTTCTTGAAGCAACACCTGCAGGTGATGTTTATGACCCGATTATGAGTATCGGCAGTGTTGGTATTGATGCTTCAATTTATAATAAAGCACAAGTCAGATTCAAGGCTCTGTTTTCAGATAATAATTCGGATGATACAGAAGTGAAAATTTACTTCAGCACACTTAATGAAGGTAATTTATCCGAATCCAAAACCTGCAGGGTGACTCTCGAAAATCTCACTCCCGATGCTGACGGTTACTACATTCTTGAATTTGATTTCTCAAAGAATGAAAAATGGACAGGAACTATTCTTGATCTTCGTTTTGATTCTCCTCAAAGAGCCGGTTCTTACTGGATCGATTATATTAGATTCATAGAAGATCCCGCAAAGTTGGAAGAAGCAGAAAAGGCTGCTGAAGAAGCTAAAAAGAAACAGGAAATAATCAATGCTGTTGACGCGGGCGGACCTTTCTATATTGACAATGCCGATGCGGAAATTGTTGATTCAAAAAATAACTACGGAACAGGTAATTCCAAGGTTACGATTGTAGAAGATCCCGATAATAAGAAAAATCATGTATATCTTGTTGAACCTAAAATGTATAATGAGCAGGTATGGACATATATCGTAATTCCCACAAGATTCAAACCCGGTGTTACATATAAGGTCGAATTTGATTACAGAACTGTCGGCGACGGACAGGGCAATAAGACAGGAATGCATCCTTCACCCAACTTCAGATATACCGATCTTATCGGCGGAGCAAATAAAGAAAACGCTGACCATGTAAGTCGGGTTACAGATATGACTAATATTCTTCCCGAGGACGGTTGGATGCATTATGAAACTACGTATACCGTAAATGAAACATCCATGATAAGAACAACAGACCACTTCACAATCTTTGTTGACTCTATTCTTGAAGGCGGTAAGATTTATAACTATTCCTATATGATTGACAACATTAAGGTTTCGGTTGTTGCTGACTAAATGACCACTTTTCAAAACTGTTTTTTACTTGAAGACTAATGTCTATGGAGGATACCATGTTTACAAGGACAAAAAATGATTGCACTATGTCCGTGGATTTTGAAAACGGATATATCGAATCAATAAGGCTTTACGGAAAGGAAATAATTAACGGCAAGACACCGCTTTTTTCTGTCGGTATGCGTGATGAGGCAGGGAATATGGAAGTCTTTACCGCATATGATGCAAAGAAATGTGATGTGAGCATTTGCGGTGAAGATGTTTCTGCCGTTTACAGCGGTTTTGATAAGGACGTAAAGATATATATATCCGTCTGTGGAGAATGCCTTGCAGAGTGGTACATAAAGGTTGAAAATAATACCGGTAAGCTCGTCGAATGGGTAAAATATCCTGATATTGCTTTAAAACCCTTGAAGAAAAACGGCGGAGATGCAAGTGTCTTGTGTACATATAATGAGGGTGCAATCTGCGATGATATAGAACAAAGACAGAGAAGCTGGTTCAGACACCGCGAGCAGGAATATCCTTCCTTCGGATCACACTGGATATTTCCGAATATGATTTCCTCACAGTTCCAGTGTTACCTTGCTGGAGACTGCGGATTGTATATAGGTGTACACGATGCCGAAAGAGGAGTAAAGGGTATCAGCTTTTTCCCTGATAACGGAAATGTAATAATGCAGCAGAAAATTTTTACCGGCATTGATGCAGGTGAGGACTTTAACTGCGAATACCCGATTGTTTTTGATACTTTCAAAGGAACCTGGCATAAAGGTGCTGAAATATACAGGCAGTGGTTTGAAAACAACCTTCCGTCCAATGTGAAAAAAATAAAAGATAATCCAAACATACCCGAGTGGTATAAAGATAGCCCACTTGTTTTGACATATTGCGTAAGAGGGATGCATGACATGGATGAAATGTCACCAAACGCACTTTTTCCGTATGAAAATGCACTTCCATATATTGACGAGATAGCCGGAAGGGTTGACTCACGTCTGCTTGTGCTTCTTATGCATTGGGAAGGCACTGCACCCTGGGCGCCGCCCTATGTCTGGCCTCCATACGGCGGAGAGGAAATGTTCAACAGATTTGCCGACAAACTTCACCAAAAGAATCATCTTCTCGGTGTATACTGTTCGGGCTTTAGCTGGACAATCAAAAGTAACCTTGTCGACGACTACGATGACGGCGGCAGATATGAAAAAGAAAACCTGTCCGATGCCATGTGTGCCGCACCCGACGGCAGTGTAAATCTCAGCAAAATATGCACGGGACAGCGTTCCGGTTATGATATATGTGTCGCATCCTCGCCAGGACGAAAGATACTTGATGAGGCTTATCAGCCTTTGTTTGAAAGTTCCGTTGACTATGTGCAGATTCTTGACCAGAATCATGGCGGAGGTCAGTATCTGTGCCATAGCAAAAAGCACGGACACCCATCTGCACCCGGCAAATGGATGACTGCAAGTATGAGAGAGCTGCTTGACGGTTGGAACTGCCGCGGCATGGGAAAACTCTTTGGTTGTGAATCTGCGGCGGCAGAGCCTTTTATCGGAAACTTGCTTTTCAGCGATAACCGATTTGAACTCAACTGGCATTTCGGACAACCCGTTCCTGTTTATCAGTACATATATCACGAATATCTCAGGAATTTCCAAGGAAACCAGTGTTCAAATACGTTAATTGTCGAGGATACAATGTGTGCACGAGTTGCTTATTCATTTGCTGCAGGCGATTGTATGACACTTGTTCTCTTAGCCGACGGAAGGCTTATGACAAACTGGTCAAACCATGATTTTAACAATCTTCCCGATAAGGAAAAGACACTTTTGTTTGTTTCAAATCTTACAAAATTCTACAAGGAAAAAGCAAAACCGTACCTTTATGACGGAAGAATGATTGAACCTCTTGATTTCAAAACAGATTACATGACCGTACATCTTGGTCACTATAATAATGCGGAAACAACACTACCTTTGATTTACTCATCAGCATGGGAAAAGGACGGCGAGAGGGTACAGATTTTTGTCAACCATACAGACTCGGATATCACAGTAGAACTTTCAGGAAAAAGTGTTACCGTAAAGGCATTGGATGCACAAATAATAAAGCTCTGAGAATTATTTAAGCCTCACGGATGATATGTATTTCAAAAACTGTCTGACTTTTGGTGCACATATCTATTTGAGTGCTTTTTGTCGAATTTTGAAATTTCCTGTTGTTGACCAGCTCCCGAACTTGTTGTTACATACCGCATAACACTAAGCAGCACAAGGGTTTACATAGACTTTTGTGCTGTTTTTTGTATTAAATAGTTGCGTTTTACAACAATGTTAGAGGCTAAAATTTCAATAGAAAACTGCATTTAAAATATAGCACAAACTGGAGGGCTTATTTTTACACTGTCTGCGAAAAGTCTGAACAAAGCGCAAGAAGTTTGACTTTTAAGCCTGTTAGTGGTATAATAATATAAATTTGTTTAAGACAAAGAGATAATGACAAATATTTTCAATAAAAAATAGTTTTGTTTATTGTACGGATTGAAATACGAGCATAAATATGGTATACTTAAAACAAAAATAGCAAGAAGGTAGGTGCTATTATGAATATATTGCATATGAAATATGCCGTTGAGGTTGCAAGGCTTGGCTCCCTTAACAAGGCTGCCGATGCTTTATTTATTGCTCAGCCTAACATAAGCCGTTCCATTAAGGAACTTGAATCACATCTTGGAATTGCTATATTTGACCGAAGTGCAAAGGGTATGGTTCTTACTCCTGAAGGTGAGGAATTTATAAGTTATGCTCAAAGCATTTTGAAGCAAATTGATGATGTAGAAGACCTTTATAAGCAAGGTTCGCCTAAAAAGCAGAAATTTTCTGTTTCTGTTCCTCGTGCCAGTTATATTTCCGATGCTTTTGTTGAGTTTTCAAAATGTCTCAGCGATGATCCGGCTGAAATATTTTACAAAGAAACAAACTCACAGAGAACGATAAAAAATGTTCTTGATAAAGACTATAAATTGGGAATTATCCGATATGCGGAAAATTACGATAAATTCTTTAAATCAATGCTCGAAGAAAAAAGTCTTTCTTACGAGATGATAGCAGAGTTTTCTTATGTTCTTATTATGAGCCGGGATAATCCGCTTGCCAAAAAAGAAGATATCACT
>JAGAUT010000036.1 GCA_017620655.1 Clostridia bacterium | reverse complement strand
CTGAATCTAGCGCGTCTGCCAATTCCGCCATACCTGCATATATATTTTAACAACGTGTCTATATTATCATAAAAAGGCGGTTTTGTCAAGTCAAAACCGCCCATATTTTTACTTCTTTATAAGAAACAAAATGCTGTCATTATTAATTTCGAAAACATCCGACACGATTCCCGTTTCCCTATCCTGCCAAAGTCCTGAAAGCTTGAGGAAATAGCTGTCACCGGTAAGATTCGATACTGCAAGATATGTTTCTTCATTTACAAACATGGAAGCAAACACTCTTTCGGGAATATCAGAAACAATATCATCGCTTTTTCTGATTTCGCAGAAAGCTATACTGTTCTCCGCTGTCATGGGAGCATACAGCTTCATATAATAGCTCCATACATCAAATTCCGTCGGGTCATCGGGTATTGATGACCAAAGCGAATATACATAAGGACCTTCGGGATGTTCTTTCATGTACTCACCGACAGCAGCATAAAACTCTTGTTCATCTCCGCCATAATATGTTACATTGGGAAGCTCGGTATTTTGACCAATTATCGGTCTTCCTGTCTTGAGAAGCGGAAACTGAAGAAAAGGAACAGTATATGCAAAATACGTTTTGGCTGATACTTCTGTATAGAAATGCCTGTCAAGGCAAGGAACAACATATCCGTCATGTTCTTTGCCGTTGCCGGGTGTAAGCTCTTTAAGTCCCTCGCCTACCCAGATATAGTCATAAACTTTATCACGGCTTGGTACATTTCTGTTACCTGTATGTATTTTATAAATACCACCGCGTTTTTTAATTTCAGAGTAAATCTGAGCATGCATATCTTCAAAGTCGGGATCATACTCTACTTCAGCATCCTTAATGCATCTACCATCTTCAGTAAGGTAATTAGTATCATGAACATCGCTTGTTTCAGGATTGTATTCGACTTCTACAGTCTTAACATAACATTCGCCCTTTTCATAGTCATATACATAGCTGTCATACCAAAAGTCGTTGAAAATGCCGTCAAAGCCGTAATAATCTACAGCCTCAAACATCTTATTCATAACATATTCACGCCATGTATCGCTTCCGTGGTTACAACCTCTGTATGAAAAGTAGTTCATCTCAAGAACCCCGTCTGTTCTTGAAAAATCCTCACAGAAATCAGGGTCGTATCTGTGAAAGAAGGTTGAAGACATATATGCAATAACCTTAATACCGTTATCGTGGCAAAGCTTGACAAAATTACGTGTACCCTCACGGTCTACTGCATTGAATTTATCTCCGCCGTAATATCTACAGGCATCATTCCAGTCCTCATGAAGCTGAATAAGCTTTACACCGTTTTCTGCAAGGCTCTTTACAAGTTTTACATCATATTCTGTAGGCTCTGCCGAAACTCTGGCAGGATAATCACCGAGATTATAGATAGCCTGACCTGAAATATAATCGGCAATTCTCACTCTCTTATAATACTCTTTATTCGCACCTTCTGCGTGTCTGATATTATCTATACGTTTTTTCTGATTTTCAAACATTTTTTCACCATCCAGTTTTTTAACAATTATACACTTATATTTATAAAAAAGCAACATATCTATTGAAAAATATGCAAAACTGTAGTAAAATAAAAAAGCCCCGAAGGGCTTTGAGAGAAAAAGGCAGATACGATAGGTTTACTTTGAGTTCTTGGAATTCTGGTTCTGATTCTTATTTTCGTTCTTATTCTGATTCTGGCTCATAGGGTCATTCTGGCTGGAAGGACAGTTATTGTTCTGCTTATTGGAATAGTTCTGTTCGTTCTTATTCTTGGAATTCTTGTTTGACATAGTATCAATACTCCTTTTTAAGTTGGTATTGATATTGTTTGTTACAAAGCACAGATTAATACATATAAAGGAGAATTTTTATTATGAAATTTTATCCATTAAAGCTAAAACCCGTCACAAAGTCAATCATATGGGGCGGAGACTATCTTGAAAAAAACTTTGGTTTCAAAAGTGACGATGAAAATATTGCCGAAGCATGGCTCGCAACCTGTCGACCCGACGGTGTTAACATAATCGAAAACGGCGAATATGAGGGCAAAACATTTGAAGATTACATAACCGATGCAGGTATAAACAATGTATGCGGTGATTTTGAAGCTTTTCCCCTGCTCATAAAGTTTATTGATGCAAATGACAGGCTTTCTGTTCAGGTACATCCCGATGACGCTTATGCCAAAGCTAACGGTCTTGATGCAGGTAAAACCGAGATGTGGTACATCGTTGACTGCAAGGAAGGCGCAAAGCTTGTATACGGATTAAAGAGCGACAAAGCACCTACTTTTGAGGAAATTGAAAAAGCAAACAACGAAGGCAGACTTTCAGAAATGCTTAACTATGCCGACGTTCACAAGGGCGACTGCTTCTTTATTCCGGCTGGTCTTGTTCACGCAATCGGCGAAGGCATTGTAATTGCAGAAATTCAGCAAAATTCCAATACAACCTACAGACTTTACGACTATGACAGAATCGGCAAAGACGGCAACAAGCGTGAGCTTCACATTCAGAAGGCTTCCGAGGTTATAAAGACAGTATTCCCCGACGAATTTGTTTCAGGCAAGGTTATATCCGACAAGGACGGCGAAAGAACAGAAATTCTTTGCAAGTGCGACCTTTTCTGCGTTATCAAGTACAATCTTGCAAGCGGAAAGTCTGCATTCTTTGAAGACGGCAGTATGAAGAGCATCATTTGTCTTGACGGCAAGGGTGTTATCTACTGTGACGGTGTGGATTATCCTGTAAATAAAGGTGATTCTTATCTTATCCCTAAGGCTTGTGACGGATTTGTTATAAAGTCTGAAAGTGATGAGTTTGAAATTATCGTTTCGGAGGCGTAACATAAAACACATAGCAAAAAGCGAGGGGTCAATCCCTCGCTAATTTTTATTTATGTTCAATCGCATTGCCCTTAATCATTTCCCCTACATTTTCATAAATGTACTTGGGTCTGAACGGGAACTGTTTAAGAATCTCAAAGTTAGTAACACCGCTCATTACAAGAACGGTATCAATTTCTGATTCAATACCGGCGACAATGTCGGTATCCATTCTGTCGCCGATAATAACTGCATCTTCGGGTGCTACTCCAAGAAGCTTTATACCCGATTTCATCATAAGAGGATTGGGTTTTCCTACATAGTAAGCAACACAGCCCGTTGAAAGCTCAATGGGAGCTACAAGTGCCTTTGTCGCAGGAATAATTCCCTGTTCACTGGGTGCTGTCATGTCGGGGTTTGTACCAATAAGCTTTGCACCGCCGTTGACAAGCTTTACAGCTCTTAAAATGCTGTCATAGTTATAGTTCTTTGTTTCACCTATTACTACATAATCGGGGTTTACATCATTCATTGAAATGCCTTTAGAATAAAGTGCATTTATAAGACCGGGTTCACCAATAACGTAAGCAGAGCATCCCGGCTTTTGACTTGCAAGAAAATCAGCAGTTGCAAGAGCCGATGTATAGAAGTGCGACGGGTCAACATCAAGACCGAGTCTTTGTAGCTTCTGTGAAAGTTCAATCGGTGAACGCTCTGAACTGTTGGTAAAGAAAAGGAAGTGCTTATCGTTAGCCTTTAACCAAGCTATAAACTCATGCACGCCGTCGAGGATTTTGTTACCGTGGTAGATAACACCGTCCATATCGCTTATAAAGCCTTTTTTGCTGTTTATGTCAAGTACGTTTACCATAATTATTCCTTTCCTTCGATGAGGTATGTTGCTTCGATGTCTGCAATGTGAAGTTTAACTGCCAAAGGGTACTTTTCAAAAGCACCATTTATAGCAAAGCTTCCGCCGCGTGCCGCATCATCAAAGCCGCCCATATGCCAGCGGATTGCGATTGCTTCCTCAACCTTCAATCTCATAAAGCGTTCAATGAGGAATACACTCTTTTCGCCATGACCGAATGGAAATTTATCGTCAATTGTGTAGTAATTTACCTTTTCCCACTGACCAGTAGTTTCGTTTTTAACATTTCTCTGGCTGACCTTATAAAACTCGGCTTTACATAAATCGTGAAGAAGAGCCGCTATTGCCATAGATTCATCGGGTTTTCCGTCATTATATCTGTCAATCATTGCCTGATATACATTAAGCGAATGCTCTGCAAGACCGCCTTCAAAGGCATTGTGAAACTTTGAGCTTGCGGGAGCAACAAAAAAGTCGGTCTTATTTGTAATCCAGTCGAGAAGTTCACGGCTTCCTTGCCTTGTTATTGCATCGTTATATGCTTTTGTAAATTTATCCTTTACAGAGTCAAACTGTAAGGATTTAAGTATTTCTTCGTTCATTTAGTCCTCCAAATATGTTTAATATTCAAGTTTAACAGGTCCTATCATTCCCATGGGAGGCAAAGAAAGGAAACTTGAAAAATAATCTCTGTCTCGGTACCCCAGGTTTGTAATCACTTCTGCTACTATTTTATTATCACCAATAACGCACTTATCTTTTACATCAAATGCATAAGGATAATACAACTCATCGGTACACTTTTGACCGTTTACATAAAGGGTCGCTATTTCGCCGACAGTACCGAGTGTAATTCTTTCGGGAACAGTATCGAGGGTTACAGTTGTTTCATATACTACCTTTCCGCAGAACGTCGGAAGCTTTAAGGCAAGGTTATACAGGCTATCTGTCAAATCAGTAAATACAACACCGTTTTCATCGGAGGCTGTTATATTCCATATAGGCTTTATTTCAACAGATTTATAATCTTTATACGTATCGGTAAGAGCTTTTCCATGTTTTTCAAATATTATAACACAAGACTCTGACGGCTGCAACTTTAATTTTAGAACTTTTTTATTAACACTGCCATAAAGTACACTGTTATCCCAAGCATTATACTTTATATACTCGCCCGAATGTGTAAGTGTTATTTCCGTGTCAATTTCTTTGTTTATATCTTCGTTACTGAACATATAAATGTCCTTACCTTCACTATATACATGATAGTATCTGAGATACTTACACTTATTGGATGTTTTAATATCCCTGTATTCTGAAAGTGCATTTACAAGTTCAGAATACTTAACCAAGGTAAAGTCACTACAGTATACTTTATTTTCAGAGTCGGCATATTTTGTCGGAAATTGCTCACAGAAAATAACTTCAACTCCATTATCTGACAGCTTTTTAAGCTTCATTAAAAGAGTTTCGGGAAGAACTGAGCTGCGTGAAACGATAATTGTTTTGAAAGTTTCTCCATTAATCTGAAAACCGCCGTCGCCGAAGGCTACATCATCAAGATAATCTGACGGAACAAAATCAAAGTCTATCTGATTCTGAAGCAGTATTTTGGATACCTTCTGAAACAGGTCATAATCTCCGGCACACCATTCAGCTTCGCAGTTATAAAGAACAGCCACATTGTTTACATGCTTACCGCCATATAACAAATGACACATTCTCTGCATATAAACTGTCAGCTTTGAGAACATATCAAACTGAGGATTCTTACCGCCTATATAGAAATGGGGAGGACAGTCGGGGTTAGGATATCTGTTAGAAAATGCATGGGGTACAAAGTGATTAATTCCAGACACAAGAAAATGGTCGGCAAGGCTCTTCATCATGGGTATGCCCTCTGCCCAGCCGAAGGCACCAAAAATTTCGCAAAGTGCTCTGCCCTTTTTCTTTTCGTCGAGATGGGCATCCGAAACGCAAAGCTTTGCAAGAGTATATCTGAAAAACTCGGGGTCGGCAAACTTATACGAAAGAGGTGCCGCGTGCTTTAATTCATTAAATCCCGGTACCATCTGATTAAGAACAATATCACAGCCAGACATATCCTGACCGGAAAGTGCTCTGAAGAAATGACCGACTCCCTGGCAAAGGCGCATATGCAAATTAGAGTCCTCAATTATATGACCGATATACATGACGCCTCTTTCTCTGCACCAATTACCGAGAAGATCCGAAAAACAGCGTTTGTACAGAAGCGTTAAGGCATCCATATAATTGTATCTTAATTCGTGCATTATAGCATCATGCTTTTGCCACAAAACGGGAATAATGTTATAAATGTGCTCATCCGAACAGTTTATGCTGTCTGAAAGCATATCTATAAGCTCGGTGCTGAAGGGCAACAGCATATTATCATCCTTGCCGAGCATGGGATCGATAAAGCCATGACCGTTACCAATGCAGGGCTCATCCGAGAAAAAGCCCTTGAAGGTATTACCGAAATATTCCTTGAAATGCTCATAATGAGGCTCATAGACAGCCTCAAGCTGAAGTCTGCAGGACTCGGGGTTTATCATATCAATCATGTTGTATCTTGCATTGCCGATACGTGTTTCAATGACAAAGAAAACTCTGTAAAATCCGTCGGGGATATCGAAAAATACAAGACCGTCTTTTACATTATCAATGAGTCCTATTGGTTCACCCACAAGTGTGATGCCATCCTCTGACCTTCTGAATGCAACAACATTTATGATTTTTTCATTTGCTTTGTCAATATTCGGCATAATGAGGGCAGACTCGGGTTTTGGACCTGCAATATCAATAAAGGAAATTCTTATATGCTTCTTTTTAAGCTCGGGGTTTCGTCCGACAGCTCCGTTGGCAAATCCCGTAGGAAACTGCTTATCGTCAAGAAGCCAAACGCCCATATTTCTCTTTTTGGCTTCTTCGAGTATAAAGCCGAAATCGTCCCACCATTTTTCACCGCAGAAATCTTCGTATACGCGGCTTTCGACGCAAAATTCCTTTGCACCGCTTTTCTCGATAGCTTCTATTTCTTTAAGCAGAAGCTCATGAGAGTCGCCGTGCTGCCAAAAGAACGGGAGTATGTAACTGCCGTATTCGTTATTTAAACATTCGTTAAGCTTTTTCATTTGTGCCTCCATTACCTGAGATTTCAGAGCCCAATTTACTTTTACGTTTACATCTGACTATTTCAATTACAATAAGCACCAACATAATGATATGTAAGCAAAGAGCAAGCTCCATGATGACATAGCAAATACTCATTATTAAATCATTTTCACGTACCAGGGAAAACAAGCAATAACCTTTAACATCGTCAAAATCGGGAATGCAAACATAAACTACTGCGTAAGAGAACAAAAACAAAGTGTTAAATATGGTCAATTTATTAGAAATATCATAATACTTACTTGCGATAATAGAAACCGCAATCAAAACAGCCGCGTGAATAAAAGGTACAAGAAATAAGGTCATTATAAGTCTAAGCCAACCCATATTAAAAATCCATGAAGCTGCGGCAACAAGAATAACAAACAAAGTAATAGAAGATGAAATTTTGGCTTTCTTATCCGCTTTAACAAAAGTTCTTATCATCCATACAAAACAGGAAACAACCGCAAGAAAAGCAATTAATCCAAAAACTATAAGTAAAGCAAATATTAGCCCGCCAGGAACTTTTGCCAACATTCAAAAACCTCCAAAAAACAAATCATATCACTTTTTTTAAATATTATCATATTTTATAAAAGTTTTCAATAGAAAAAGAAAAATCCCCCGGAAAAACCGAGGGAAAATTCATGTTATTTAAGAAGTGAATATCCGAAACCGTTAATAAGTGCATCAAGCTTCTGACCAGCCTTACACATAGGACATTCCTGAGGATTAAAGTGCTCATAGTCACCAAGAAAATCAGGATTGAAGCAGGAATATATAGGAAGAGAGTCTTTTGACTTTTCCTGAGTCGAGAAAATTGCAGAAACTCCGACAGGGTTACCGCCGTAATACCTTACTGCGCCGATTGCCGCCTCAACGCTTCGTCCCGAAGAATAAGAGACCGCAAGAAGCATTACACTCTTTCCTTCAATCATGGGAATGATATTATCACGGAAAAGTATCTGGCTGGAATTCGTGATTTCAGGCGAAACTACATAAATAGACTTATGTGCATTTATGCTGACAAAATCAGCCTTTGTCAGTTCATCCGCAAGACAAGCTCCGATTACCTCTGTGCCGTCAAGGCAAAGTATTGTATCAACGATTGTTGAATGGTAGAAATAGGAAGACAATTCCTCTGCAACAGCCTTTGCTTCAGAAAGACGTGCCTTTTGCGCTACAACATCTATATAATAGTTACTATGTCTGTCATTGGTTGCAAAGTGCCCCTTACACACTCTGAGGAAAAGATTATTTCGTTTTGTTTCATACTTGAATGTCTTAAAATTTGACATACTAACACCTGCCCTTTTTCTTTATTATATTATATTTAAAACATGATTTCAATAGAATTATCCAATCTTATTTAAAACGACGAATAATTTTGTATTATTTAACAATCTTAAAGATTAAATTTTAGTAATAATAATACCTAAAAATATTCAATAATTATTACTTAGATGTTTACTTTACATCAACAGTTTGTCCCCATAAGAAGAAAGAATTTTCGTTATAATATAATTATCAAATTAATAGGTGGATTAAAAATATGAATAATAAAAACGACAATCTTTCCTGCCGTCTCGGCACGGTCGGCGGACAGGCTGTTTTAGAAGGCGTTATGATGAAGTCAAAGGACCTCGTGGCTCTCTCTGTAAGAGGCACAGACGGCAACATCACAACTGAAGTAAAACCTTTCAAATCAATACGTTCAAAATATAAGATTCTTAACATTCCCGTTATAAGAGGAATTGTCAACTTTGTTGAAACAATGATTCTTTCTTTCAAGACACTCAATCGTTCTGCAGACATGCTGGGCATTGAGGAAGAAGAGACAAAATTCGAAAAATGGCTCACAAAAACATTCGGAAAGAGTGTTACGGCAATTGCATCTGCAATCGGTACTGTTCTTGGGCTTGCTCTTGCTGTCGTTCTTTTCATCTATCTTCCTGCACAGATTGCGGAGTTTATCAAGAATGTTACAGAAAGCAGACTTTTGCTTAGTATAACAGAAGGTGTTGTAAAGATTCTGATATTTGTGCTTTACATTTATTTATGTGCACTCATCCCTGACATGAAAAGAGTATTTCAGTATCATGGGGCTGAGCACAAGTCAATTTTCTGCCACGAGGCAGGTCTTGAGCTCACACCCGAAAATGTAAAAAAGCAGTCCAGATTCCACCCAAGATGCGGCACAAGCTTTTTATTTGTGATGATGTTTCTCGGTATTATTACGTCAGCCCTTATCATTCATCTTCCCGTAATTGCAAGAGTTCCGTTGAAAATTCTCTTTTTACCTGTTGTTGTTGGCGTTGGCTTTGAATTTATTAAATTCGCAGGTACACACAACAATATATTTGTAAGGATTGTTTCGGCACCTGGGCTTTGGATTCAGAGACTTACAACAAAAGAACCAGATACAGCACAGATAGAAGTTGCAATCCGTTCACTTAAAGCAGCACTCCCCGACATATATCCGGAGGAAGAATGCATCGAGACAGGCGACAACAACGAAAACCAGATAACTGAGTAAGCACGAAGCAAGGATAATAAATGACTTACAACGAATTTAAAGCTGAATATCTACCAAAACTCAAATTAATAACCGACAACGCATCGTTTGAACTCGAAACAATAATGCTTGCAATATCCGGTCTCAAGAAGAGCGAACTTTTACTCTCCAGGTGCAACGTTTTAGAAAACAGTATTTTGGAAAAGCTTACTAAAGCCGTAAACAGGAGACTTGATTTTGAACCGCTCCAGTACATTATAGGAGAGTGGGAGTTTTTTGGGCTTCGCATGTTCTGCGGAAAAGGCTGCCTGATTCCAAGGCCCGAGACAGAAATGCTGGCGGAAATCGCAATCAAAAAGCTTCCTCGAAACGGCAAGCTCCTTGACTTATGTACCGGAAGCGGCTGTATTTCAGTAGCAGTTCTTAACAATCGTCCCGATGTTACAGCAGTAGCCGTTGACATTTCAGAAGATGCGCTTAATTATGCAAAGAAAAATGCTGAATACCACGGCATATCCTCGGATAGACTAAAATTTGTATGTGCTGACATTTACGAGTACACGCCCGACTTTATTCCTGATGTTATTGTTTCTAATCCTCCGTACATTAAGTCTGATGATATGAAAACACTGAGTGCCGAAGTTCTTCATGAGCCTGCTATAGCCCTTGACGGCGGACATGACGGTCTTGACTTTTACAAACTGATAGCTAAATACTTTGCCAACAAATTCATTTCAGACAACGGGTGCTGTGCCGTTGAGGTGGGATACGACATCGGCGAAGAAGTTGCTGCAATTTTCCGTTCTCAAAAATTTTCAGCAAATCTGTTAAGAGATATATTTGAAGTTGAACGTGTTTGTCTTGCTCAAAAAGAATAAAAGAAAAGCTCTGCTAATAAGGCAGAGCTTCTTTTTCTATAAGATATGATGTACAAAGTTCAACTACGCGGCCATAACTTTCAACCCCGACCTTATCGCCCATTGTTTTAATATACGAGTCATTGACAACATCGGCAACACGAGATGCAGCTGAATCTCTGTATTTATCAAAAAACACAGAATAAGCGTACATTTCACCAAGTACGCGTTTGTCTGTAACGGACAACAGCTCTATATACATTTCTTTATCGGTTTTATAAGCTTCATCGAGATAATAGTCATACATACTGAGCAGTGCAGAATAAGACAAATAACTGTCACCAGACGAAAGACAGGCAAGAAAGGCTATAAAATTTGCTTCATCCTCCCCTGCAACACCTCTTTGATGGGCCATTTCGTGTGCTGTAGAAAATGCAACAACATATTCAGGATAATTAGTGTTGACATTTGCCTCGGCGGTAAACGGCATAAAAATCCCTGAAATATGAGTATAAGTCATTACAGGAGACATGTATATCTTTTTTGCCGGTGAGGAAATATATGAAATAAATGGATAATCCTTTTTCAGCCTGTCAAATCCTTTAATCAATTTGGAATTGAGTTCAGACCAATTATAAGGATTTTTTGATGACCCGTCTTCAAGAAACACGGTACCATCAAGGAAATTTTCAAGCCTTTGTTTTATAAAAAGTGCAGAGTCCATAAGTTCACTATCAGAAAACTCTTTAATATCAAACCCCATGTTTTCTTCAACCGGTTTCCTAAAATAACAAACACCGAAGGTGTTAACAAACAGGAAAAAGGCGATAAATACAGCAGTAAGCAAGGTTACAAACATTTTTTTGAAAGAAAAACGTTTTCTAACAGTTAGATATATTTCAAACACAACAAAACCAATCGGCAAAACAAAAAGCAACATTTCTGCTACGGAAAAATTGAATATTCCGGTAATTGCTGAAAGTATATTTCTCATTCCCGCTGAAAAAGTCCTGCAATACATTTCTGAAAACTGACGAGAAAAAATGCAGATAACAAGAACAATTATTGAGTAGGCAAAAAGTAAAATGCTTACTTTAAAAAACGTTCTATAATCTGCATTTATTCTTTTATTCATTTGAATCTCCTTCAAGGTCCGACAGCGTGCTAAAATAGTAATCAAATACCGACTTTGCAACCTGCGTTGCTCTTGAACTTTGATCACCATGTTCAACAATAACCGAAACAACTATTTCAGGATCATCGTAAGGTGCAAAGCCCACGAATAATACAGTATCGCTGCCGCTTGATACCTGTGCAGTACCTGTTTTTCCGCCTATCTCATAATCATAATTTAGGAAGACTGAGCTTGCAGTACCTTCATCAACAACCGACTTCATCGCACTCTTTAAGATATCAACTGTATCTTCAGGAATGTCAATCTCACTAAGAACAACAGGCTTATTTTCAAATACAGTGCTTCCGTCATAATAATCAACAACCGAATCAAGAAGTGTTGCCTTATATCTTATTCCGCCATTTACAACCGCAGACATGTAGGAACACAGCTGTATTGGTGTAAAAGCATTATCTGACTGACCAATTGCCGCCTGCAAAGTGTCACCGGGATTCCACAGAAGACCTTTACTGTCTCTGTACTCAGGGCCTGCAAGAACGCCTTCAGCCTCAGGAAGCTCAATTCCTGTTTTCTGACCGAGTCCGAGCAGAGACGCATGCTTTGTAAGAGCATCAATTCCCATATCGTCTGCCACTTTATAGAAATAATAGTTACATGACTCTTCGATAGCCATTTTTAAATCTACCCAGCCGTGTCCATATCCTCGCTTGGTAAGGGACCAGCATGACGGCTGATAGTCATCATAGGCGGTATAACGTCCCGTATCATTAATGATTGTGTTTGGAGTAACAATTCCCTCTGACAATGCTGCTACAGCCGTTGCAATTTTAAATGTAGAACCGGGAGGATAGATACCTTGAGTAGCTCTGTTAATAAGTGGTCGCGCACTGTCCGAATTAAGTTTCCCAATGTCTTCGGAAAAGGTGTTCAGATTATAGTTGGGATAACTGGCACTGGCAAGAATCTCACCGTTTTTAGGATTCATCACAACGACGCTTCCTGCATTGCAATCTTCACCGTTATATGAAACCAAGTCGGAAAGACCGATTCTTCTTGCTGTTTCAATCTGTTCAACAAGCGAATCTTCAGCAACCTTTTGCATTTCAGCATCAATTGTCAGATTTACTGAATAACCGTTTTCTCCTTGTTTGATAACACTTTTTGAAACTATATTGTTATCTTTATCAATTTCTATCTGTTCTATTCCGTTAAATCCGTGAAGGTAATCCTCAAACGCCTTTTCAGCACCTTCTCTACCAATCATTTCATCGTAAGAGTATCCCTTTTGCTTTACATATTCCTCAACGTCGTCTATATCAAGTTTGCCTGTTCTGCCAAGAATATGAGAAGCAAGAGTTCCTTTGTTATAAAATCTTTTATCTTCTGTTGTTATAACAATTCCGTGCATTGTGTGTAAGTTTTCTGATATCAATGTACGAGTTTTTTCATCTACATCAGACAAAAGAACGTAATTATCAAAATACCCAAAGCTATGCGTCTCCATGTCATATCTGATACCTACAAGAAGACGGACTCTTGCCGAATCCGTATTCATACTCTCAACGCCGTACCTTTCACAAAGATAATTATAAAAAGCTTCATCCCCAGAAAACAGCGGCTCATTCGCCAGAAGATTCAGATTTATAAATTCATCAAGAAGCTTTTCTTTTTCTTCATCAAAAATATAATCTTCATCAAATATGTACGGCTTTTCTTTTGCAACAGGGAGACTATCAGACAATTCAATTGAATTACTGTTGCAAAAATCTATAAATTTAAGAATAGCAGTGTTGTAATCCATAGAATCAAGAGTGGAATATTGAACCGCTACATTATAATTTTTTTGATTTGATACAAGAAGCACACCGTTGCGGTCATATATATGTCCCCTGCTCATTTCAATAGGACGTGTCTTATAGGTCTTCAGAACAACTTCCGATGAATAGTCATCATGCTTCAATACCTGAAGATCAACAAGCTTAAACAAAAACAGAAGGATAACCGCACCGAAAAGCACAGACAGAATCACTATACGCAAAAGGTCTATGCTCTTATTAAGTGTACGATTATCCTTCTTCTTTAACATTTTAACTACTCCGTAAATTACAGTTTGGAAATAATATATGTGGATACAAAGCTTGCACGCTTGGCAGCAACCGCCGACATTTCTTCAAACGACATGTCTGCATCTTCATCGGCATTATCGGACATGGCTCTGATTACAACAAAAGGAACCTTATTAAGCACACATACATGTGCTACAGCCGCACCTTCCATTTCGGTACAGAATGCGTTATAATCAGCTCTCAGTCTTGCTACAACATTACTGTCCTCAACAAACTGATCACCCGTTACAATCATTCCTGTATCAAATTTAAAGCCATCATCCTTGATGTTCTCACAAGCCTCACAAGCCAGTGAAATCAACTTTTCATCGGCTTTAAAAACCGAGGCGTTCGGTGCATACTTGTCCAAAACACCAATTGGATAGAAATCGTGATATGTAAGTTCCTTTGAAACAACGACATCACAAACGCCAAGGTGATTACATGTACAACCGGCAACACCCGAATTTATAACATAATCAACATCAAACAAGTCAATTAATCTTTGGGTATTCGCTGCAGCATTAACTTTACCAACGCCAACAAGGCTTATATAAACATCATGTTCGGCACATTTGCCTTCATAAATGCCATAATACTTTGACGGCTTTGCACCAAAATCTTTACAAAACTCGACCATTTCGCAGTCAAGCGCCGCAATAATTCCAATTTTCATATTTTCACCTATTAATCAAGATAATCTCTGAGTCTCTTGGAACGGCTGGGATGGCGAAGCTTTCTGAGAGCCTTTGCTTCTATCTGACGGATACGTTCACGGGTAATGTTAAACACCTTACCAACCTCTTCGAGAGTTCTTGTTCTGCCGTCTTCAAGTCCGAATCTCAATTTAAGAACATGCTCTTCTCTTGGAGTGAGTGTGTGGAGAACTTCGCAAAGCTGCTCACGAAGAAGCGTATAAGACGCGGCTTCCGCAGGTGCAGGAGCATCATCATCAGGAATAAAGTCACCAAGGTGGCTGTCTTCTTCTTCACCGATAGGAGTCTCAAGGCTTACCGGCTCCTGTGCGAGCTTCATAATATCTCTTACCTTTTCAACACTCATATTCATCTTTGCAGCAATTTCCTCTGTTGTTGCTTCTCTGCCAAGCTCCTGAAGAAGCTGACGGGAAACTCTCAGGACCTTATTAATGGTTTCTACCATATGAACAGGAATTCTGATTGTTCTTGCCTGATCGGCAATGGCACGGGTGATAGCCTGACGAATCCACCATGTTGCATAAGTCGAGAACTTATAGCCCTTGGTATAGTCAAACTTTTCTACAGCCTTCATAAGACCGAGGTTACCCTCCTGGATAAGATCAAGGAAAAACATACCTCTGCCGACATATCTTTTTGCTATGCTGACAACAAGTCTGAGGTTACTCTCAACAAGCTTCTGTTTTGCTCTTTCATCACCGTTTGCCATTTTTTCAGCAAGTTCGAGCTCCTGCTCTGTATTAAGAAGATCTACTTTACCGATTTCCTTGAGATACATCTTTACCGGGTCATCGATAATAAGGCCGTCCTGATTGACAGCATTATCACCATCTTCATCCGAGCCGTACTCGCTCATATTATCAACGTTTGAAAGACCTGCTTCAATATCGCTGAAGGATTCATCGTTATAACCTGTAACTTCGATACCGAGGTTTTCAATTGTTTCCATGAGCTTTTCCATGTTTTCCACATCAAGCTCTTCTTCATCAAGAACCTCAAGGATTTCTTCGTTTGTGAGCGAACCCTTTGCCTTACCCTTTTCAAGAAGCTCCTGGATATCGTTCTTCTTTCTGGGAGTTGCTGCTTCGCCTGGCGCCTCCTTTGAAGCTTTTGAGGTTCTCTTTCTTTTGGGCTTTTCTTCGGCTACCTCTACAGGTGTTTCTTGCTCTGTACTTTCAGAAACAGTTTCGGCTACTTCAACTGCTTCAACAGTTTCTTCAAGTACTTCTTTCTTCTTTCTTGGCATGATATACTTCCTTTCAGCCGGCACACGACCGACATTCTTAAATTTACTTTTTAATTGACGCCTTTATCGGTTCTCGCTTTTGAAATAAGATCCATCAGATCTTCTGCAGACGAAACATCCTTGTTTTTGACCTGAATCTTGTTCCTTACCTTTTTCAAGGCTGAAATCTGCTCATTCAAGGCCTGTGTTCCGTTTGCAGACAGTTCACTGCGTTTATAACGCATATCAAAAATCCGAGATACCTCTTCGGGCGTAAATACTTCATTTAGGGATGAAAAATCAGTAATATTTTCCTTATACAAATCAGTGATAGCCTTAAAAACCCTTGCACTGAACTTTGTAACAAAATCTTCTTCCTTAAGAGAATCGCACTTTGCATACTCTTCGGGCATAAGCATCAGAATTCCCAAAATTCGTTCCTCTATTTCAACAGCAACAGGATTGGCAATTGCTTCAGGATTGATTCTGTCATCAAAATGCATTGTTTTCTTTTGCATATCAGCCCTTTGTTGAGTCTCAAATTTACGCTGATTCCGACGTTTATCCTTGCTTATTTTACTGCGTATGCTTTCTTGTTTTACACCTGAGATTTCAGCGAGTCTCTGAATGTAAATATCCTGCTTGACTTCCGAATATATTCCGGCTATTATATTGCAGCACTCATCAACAGCTCTTAGCTTTTCATCAGGAACAGAGAGATTATATTTCTGAAGAATTCCTCCAATTTTAAAATCAATTTGGCCAACTGAACCGCTAAGCAATTTTGCAAAAGCCTGCGGACCGAATTTTTTTATATACTCATCAGGGTCTTTGGCATCGACCATGCTGATTATCTTTGTTTCAACACCTACTTCATTCAAAAGCGTCATTGCCTTATCGGCAGCTTTTTTACCGGCATCATCACTGTCATAAGCAAGAAATGCAGACTTTGCATATCTTGAAACAACACGGGAGTGCTCACTCGTAATCGCAGTACCAAGGGTCGCAACAGCATTAGTAAAACCGGCCTGATGCATAGCAATTACATCCATATATCCTTCACAAAGAATGATCTGCCCCGGTTTCACAAGTTCGCTTTGAACGTTTCCAAGCAGTACATCCTTTGCATAATTTAAGGCAAAAAGCTGTTTTCCCTTCCTGAATATTACGGTATCAGACGAATTTAAATACTTTGGCTTCGAGTCATCCATTACTCTGCCGCCAAACGCAATTACATTTCCTGATGTATCAATGATGGGAAACATAATTCTGTTCCTGAACATATCAAAGGGCTTACCGCTTTTATGAGAAATACCACATAAAAAGTTTTCTTTAATCTCATCTCTTGTATAGCCGAGAGCAGTCAACTTATTATACAAATCATAAAACTCGTTTTTGGCAAACCCTAGACCAAATCTCTTAATTGTTGCAGATGTAAGTTCTCGTTTCGCAAGATACTGACGAGCCGCTTCTCCATCGGGAGAAAGCAGATTTTCATAGAATATCCTTGCAGCCGCCTTATTCATACTGAAAGCACGTTCTCTTGAAAGCTTAGGCTTCTCCAAATTTGAATAACGTTTTTCCTCCTGCGGAACGGTCATACCACATCTGTCGGCAAGAAAAGTTACTGCATCCTTATAGTCTAGATTTTCAATTCTCATTGCAAATGTGATAACATCACCGCCGGCACCGCAGCCAAAGCAATGAAAATTATCCTCAAACACAGTAAATGAAGGAGTTTTTTCACTATGGAAAGGACACCTGCCAACCATATTACGCCCTGCTCTTTTCAGTTCAACATAACGTCCGATAACGTCATGTATAGGAGAGCGCATTTTTAATTCCTGAATAAATCCTTGCTGAAAAGCCATGCACTCACCTCCTGAAACAGTTTTATTTTATAAAATAGCCCATTTTTTGGGAATAAACAAATTTTGGAATGTCTGCACAGCATATCTATCTGTCATGCAGGCAATATAATCGCACACAGTTCTTTCAACAGTACTACCTATATCAAGATTCTTTCTGTATTCAAATGGAATTTTATCTGTATGTACACAGAAATATTCATACATTTTATTAATCATATCGCATGCCTTTGTTTCTTCACTCTTGGCAACGGGATTGAAATAAACATTATCAAAAAGAAACTTTCGTAGTGCCATGGTACTGTCATACATATTTGCTTCCATTTCAACTTTACAAATGCCCTTTTTAAAGTTCTTTCCGGTAGCTCTTATAACACTTTTTACCATAGTATCGATTCTAGACGAATGTGTCTCACCAAGCACGGCACGAAGCCCGAAAGGAATATCTGTAGCACTGAGGACACCGGCTCTTACCGCATCATCAATATCATGATTAATATATGCAATTCTATCAGCCAGCTTAATAATCTGGCCTTCGGGAGTGTCAGCCTCCTTGTCGCCGGTATGACAAAGAATACCGTCTCTTACCTCATAAGTAAGATTAAGACCTGCGCCTTCTCGCTCTATAACATCGACAACTCTGAGGCTCTGAACGTTATGCTGAAATCCGTCAGGGCACAGTTTATCAAGTTCTCTCTCTCCTGCATGACCAAAAGGGGTATGGCCAAGGTCATGACCGAGAGCTATTGCTTCTGTCAGGTCTTCGTTGAGATGAAGTGCTCTTGCAATTGTTCTTGCAATCTGGGAAACTTCAAGAGTATGCGTAAGACGTGTTCTGTAGTGATCGCCTTCAGGCGAAAGAAAACACTGCGTCTTATGCATAAGTCTGCGGAAAGATTTAGAATGAATAATTCTGTCCCTATCACGCATAAACGGAGTACGTATGTCGCAATAATCACCGTCTTCGCTCTTTACACGACCTTTTGAATTTGAAGACAACGTTGCAAATTCGCACAGTTCAAATCCGTCAAGCCCGCAGTAAATTTCACCCGTTTCAGACATACAATCAACTCCTTACATTACATTATACATTAAAAAAAAGAAAACCACTTTTTTATTTTTCAAAAAACCGACATTTTTTTTATTTAATCAACAAAAATGTAATTTTCATACATTCCGTAACACTTGTCATCAACAATTGCTTCAACCAAAACACCGCTGTCAATATACTCTGTTGACACAACAGTTGCATTTTCATAAAGCTTATTTACCGCATTATGCTTATCAAACGGAAACAGGAACTTTACCTGTTTTTTTGATTTCGCCAAAATTTCATCAATTATTTCAAGAAGATTATCAACGCCGGCACCTGTCTTTGCCGAAATACACACCGTATCATGATTTTTTAAAACATCACTAGCAGGAACAACTTCCAGTCTGTCACACTTATTAAACACATAAACAGTCGGTTTATCACCTGCATCAAGCTGAGAAAGAATATTCTCCGTTACCTTTGTCTTCTCCTGAGCGTTTTCGTCAGATGCATCAACAACTATTAGAACAATATCTGCAAATCTGACCTCATCAAGAGTAGATTTGAATGCCTCAACAAGGCCATGTGGAAGACGTGAAATAAATCCAACAGTATCCGAAAGAAGAACATTTCTTCCTGAGGGCAATGTCAGTTTTCTTACTGTGGGGTCAAGTGTAGCAAAGAGTTTATCCTCTGCAAGGATGTTTGCATCGGTAAGATAATTCAAAAGAGTTGATTTTCCTGCGTTTGTATAACCGGAAATAACAGCAAGCGGCACATTACTCTTTATACGTTTATTCCTCTTTGTGCTTCTGTCCTTTTCCATTTCAGAAAGGGCGTTTTTCAGTGCAAGAATTCGTCTTTGAATATGTCTTCTGTCGGTTTCAAGTTTTGTTTCACCCGGTCCTCTTGAGCCGATAGAGCCACTTGTGCCGCCCTGTCTTGAAAGATCGATTCCTCGTCCCGTAAGACGCGGCGCAGTATATTTAAGCTGTGCAATTTCAACCTGAAGTTTACCTTCTCCTGTAACGGCATGCTTTGCAAAAATGTCTAAGATGAGCATGGTTCTGTCAATAACCTTTACCTTTGCTTTTTCTTTATCGTCAAAGCAGCCAACAATTTCTTTTTCAAGATTTCTTATCTGAGACGGGCTCATTTCACCGTCAACTACAACAAGTGATATATTATTGTCATTACAGAGTTTACCTGCTTCCAACGCCTTGCCGTAACCAAGATAGGTGGCAACATCCGGCTTTTCACGGCATTGGGTCATCTTGAAAAACTTTGAATTAACAGCATCATCACCGATTGAGGTTTCAGCAAGAAGCTGCAGCTCTGAAAGTGAGTCTTCACACCACGAAAGCAAATCATTATCGGGATATAAAGATACAAGCAAAACATTTACATGTTCTTTATCCTCGGTTATATAAAGTTTTTCATTATTATTTTCATTAAAATTCTGCATGGTTACCTCCGCAAAAGTGTAGAAAAATCAAGTATGAGCATAAAATATATCAAGGAGTGATAATATGCGTATGTGCTCATTTGAAGAACTTTCAAAAAAAGAAGTGATCAGCTGCATGGACTGTTCAAGACTTGGATTTATAGTCGATATAAACATTCAGCTTGAAAATGCACAGGTTGTTTCTGTCGTAGTAGAACTGCCTGTGTACCGTTTTTCACTTAAACGAAATACGATAACAATTCCATGGGAGTGCATCAAGAAAATCGGAGACGATTTGATTATTGCCGACTATATTTTACCCCCGAGAACCACAGACAATGAAAACAAACCCACATTATTATCAAGGATTTTTAAGAACTAAGGCTGTAATTGTGCCAAAATAATCACACAATTACAGCCATAATCACTATTATTAAACAGTAGTAATCTTATTTTCAGTATCTGTATTCTTATCAAGACCGTTAGCTGTAAGCTTTCTTTCTTCAAAGAACTTAACTGCAACCTGGTCAAAGAGTGCGTAAGAAAGCACGTCTTCATCCTGCATTACATACTGCGCACATTCAGCCTTAAGCTTTTCAAGTTCAGGCTTAATATTATCAGCGGGTCTGCAAGTAATCTGCTTTTCATCGCCAATAACCTTCTTCTTGATTTCTTCAGAAATAGGTTCGGGTGTCTTACCGTATTCGCCTCTTACAAGACCCTTGAATTCCTTTGTTACCATCTTATATCTTTCACCTGCAATTACATTCATAACTGCCTGTGTACCAACAATCTGGGAAGAAGGAGTTACAAGAGGAGGATTACCAACATCCTGTCTTACTCTCGGTACTTCTTCAAGAACTTCTAAAAGCTTATCAGACTTACCTGCGTTCTTAAGCTGAGAAACAAGGTTTGAAAGCATGCCGCCGGGAACCTGATAAAGAAGTGCATTAACGTCAACCTTAAGAACCTTGGGATCAAGAAGACCGCTCGCAAGATACTTTTCTCTGAGAGCATCAAACTGCTTTGAAGCCTTATCAAGCTTTTCGAGTGAAAGACCTGTATCGTACTGTGTACCTGCAAGAGTTGCAACGATAGGCTCCGTCGGAGGCTGGGATGTACCCATAGCAAGAGGAGACATAGCGGTATCGATAATATCAACACCTGCTTCAACAGCCTTGAGGACTGTCATGGAAGCGAGACCCGCTGTATAGTGGGTATGAAGCTGAATCGGAACCTTAACATTTTCCTTAAGAGCCTTAACAAGGCTATAAGCAGTATAAGGCTTAAGAAGACCTGCCATATCCTTGATACAGATAGAATCTGCACCCATTTCTTCAAGCTGCTTTGCGTACTTTACATAGTATTCTTCTGTAAACGTAGCACCTGTTGTATAGGAAAGAGCTGCCTGAACATGACCGCCTTCCTTCTTTGTAGCATTGATAGCTGTCTTGAGGTTACGAACATCATTGAGAGCATCGAAAATTCTGATGATATCAATACCGTTAGCAATAGACTTCTGAACAAAGTATTCAACTACGTCATCAGCATAGTGTCTGTAACCGAGAATGTTCTGACCTCTGAAGAGCATCTGAAGCTTGGAGTTCTTGATATGGCTTCTGATTGTTCTGAGTCTCTGCCAGGGGTCTTCATTAAGGAATCTGAGGCAGGAGTCGAAAGTTGCACCGCCCCACACTTCCATCGCATAATAACCGATTTCATCGAGTGAATCGAGAATCGGAAGCATTTCTTCTGTAGTCATACGTGTCGCAACAAGAGACTGATGCGAGTCACGCAGAGCTGTTTCCATAATTTTAACTGCCATAGTTATTTTCCTTTCTTAATTCAAACGATTAGTGAGGAATGGATGCAAGGAATACACCGGCTGCAACGGCAGAACCGATAACACCTGCAACGTTGGGACCCATTGCGTGCATGAGAAGGAAGTTAGAGGGGTTTTCCTTCTGACCAACAGTCTGTGCAACACGAGCCGCCATGGGAACCGCGGATACACCTGCAGAACCGATAAGAGGATTTACCTTACCGCCTGTGAGAACACACATAATCTTAGCAAGCATAAGACCGCCGAGGGTAGCAAATGCGAACGCTGTGAGACCGAGAACAATAATAAGTATTGTATCGAGCTTCAAGAAGCTTTCGGCATCGGCTGTAATACCAACAGATACACCGAGGAAAATTGTAACTATATTACAAAGTTCATTCTGTGCAGTTTTAGAAAGTCTATCCGTAACACCACATACATTAAGCAAATTACCAAGCATAAGGAAGCCTACGAGGGGTGCTGCATCAGGAAGAATAAGCGCAACTACGCCTGCAACAAGCACAGGGAAAACAAGCTTTTCAAGTCTGGAAACAGGTCTTAAAGTAGACATTTCCATCTTGATCTGTCTTTCCTTCTTAGTTGTCACAAGCTTCATGAGCGGAGGCTGGATAATCGGGATAAGTGCCATATAGGAATAAGCCGCAACAGCAATTGCACCGAGAAGATGAGGAGCAAGTGTCTTTGTTACAAGAATAGCTGTAGGACCGTCGGCACCGCCGATAATACCGATTGAAGCCGCTTCCTGGGGTGAGAAGCCGAGTGCAAGAGCACCTGTAAAAGCTACGTAGATACCAAACTGAGCACCTGCACCGAGAAGAAGGCTTGTGGGCTTCGCAATAAGAGGAGTAAAGTCAGTCATTGCACCAATCGCAAGGAAAATAAGCGACGGATAAATACCCAGCTTTACGCCGAGATACAGGTAGTCCATCAGACCGCCTTTATTACCTAAAAGCGCCCAATCGATATAACCTGTATCGTTAATAAAGAATTCCTTATGGAAAAGTCCGGTACCCGGAAGGTTTGCGAGAAGCATACCGAAAGCAATAGGCAAAAGAAGCAAAGGTTCAAATCCCTTACCAATTGCAAGATAAATCAGAACACCTGAAACAGCAAGCATGATAAGTGTTTTAATAAACGCCATATCAAGCTGACCGTCAGTGAAGAGCATCTGATAAATACCGGTTGTTTTCCAAAGGTTTACCAAACTTTCAACAATATCAAACATTAGTAAACACCTCTGAATTTAGTTAAGAACTTATGCGAGTGTGAAAAGAACATCACCTGAGTTAACAGATGCGCCCTTCTGAGCTACTACGGATGTAATCTTACCGTCTCTGGGAGCAACGATGTCATTTTCCATCTTCATTGCTTCAAGAACGCAAAGAACATCACCGCTCTTAACAGAAGCACCGTTTTCAACATTAATCTTGAGAACTGTACCGTTAAGAGGTGCATTGATGGGTTCGCCGGCACCGGGAGCTACTGCAGGTGCAGGAGCCGCTGCGGGTGCGGGTGCCGCTGCTACGGGAGCAGGAGCTGCAACAGGTGCCGCTACGGGAGCTGCTGCAACAGGTGCAGATGCAACTGCACCAACTTCTTCAACAACAACGTCATATACAACGCCGTTTACTGTAACACTATATTGCTTAGCCATAATTATAATCTCCTTTAAATATGTTAGATTTTACTTTCTCTTTTTGAAAGAAACAACTCTGAATCCGCCGGTTTCACCGTTAGCACCTCTGAATGCACTGATTGCCACCATAATTGCTGCAACTATGCTGCCGTTATCGGAAGCAGGTACACTTACTGCTGCAGGCACATTTTCAACCTTGGGTTCCGTTTTCTTTTCAACAGGTTTAGGTGCAGACTTAGGACTATCCTGCTTAGCTCCGAAAACCTTACCGAATACAATAACAACAAGCATAATAACGGCAAGAACTCCGAAAACTACCGCAAATCCAAAAAGCGAGAAAGGAAGTCCGAAAGAAGCAGCCTTACTGAGTGCTTCACTTGAACCGGGAGCAAACTTTTCGGAATAGAAAAGCATTTCCTCGGCCGTAGTTAATAACTGTAAATTCATAATTACACCGCCTATTCCTGATTAAAGGGATGCAAATTCACTCTTCATTGAGAGCATTTCAAGTGCAGATGCAACTTTAACTCTTAAATCTTCAGCTGGGATTATATCATCAACCTGTCCTGCTTCTGCTGCAAGAATAGGTGTAGACATAAGGAGTTCCCATTCTTCTTCAAGAGACTTTCTCTTTTCAATGGGAGCCTTGCTTCCTGCCATCTTTTCAGACCACATCATAGCAACCCCGGCATTAGGCTTAAGAACGCCAACCTTTGCGGAGTCAAGTGCAATTACCATATCAGTACCGAGTTCCTTTGAACCCATGATTGTGAATGCACTGCCATAAGCGTTGCCAACATTTACTGTTACCATAGGAACAGTTGCCTTACAGTAGCTTTCAGCAAGCTTTGCACTTGCAGATACAAAATCTTTGCCCTTTGCTTCACATTCAACACAGAAGCCGTTAGTATCAACAAGAGTAAGAACAGAAATACCGAAAGAGTCACAGAAGGAAATAAAATCTGCAGCCTTATTCATACAGCCCCTGCAAAGCTTAGCATCCTTAGCAGCAGGATTATTTGCAACAACACCGACTACAATGCCGTTAACTGTTGCAAAGCCTGTAACAATTGCCTTAGCCTTACCGGAACCAAGTTCTGTAAATCTTCCGCCATCAGCGATTGCAGAAATTACTGCGTGAACATCATAAGAAGCGCCTGCTACAATTGAAGCAACTTCAGGAGTAGCACGGTTGGGATCATCTTCGATTCCTGTATATACGTTAGTATCAAGTCTATTGGAAGGAAGGTAGGAAAGAACATCCTTAACAGAGCTGAAAGCTTCTGCAGCAGACTTTGCTGTAAGGGATACCATACCCTTTGATGAAGCATATTCTGCATCGCCCACATTCTTATCAGCACCGTTTGCAGCAAGAACGCTTGCAGGAGACATAGAATAAGATGCACCATCAACCATTACGCAAAGGTCAGCCATAGCTGCAACAGTAGCAGCAGCACCTGCACAGTTACCGACAACAACCGCAATCTGAGGAACCTTACCCTTGAGGCAAGCTGCCTTCTTCATCACCTTACCGTAACCGGCAAGTACATCGATACCTTCTTCAACCTTCGCACCGTTGGAATCAAAAACTGACACAACAGGCGCGCCGTTCTTCTTTGCCATATCATAAAGAGCCGCAATCTTATCTGCAGCAGCCTTGGAAAACGCACCGTTGAGTCTTGCAGCGTTCTGAGCGTAAACAAAGGTAAGTCTTCCGTCAACAGCACCGTAGCCGCACACAACGCCTTCATATTCAGCGGTTTCAGCTGTGCCGATTTCATTAGCGTAAGCCTTTACATATGCATTTGTCTCAACAAAAGTACCTTCATCAAAAAGCTGTCCTATAAGCTCATACGCGGTAAATCTACCGGCTTTATGGAGTTTGTCGGCAGCAGTCTTGTCAATGAGGGATTTCTTAGCTTTGACGAGGCTTTCGCTTCTCTTCTGTAAATCCATATCTTTACCTCCATACAGATATTCAAAAATGGTTATATGCGCAAGTTTCCCAACTTCCGCCCCATTATGAACTTATTATATATCATTGTTAATTTTTTTGCAACACTTAAATGCCAAATAGTTACAATTAAATTGTTAATTTTCTGTTATTCAGGAATAATACTCAGAATTGACTCTAGCAACTGCTTGAAGATACTGAATGAATCATAACAGAAAATGTAATTCAATGCAAAAGAAGCAGGTACAATAATTCTGAATGATATCTTACTGGTTTTATGGTTAAATACAACCATTCCGAGTATAGCACCCACTCCCCCGAAAAACAACGACAACAATATCAGAATTACCTCCGGCACTCTGAAGCCTTTGTTTTTTGCGCGCACCTTATCAAACCCAAACAGAAGAAACGTAAAAATGTTTATTATAAGTATTACGGTTGTCATATCAAAGTTTAAATCAAACATAATTTACCTCAAAAAAACACATGGAAAGTAAGAACAATCCATGTGTTTAAAATATTTGAATTATCTTACTTTACAAGCTCGTAAGTATCTCTTGCAATCATGAGTTCTTCATTTGTGGGGATTACAAGCATCTTAACCTTAGCAGAAGGCTTGGAAATGTCGTTTTCATCGCTTGTTCTCTTAGCCTTTGCGTTGACTTCTTCATCGATTTCAACACCCATGAACTTAAGGTTTTCACCTACTCTTGTTCTGTACTGAGGATTGTTTTCGCCAATACCGCCCGTAAATACGATAGCATCAACACCGCCCATAGCTGCAGCGTAGCCGCCTACGAACTTTGTAATCTGGTGACAAAGCATACTTTCGATAAGCTGATATCTTTCGTTACCTGCCTTAGCGCCTTCTTCGATATCTCTGTTATCGCTTGTAACGCCGCCTGTAACACCGAGGATACCTGACTTCTTGTTCATCATTGTATCGATATCCTTAGCAGTCATGCCTTCTTTTTCCATGAGGAAAGGAATAATAGCAGGGTCAATGTTACCGCAACGAGTACCCATCATGAGACCTTCAAGAGGAGTAACACCCATTGTTGTATCAAAGCACTTACCGCCCTTGACAGCAGCAATGGAAGAACCGTTACCGAGGTGGCATGTTACGATATTGATTTCTTCGGGCTTCTTGCCGAGCATAGCAGCAGCTCTTGCAGTTACATATCTGTGAGAAGTACCGTGGAAGCCGTATCTTCTGAGCTTATACTTTTCATAATATTCGTAGGGAATTGCATACATATATGCAAAATCGGGCATTGTCTGATGGAAGGATGTATCAAATACACCAACCTGAGGAACATCCATACCCATGATTTCCTGACAAGCTCTGATACCTGTGAGGTTTGCAGGATTATGGAGAGGACTGAGAACAGAACATTCCTTAACTGCTTCAATTACGTCTTCTGTGATAACAACGGAACCCGAGAACTTTTCACCGCCGTGAACCACTCTATGACCTACCGCACCGATTTCGCTCATGGAGGCGATAACACCATGGTCCTTATCTGTAAGAGCATCTACAACAAGCTTGATACCTGCTGCGTGGTCGGGAATATCAACTTCTACCTTATATTCAGTACCGTCAGCGTTCTTCTGCTTGAAGTTGCCTCCGTCAATACCGATTCTGTCGCACTGACCTTTTGCAAGGAGAGCTTCGTTTGTCATATCAATAAGCTGATACTTGATGGACGAGCTACCTGCATTGATAACTAATACCTTCATTGTCTTTTCTCCTTTATATATTACTTTAATTTAATAGCTTCTTTAACACGGTTTACAACCGACTGTGCATCAAGACCGAATACTGGAATTAAATCCTGTGCCTTACCGGATTTGCCGTATGTGTCGTTTACACCGACTCTAACAACGGGAACAGGCTTTGATTCGCACACAACTTCTGCAACAGCACTGCCAAGTCCGCCGATGATGTTATGTTCTTCACATGTAACAATGACACCCGTCTTAGCAGCCGATTCTTTTATAAGTTCTGCATCGATAGGTTTAATGCAAGGCATATTTACTATTCTTGCGGAAATACCCTCAGACTTCAAGATTTCATTTGCTTCAAGAGCAATTGAAACCATAAGACCTGTTGCAATAATTGTAACATCAGTACCTTCCTCGATAATACTTCCCTTGCCTATTTCAACCTTATGTCCTTCTTCGTAGATTACGGGAACAGCAAGTCTGCCGAATCTGAGATAAACAGGACCTTCATGATTGAGAGCCGCTTCGACACAAGCCTTTGCTTCAACAGCATCGGCTGGATTGAGGATAACCATTCCGGGAATTGTTCTCATAAGTGCAATATCTTCGTTACACTGATGTGTTGCGCCGTCTTCACCAACGGTAATACCTGCATGAGTTGCACCGATTTTAACATTAAGGTGAGGATAACCGATTATATTTCTTACCTGTTCAAAAGCTCTGCCTGCCGCAAACATTGCAAAGGAAGAAGCAAATACTGTCTTTCCAGTTGAAGCAATACCTGCCGCAACACCCATCATGTTACCTTCTGCGATACCGCAGTCAAAGAACTTTGAGGGACATGCCTTTTTGAATACACCTGTCTTTGTTGCCGCCGCAAGGTCAGCATCAAGAACCACAAAATCATATTTTTCACTGAGTTCGGCAAGAGCCTTGCCGTAACCGTCACGTGTTGCGATTTTTTCTGACATAACTCTTACCTCCTTACTTTACAAGTACTGCATTTTCTAAGTCCTGCATACCGATTTCATACTGTTCATGTTTAGGAGCACTTCCATGCCATTCGCACTTGTTTTCCATATAGGAAACACCCTTGCCCTTAACAGTCTTTGCAATAATTGCAAAAGGCTTATCTGATGCCTTTGCCGCCTTGACTGCGGAATCAATCTGGTCAAAATTATGACCATCAATAACCATTACATTCCAGCCGAATGCACGGAATTTTTCATCAAAAGGTTCGGGATTCATGACGTCTGCCGTAGCACCGTCAATCTGAAGACCGTTGCAGTCAACAAAGATTGCAAGGTTATTGAGTCCGTAGTGAGCTGCAAACATCGCAGCTTCCCATACCTGACCCTCCTGGCTTTCACCGTCGCCGAGGATTGCCCAAACTCTGTAAGACTTTTCGGATATCTTGCCGCTGAGTGCCATACCGCAGGCAGCAGAAATACCGAGACCGAGCGAACCTGTAGACATATCAACACCGGGGATATGCTTCATATCGGGATGCCCCTGAAGATAGCTGTCCTTATGTCTGAATGTCTTCAAATCTTCTTTAGGGAAAAAGCCCTTTTCGGCAAGTGTTGCGTAAAGTGCAGGTGATGTATGACCTTTTGAGAGAACAAATCTGTCTCTGTCTTCCATTTTGGGATTCTTGGGGTCTACATTCATTTCTTCAAAGTAAAGGTAAGCGAGAATGTCAGCGATACCCAATGAGCCGCCGGGATGACCCGACTGTGCCGAGTATACTGCAGTAAGCGCCCCCTTACGGATTTCATTGGCTATTGCCGAAAGCTTAGTCTTATCCATGGGACTTCCTCCAGTTTATTTGCTAATTAATTATAGTTTTTTCTTAAAAGTTCAAGTGTTCTTTCAAAATGCGAAGGGATAGGTGCTTTAAATTCCATGTACTCGCCGCTTGTCGGATGAACAATACCCAGCACCTCTGCGTGAAGGCACTGACCTGTAAGATTAAAAGGATTCTTACCTTCAAGCGGTGCATACAGCGGGTCACCCACAACGGCATGACCGAAATGAGAAGTATGCACACGAATCTGATGTGTTCTTCCTGTTTCAAGCCTGAATTCGCAAAGGGAATATCCCCTGAACACTTCAATTGTTTTATAATTTGTCGCCGCCTCTTTGGAATTCTGAGAGGTGACCGTCATTTTTTTTCGATTAGTATGATGTCTGCCGATTGGAAGGTCTATTCTTCCCTCGGTTTCATTGAAAGAGCCGATAATTACTGCCTTATACACACGTTTAAAGGAATGCTCTTTAATCTGTGCAGCTAGATTATTATGGGCATTGTCGTTTTTTGCAACGACAAGAAGACCGCTTGTATCTTTATCTATTCTGTGAACGATACCGGGACGGATTACTCCGTTAATTCCTGAAAGCCTGCCCTCGCAATGGTACATAAGACCGTTAACCAGGGTTTTATCGGGATTTCCCGGTGCAGGATGCACAACCATTCCCTGAGGCTTATTAACAATAATTATATCGTCATCCTCATATATAATGTCCAAATCCATCTGCTGAGGAATTGCAGAACAGATTTCTACGGGTGGCAAAACAACCGATATACTCTGCCCTGTCTTAGTCGGAAAGCTCTTTTTTGTAACAGTTTTTCCGTTAACCGAAACATTTCCTTTTTCGACAAGCTTTGAAGCATTGCTTCTTGTAAGTTCGCACATCTGCGAAACATACAAATCAAGTCTTACTCCGTCGCTTTCACAGGCAAATTCCATTATTTCATTTTCAAATGCGGAATTATTATTCATCGGTTTTCTCCGTTTGAGATTCTTGAGCTTTTTGTCCGATTGTTGCCGCCTTTTTATCAAATATCACAAAGATAATTGCAAGTATGCAGCCGACAACAACGGCGCTGTCTGCAATATTGAAAACCCATTTCCAGAAATCAAAAGCACAAAAATCGATAAAGTCGATTACATAGCCGAGAAAGGCTCTGTCAACCATATTTCCGACGCCGCCACCGACTATAAGTCCGAGGCATATGTCAAACAGCTTGCTCTGTCCTTGAAACTTTACTACAACAATACTGAGCACAACTATCACAAGGACAGAAACAATCATAAACACTGCTCTGTTATCGGAAAGAATCCCGAATGCAGCACCCGTATTTTCAACATATGTGAAATTCAGGATTCCGTCAATTATCGGTATACTTCCAACGGGTTTGAGATTAGTACAAACAAAGTGCTTCGAAATCTGATCAAGCAGAATTACCGCTATAGCTATTAATGCCGACAGCATAATTATGCAAGAATTTCAGGGAATGATGCCTTTACGATGTTCATACATCTCTGGCAGAGGTTTTCGCCTTCGCCAAGGTCTGTACAATCGTTCTTAACATACCAGCATCTGTCACACTTTGTACCCTGCATAGCATCAACCTTAACAGCAATTCCTGTTTCGGTTTCTGTAAATGCGCCGTCAGCAGGTTCTTCAGAAGAAAGCTTAACTTCAGAGCAGATAAAGATATCCTTGAGTTCGTCTTCAAAACTCTTGAAGAATTCCATTGTCTTTTCATCCTTAACGTAGATAGTTACGGATGCGTCAAGACTCTTACCGATAAGCTTTTCAGCTCTTGCAAGTTCAAGTGCCTTCATAACATCATCTCTGTAAACAAAGAGCTGGTTATACTTTTCAGCAACATCCTTAAATTCAAGTTCAGACTTGTATTCGGGAACATTATTAAGGAATACGCTTTCCTTATTATCAGAATCGAGATGTGTCATGAACTGCCACATTTCTTCTGCTGTGTAAGAAAGGATAGGTGCAAGAAGCTTTGTAAGACCGTGAAGAACGATATACATTGCTGTCTGGGCACTTCTTCTGAGAGCACTGTCCTTAGCTTCTACATAAACTCTGTCCTTGGAAATATCGATGTAGAGCTTTGAAAGTTCGCCTGCGCAGAAATCATGAACATCATGATAAATGAGGTGGAATTCGTAGTCGTTATAAGCCTTCATAACTCTCTTTACAAGGTCATTGAACTGGGAAACAATCCACTTGTCAATAGGCTGAAGTTCATTGATATCAACCATATCCTTGTTGGGATCAAAGTCTTCTTCAATTGTACCGAGGTTTGCAAGAAGGATTCTTGCTGTATTTCTGATTTTTCTATAGATTTCAGAAAGCTGCTTAAATATAGGATCGGAAACTCTAACGTCAACTCTATAGTCGCTTGAAGCAACCCAAAGTCTTAAAAGGTCACCGCCGTATACCTCGATTACATCTTCGGGATATACGGAGTTTCCGAGAGACTTATGCATTGCCTTACCTTCACCGTCAACTACCCAGCCGTGTGTAAGAACTGCTCTGTAAGGAGCGCCCATACCCTTAGCACCGACAGCTGTGAGAAGTGAGGACTGGAACCAGCCTCTGTACTGGTCAGCACCTTCAAGATAGAGGTCTGCGGGCCATTCTTCATCGGAAAGTACACCGAAGTGAGTTGAACCCGAGTCAAACCAGCAGTCAAGTGTATCTGTTTCCTTTACAAAGTGAGTCTTACCGCACTTAGGACATACAAATCCTTCGGGAAGAAGCTCGGTTGCTGTCATATCAAACCAAGCGTTTGAACCCTTTTCGCCGAAAATCTTTGAAACCTTATCAATTGTTTCTTCGGTACAGATGATTTCACCGCAGTCTTCACAGTAGAATACGGGGATAGGAAGACCCCATTTTCTCTGTCTGGAAATACACCAGTCAGCACGTTCCTTGATCATAGAAACCATTCTGTTTCCGCCCCATTCGGGAAGCCACTGTACAGATTCGCACGCCTTTACCGCATCGTCTCTGAATGCTTCAACAGAACAGAACCACTGGGGTGTTGCTCTGAAGATGATAGGATTCTTACATCTCCAGCAGTGAGGATACTGGTGCACGATTTCTTCGCTTGAGAAAAGTGCGCCGCTTTCCTTCATATCACTAAGAATTGCTTCATTTGATTCGTCATATCTGAGACCTGCAAACTTACCTGCAAGCTCATTCTGGTATCCTCTGTCATCAACAGCAACGTCAATGGGAAGACCGTATCTCATACCTGTGAAATAGTCGTCTGCACCGTATGAGGGAGCTGTATGAACGCAACCTGTACCGCTGTCCATTGTTACATATTCAGCAACAGTAAGAAGGCTGTCTCTGTCAAGGAAAGGATGCTTTGCTGTCATGTATTCAAGATCCTGACCCTTGAATTCCTTAACAACCTCAAAGCCTTCAATTTCACCTGCAGCCATCGTCTTGAATGCAAGAGCTTCAGCTGTAATATAGTAGTTACCGTCAGCAGCCTTTATGAGAACATAAGTTTCTCTGGGGTGAACTGTGATTGCTACGTTACCGGGAAGCGTCCATGTTGTTGTTGTCCAAATAATGAAATATGTCTTTTCCTTATCGCAAAGTCCGTCAAAGAATCCCTTGTCATCGTTAAGCTGGAACTTAACATAAATTGATGTACACTTATCTTCAGCGTATTCGATTTCAGCTTCTGCAAGAGCTGTTTCATCGGAAGGACACCAATAAACAGGCTTTAAACCCTTATAGATATAGCCCTTCTTATACATTTCACCGAACACCTTAACTTCCTTTGCTTCAAAAGAAGGATTCATTGTGAGGTAAGGATGTTCCCAGTCAGCGAGTACACCGAGGCGCTTGAAGGAAGTCATCTGAATATCTACAAAGTTTGCAGCAAATTCCTGACAAGCAGATCTAAACTCAGAGTCAGACATTTTCTTTCTGTCGAGTTTATTCTTCTTAATAATGGCACTCTCAATAGGCATACCGTGGTTGTCCCAGCCGGGAATGTAGGGTACATAATAGCCCTGCATGGACTTGGACTTATTAATTATATCCTTGAGAACCTTATTCATGGCAGTACCCATGTGGATATTACCGTTGGAGAAAGGAGGACCATCATGAATTATAAAGCTCTGATTGCCCGCATTTTTCTCAAGCATTTTACCGTATACGTTCTGTTCTTCCCACTTATCCTTTGTTGCAGGTTCTCTCTGAGGAAGATTTGCTCTCATAGAGAATTCTGTCTTAGGAAGATTAAGTGTCTTTCCAAAGTCTTTTGACATTTTAAGAGTGCTCCTTTATCTAAAAAAGTTTCTTTTTAACGCTAAAAAAATATTGTTTTAATCGCACAAATATCGGCAAGACAAGAGCCATGCCGACATTTACGTATATAAACTAAACGTTTTCTTCTTCGGCTGAATCTTCAAGTTCAACCTGTTCTTCAGACATCATTTCATAAGTTTCATCCACATTTTCAGCGACAGAATCATCAAATGATTCATCATCATTTACTTGTGCCGGATTTCCAACAATGTCATCAATTTTTTCATTAGCCATATCTACCGCCTTCTTTTCAAGTTCCTCATCGGAAAGATAAGGAGTAGGATCGTCGTCAGGCATAATGTCATATATAAGGTCAAGGTGCTTTTTATAAGCATTTATAAGAGCTGATTTGAAATTATTTACCGCCTCTTCACAACGCGCAAGCTTTTCACGCTCAGCCGCAACCTTCACCATATACTCATCAAGAATTTTGTCACAGCTGTCAGAAACTGCATTCTTAATACCGACAGCCTTTTCTTTTGCATCTCTTACAATTGCATCTGCCATTTTCTGAGCATTTACAATCGTTGTGGAGATGGCATTTTCTTCGCTCTTTGCCTCACTAAGTTCATTAAGAACATCCTGATACTTGCTCTCAAGGTCAACATAATTATTATAAACTTCGCTGTACTTTGAAAGAAGAAAATGAATATACTCATCAACCTCAGTCACAGAGTAGCCTTTAATTGACTTGGAAAAAGCACCTTTTTTTAGTTCTCGTGGTGAAAGCATAATAATACCGTCCTTAAGTTATATCATTCTATGAATAATAGTTCTGTTTCTTCCTTTTCTGGTAAGACTGCCGAGTTCCGCTATTTTAAACCTTCCGTATCCTCGAATCGAAAGCAAATCACCCGTGGAAATCTGAACATCAACCTTGAGTTCTGGAACATGATTAACACTAACCAATCCCGATGTAATCATTGTCTTTGCTTTTTCCCGTGACAGCTTTGTTGAAAGAGCAACAATACAGTCAAGTCTCTCAGAAGCAACAGTTCCAGAAATCACCGCAAATTTTCTTTCAACATGCGGAAGATCAGAAACCTCTATGATCTTGCATTTAACCTTATCGCGGGCAACAAAATCAAGAGATTCACAAATGTAATCCGCGGCAACTCCGCTCATACAAACATATGCACAATCGGAATTATCGGGGACATATATATCCCCCATTGTTTCACGTTTAATCCCAAGAGCCAAAATCGATCCCATAACATCTCTGTGTGAAAAGCTTGAAAATCCGGAGCCGGAAATCATAACGGCTTTGATATCAAACATTCCAAAAAGTTCTTCCTCGGATGTTTCGGAATATATATCTTCCGGAAATATTCCGACGATCTGCCTTTCGGCATCATCGAAACCACCGAAACTTATAATTCTGATACTGCTTTGTCCTGACAAAAACTCGCTTGTCATACTCAATTGTCTTCCGTCAAGAAAATGAGTGAACTCAGGGCAATATCTGGTTCTGCTTCTGTCACACAACTCGCCGAGCCGCTGAAAAAACAAAACATCGTCTTTTTCAACAACAGCCATATCAAAGCACCGATCCTAAAACAGAAAGCAAAATGAACGTGACAAAGAAAGGAATATCAATCATCATGTTCATTCCCCAACCCATTTTGTCAAAAAGCATTCTGACCGGGGTTATTACCCATTCGGTGACAGTAAACAAAAAATCGCCTAAAGCAGAATCTGACAGATTCGGGAACCAGGAAAAAACCGCTCTGGCAAGCATCATAAACTGCAAAACCTCAAGAAACAGACTTACAGTATAACGCAGGACAGCAAGAACATTAAGCATAATTAGAAGCTGATACCGTTATCAGATTCAGGAGCAGACGCAGCAGCTCCTACACTTTCCTTAGATACAGCAACATTGCTGGGAGTAATCGCATATGTGTTATCAGCAACCTTCTGTACATCACCGTGAAGAGCATAAGCAACACCGGAAAGGAAGTCAATAAGACGTCTTGCAGTTTCGCGGTTTGTACTTTCAAGGTTAAGAAGCACTGTCTTCTTTGAGAGAAGAAGATCAGCGATCTGTGTAACAGTATCATAGTTCTTAGGTGTAACAACCTTCATTTCAATGGAAGAACCCGTGGCAACAGTCACATTTGTGCCGCCTCTGGAAGGGAATCCTGTTTCAGAAGTATGAGAAGGTACATCACCGTCTGCAAAATCGTCTTCTTCGTAAATCATACCGTCTTCGTATTCGTCAACAATTGCCTTTGGAAAGAGCTTTTCGCCAATTTCTTTAAGTCCCATGGAAATAATCCTCCTATAATAAAATATTTTTAACTAGATTCTACTGCCGAAGAGTCCCCTGCCGATCCGAACAATGGTTGAACCTTCGATTACAGCCTGTTCATAATCATCGGACATACCCATCGACAATACTTGCATATATATATTATCTAATTTTTTTCCTGATATGTCAAGGAATAATTTCATAATTTTTTTAAAAAACGCCTGATTTTTGTAACTTTTTTTTGTATTTTCGCCGTTTTCGCAATTTTCATTGTCAAAATCACCGATTTCACACTTAGGCGGTATACACATAAGTCCGACAATTTTAATGTTTTTAAAAACAGATATTTCAACAAGAAAGTTCTCAAGCTCATCTGGAGAAATTCCGCCCTTTGATTCCTCTTCGCCTATATTAACTTCTACCAGAACATTCATGATTTTTCCGATTTTGGCACACTGCTTATTTATTTCGGCAGCAAGCTTTACAGAATCAACGGAATGAATCATGGATACCTTATCGGCGATATATTTGACTTTATTCGTCTGCAGTCTTCCGATGAAGTGAATATCAACATTTTCCTTATTGATAGCGTCATACTTTTCAAGAAGCTCCTGTACCCTATTTTCGCCAATACAGTTTATTCCGTTATCAATCGCAAAATTAATTGTTTCGGCGTCAACCGTTTTTGTTGCTGCAAGAAGGGTTACATCCTTACCGTTTCTGCCGCCGATCCGTGCAGCTTCGTCTATCTTTTTCTTTGCTGAAACTATGTTTTCAAGAACAATTTCCTTTGAAAATTTGCCTTCCATTCCAACCATTCCTTTTTAGCCGATTATTTTTCCGTCAAACAATTCTTTACCCGATACGATTACATTATCATAGAGAGACAGGGGTTTGATTTCTATTTCCTCTCCCTTGTCATCTTCAAACACTGCAGCGTTTGATTTCAGTTTAACAATGTAATAGCCGTCCTTTTCGGCAATTCGTTCAACACTTCTGAATCTGACAACATCGCCGACAAGTATATATACGCCCTCAACGTCGTTTACGACTCTCAGTGCTTTCTTTGGTACCGAAATTCCCTCTATTCCTTCAACAACAATTTCAGCGCGCTGAAATCTTTTATAGTTAAAGTCTGTCGGCAGAACATTAACTCTGAAAACAGCAAGTGCAGATGAAGAGTCTGTCTCGGTAACAACCTTCGACAAAGTCATCTTCATTTCATAATCACCGTTTTCGGGAAAAACAAGTGTATAAATCCGTCCTTCTCTCAGTGTTCTTGCCATATCTGCATCCAGAGAGCAGACAACATTCCATATAAAATCATTTACAATCTTTATACTCCCTGATTTACCGTCATCAGCCGGTTCAGACGATGCAAGTCTTTCGAAATCCGAAAGTGAAATCTTTTCAACAAGTTTGATATCAAACTGACTTTCATAACCGTCAACGTCACCATAAAAGTATCCCGATTCTGCAGCAAATACAGCGGTTGCAACCGAGTTGATTCTTCCCTCAAGAGAAGCCTTTTCCGACTCAAGTCTTTCGAGTTCCTGTGAATAATCAAAGTCGGATTCAACAATCAGATCCCTCTTATTGAGCAGTACCAGAAGTTCCGATGAAGAAGAAATTGCCGAAGACAGATTTCCTTTTGAGGAATCGTTGTAGATACCGGCAAAAATCTCATCTATATTATCATCCAGCTGTCTTAAATCAGATATTACAAACTGCTTATCTACGGAACTGTTTCTAAGTATTTCAAGGCGGCGGTTGATTCTGTTGATGTCATCCTGAAGAACAGCATCGTTATCATCGGGATATATATTGGCAATAAGCTGTCCTTTTGAAACTCTTTCACCTTCAGACACAAGGGTAACAATCGTTCCGTCGGCAGTGTTTTCAACCACAGTTTCGTCTCTGAAAACACACGAATCCGCCTTAATTGTGTCATTCATTGACACATGCATGGCAGTTTCGGTCTCTATTCCCGAATTAAATCCGCCCATTACCTGCATATAAACATATACAACTATACCAACACAGACAGCGAGTGCGGCGACAGATTTTACAACCCTTGCCGGATCACATAAAAACTTTGCAAACCTATCCATCAACATTCCTCCGAAAGATAGTTATCCACATATCCACAGGCACATTCAAGCACTTCATCGAAAGACTTATTGTCCCTGTATATCCACTTAATATCCTTATTTCGCTTAAACCATGTAAGCTGGCGTTTTGCATATCTTCTGGAATTACGCTTTAAAATCTCGATGCAGTTTTCCAGAGCATCAGTACCGTCAAAATAAGGCATAAACTCCTTATATGCAATAGCCTGAGAAGCCGTTTTCGATGTCAAAAGACCTTCTTCAAGCAAGCTCTTTGTCTCGTCAAGCAGACCCCTGCCGAGCATTATATCTACACGACGATCTATTCGGTCATAAAGCATCTGTCTGTCTTCATAGTCAAGACCAATTATCAGACAGTCTTTTTTCTTAGCATTAATTTTTGAACGTCGATTCCATTCAGACATAGTCACACCGGTTGTTTCATAAACTTCAAGGGCACGAATGACTCTTTTTGTGTTATGAAAATCAATACCTTCAGCACTTATGGGATCACACTTTTTTAGACGCTCAAAAATTCCGTCGATGCCATCCTTAGCAAATTCTTCTTCAAGTCTCTTTCTAATATCGGGATTGTTCTCAAAGTCTGCATATTCAAGTCCCGAAACGAAAGAATCAATATAAAGACCTGTTCCTCCGCAAAACACGGGAATGACTCCCCTGACTTCAAGTTCTTTTACACACTTACCTGCATCGGCAACATAATCCGAAACAGAATACTCGGTACCCGGCTCAAGAAAGTCAATGAGATGATGCCTTACGCCTTGCATTTCTTCATCCGTCGGCTTTGCAGTACCTATATTCATTTTTTTATAAATCTGCATAGAATCGCAGGAAACAACCTCACCGCCGTATTTTTTGCAAAGAGCAACTGCAAGATCACTTTTACCGGAAGCGGTAGGCCCCACGACAGCCAACATTTTTTTCAAAATAAATCTACTCCGTTATCTTTTTACTTTTACCCGGAAATTCAAACTGAGCGAGCATTATTGCTGTAAACATAATTATACATCCGATAACTTCCTTGGTATTTGGAAGCGAAAGAACTCCGCCGCCAAATGTTGGAACAATCAAAAATACCACAATCTCAGACAGCATTGCAAACACAGACTCAAAACTCATAACAAGAGAAGCAAGTGTTGGCGGTGAATACTTTTGTCCAACTATCTGAAGCGTATAAGCAATACCCGTCGAACCGATGCCGGCATAAAGAATTTCCCATCGTGCCAGATAGATATCATTGACATTCGGTTTATCAAAAATAAACATACATATGCAAGAGATGACACCGGCAACAATAAATTGAATAAGAGAAAGTTTAACTCCATCCACTTTTGGTGCGAAATAATCAACAAACATTATATGTACTGCGAAAACAACAGCGCACAGCATAACATAAATATCACCCTTTACAAACCCCTGCATTCCGTCAGACATACAGAGAAGGAAAAGACCTACAACGGCCATACAAATACCAGCAAGAACATTGACAGGCACCTTTTTTTTGAGAAAAAGTCCGAGTACTGGAACAATAAGCATATACATTGCCGTAATAAACCCGGCTTTACCTGCTTCAGTTCCGTAATGCATACCAAACTGCTGAAGATTCATTGCACCGAACAGGACGATTCCACAAACAAGACCCCCGCCAAGAAGAAGTTTGGTTTCCTGACGAGACGGCTCTTGATAAGTTCCTCGTTTTTTTGAAATCATATCAAGGATAAGCGAAAGCACCGCAAGAAAAATTACTCCTACAAGGCTTCTGATTCCCTGAAAAGTAAATGTGGGAATTTTCTCGGACACCGATGACTGAGCAACAAATGTACTGCCCCAAATTATTGTTGCCATAAGTATGTAAATTGTTCCTCTTAGTTGCTTGTTCTGCATGGGAAAGACGCTCCTTGGGTTACCTGATATAAAGTTTTGCCTGTTCAAGAAGAACAGCGTTGTCATTTGGAATATTTTCTTCAATTACGTCATTTAAAAGATTTGACAAAATTTTGCCCGTTATCGAAGGATTAATTTTATATTTATCAATAATCTCATTACCCTTAACATTTAGTGCAGAAATACACATGCAGGCACCTTCACCTACAAATTCCGCCAAATGCTGAAGCGCAACAATGTGCGCGCTGTTATTGGTATGACAGTAAAGTGACTGATAAAGAATCTGAGTATTGTCAACACCTATTTTCGACACGGCACGCTTTATGTCGCTGTTCTTAAATTTTGAAAAATAATCATTGAACAACGAAACAACACTTGTAACTGTTTTAACAGTTGCATTGTCAAATTTCATTTTCTTCATCAGAGTCTCAAGTTCTTTAGAGTCCTCAAAATGTGAAAAGAAAAGGCAAAGCTTAACTGTGAGACTATAGTTTTTAGCATTATCAATACTCGGATAATCTACGCTCGTAAGCGACGGAATCAAGGTACGGAATACTTCTATGTATTCTGCAATTATGCCCGCCGAAAAATTGCCGTCGAGTATACCGACAAATTCACTGTTTACCCTCTCAAAAGCGATATTGAGAAGCAAATTCTTTTTTTCAAGAATTGCACGCTTTGTGTTCTCTTCGACAAAAAATCCAAGTCTTGAAGAAAACCTGAGTGCACGAAGAATTCTTAGAGCATCCTCTTCAAATCTCACCCGTGGATTTCCGACACAGACGATTCTGTTATTCTCAATGTCCCCTCTGCCGTCAAAGGGGTCAACAAAGCCTCTCTTAGGAGAGTACGCAATGGCGTTCATTGTAAAATCCCGTCTTGCAAGATCGTCCTCGATTCTATCTGTAAAGGTAACGCTTTCGGGATGACGCGAGTCCTTATATTCACCGTCTATCCGGTAGGTTGTAACCTCTACGACTTCCTTGTCAAAAACAATTGAAATTGTGCCGTGTTTCTTGCCGATATCAAGGGTTTTGACGTCGGAAAAGCATTCTTCTATTTCTTCGGGACTTGCACTTGTTGTTACATCGAAATCATGAGGTTCAATCCCCATTATATAATCCCTGACACATCCGCCTACAAGGTATGCGCTGTAACCCTTTTCTTCGAGTCTGTCGAGGGTAAAAGCGACATATTCGGGAAAATTCAAATTACAACACCGCCCCTATTTTACATTAAAACATATTGTATCACAAATTTTCCTCTTTTTCAATAGCAAAAGAAAAAAAGATTGCAAAAGAAAGACCGCCTTTCGGCGGCCCTTCATAAAGGAGATTACCTTTCGGCATAGAAGTCTTCTATGAACCTAAGGTTTTCGGGTAATTTATTTACCGGCATCACAATCTGTCGGCTTCTGGAGGTATCATCCTGCATTTTAAGAACTATTGAAAGAACAACATAATCCTCGCCGTCGGGTACAACGTCATTATGATAATTCATGTAAAAGTCGTACAATATTTCTACATCCTGTCTCTCAATGAAATTCTTATTGTTTCCGTTACGGTACTTATAGTCGTATTCATAAGTAACCGACACTGATTCCATACGTGCTGCACTTGCAGGATATCTTGCAATATCAGGCATTTCCACGATTTCAGACGAGATATATTCATCTGCAAATACATCAACGCTCTTTACGTCCTGAGCCGTTATCGTTCTTTTATCTTCAAAGAGATTTAGTTCTTCAAGAAGTGACCATGTATTGACATCGTATTTGCCGATTGTATAGCTGTCAGACTGTTCAACCTGGAATTCCTTACCCTCATTGGAAACGTATGTTGTTGTATAATTAAGTTCTACCGTTACAAGGTTTCCATATTCATTCATCAGCATTTTTTCATAAGAAATATTTTCTCGATCCTTACGAACAGCTTCAATTAGCTTCTGAGCAGCATCAGTCTGTGCCGAAAGGCGCACATACTCATCGTTATAGAAAGTTCTTTCGTCATACACGCCGACAGACTTATAGATCTTTTCAACACCGTCAAGAACGGGATACTTCCACTTTCTGTAAGTATCAGAGCTGTAGATTCTTGAGGTATAAGCATCAAGCTCTGCTTTTGGCAGGTAATAGGAACGTGTCATTACACTGCCATTCTTAAGGGTATACTCAATTTTGAAATGCCTTCTTTCCGTTATCCGGTAAGAAGGGATAAAGAAATCATCATCCCATATATCATTTTCACTCTGAGTATCAATCGCATACTTATGCAAATCAAGGAATAGCTGTATTTCTTCTTCGCTTCTAAAGTGAGGAACGAATGGATCCTTCTTCTTGACCCTTATTCGGTTCTCTCCGTAGATATCGCTGTCAACATAAGTGTAATCTTCATAATAGAGGTCACCGATATCAACATATTTGATATAATCAATATCAGGCATTCTATTTTCATAACCGAAAACTTCAAATAATAATACAACAAACAAAGCAAGTACAAACGCCGCAGTAATTGCAAGAGGCTTCAAAACGCCTTTGAGGCTTACGCTCTTATTTGCAAGCATATGAGCTATAATAACACCGAGGGTGCCAAACACCAGCATTGTCAATATGCTGGAAATTCCCCAGAACGCTTCAAAATAGTAGTATCCGAGAACACCCGCACAAAGACCGAAAAGTACTTTAAATAAGCCTTTGAGTCCAGAAAAAGCAATTATTTCTCCATAGTTTTCGAGATGTCTCTTATTATAAATCAAGAAAGAGAGTGCCACGAGAACAGCAATTAGAATTACGTAAATAATTGCTTTGGGTGACATGAGAGCCTCGGGTGTCAGATAAATATAGTTTATCAGTATGCTTTCAAAAGGCTCAAAGCCTGCAAAACCGTAGAGATAGCTGTTACAAAGTTCCGATATAAATGTTATAATAAACAGTGGGAGAAGTGCAACAACCAATGTAAAAATGGCACTGGCGATAGATACGCCCGTAAGCATCGACACAACAAGTGTTACACCGAACACTACAAAGCTATAGAGCAGATAAATACAAAAGCTTATAAGTATCCACGAAGCCTTGACTCCTCTGCCGACTGCAAACAAAGAAATGAGCGTGTTTATAAGCATCGGTGCCGTCACAAGAATAACGCCTGATGTTATGTGAGAAGCAAGAAGTGAATTTCTTGTTGCCGGCAATGAATGGAAAAACGAAACCGAATTCACCTTATTGATATATGAGAACAAGTACAGAACAACAAATGCAGAAATGCACATGCCAATCGCATAGTTACCGAACATCATTTCGGCAAAATCAACGGCATCTTCGTATCGTGTATAACTGCTGTAGAAATCATATCGGTTATACGCATAATCAAACAACGGAGATGTGGATGTCATAAATATAAACAATGCTGCAAGGGCACTTATCCACCACGAGCGTTTCAGGTCACATTTTACTATTGATTTAAAGCAGGATTGTTTCAAACTCATAGCCCATACCTCCCAATTCATAGATAAATACCTCTTCAAGTGTCAGAGGAAGAATGTCGCAGACGACAGGGTTATATTCGCCGACAGTCTTTAAGACTTCATCGGAATCACCCTTAACGATAAGCATATTTACGCTGCCAAAGCCTGTTTTATTGAGTATTTCAAGTTTTGTATCAAGTGCATCGGGAAATCCTCTGTCGGAAAAAGCAACCTGAAGCTTATGAATATTTCCTCTGATATCGTCAAGAGACTTTTCAATTACAACCTTTCCTTCATGGAGTATACCGACATAGTCGCACACATCCTCAAGTTCACGAAGGTTATGGCTTGATACAAGTACCGTCATTTCCTTTTCGGCAACAGCCTGAAGCATGAGCTTCCACACATTTCTTCTCATTACAGGGTCAAGTCCGTCAACCGGCTCATCAAGTATCATAACTTCGGGCTGCGAAGCAAGTCCTAACCAGAAAGCTACCTGCTTCTGCATGCCTTTTGAAAGGCGTCTTACCTTTTTCTTGGTATCAATTTTGAAGACTTCCTTCATTTTATCGAACTTTTCCCAACTCCATTCAGGATATATTCCGGCATAAAGCTTTGCTGTATCCATAATGGAGTATGTAGGATAAAAGAACAAGTCGTCGGAAATGCAGATTACCTTTTTCTTAATATCTTTATTTTCATATGTTATTTCACTGTCAATACGCACTTCGCCTTCATCTGCTCTGTAAACGCCCATAATGGTTTTGATAATTGTGGTTTTTCCTGCACCGTTTGGGCCTACAAGACCGTAAACAGAGCCCTTCTTTACATGAAGCGAAAGACCGTCAAGTGCTTTAAAGTTACCAAAAGTTTTCACTACGCCTGCTGCGTTAATCATGTAAGACTTCCCCTTTCGTAAAATTTTGATATTGTGTCAATAAGCTTCTCTTTATCTTCACCGACAAAGTAAAGCTCTCTTACGGCATCTTCAAGATTCTTATAGAGTTTATCTGTATTCTTTTCCTGAACAATGTTGTCAATTGATGCGACAAAGACACCCTTTGCCCTTACCGAATACACATACCCTTCAAATTCAAGCTCTTTATACGCCTTCTGTATTGTGTTGGGATTAATTGCCATAGAGATTGCAAGCTCACGAACAGACGGTATTCTGTCATCTGTTTTTAGAACGCCTTCTATAATGAGCTGCTTAAAGTTATCCTTTATCTGCTCATATATCGGCTTGCCGTCGCTATAGTCGAGTTTGAACATATTTACGTCACTCCCCTTTCCTGATCTTATGTGCACATTGTACCGTGTATCCACTTGTACTATCTGTACTATACCATATAGTACAGTGATTGTCAATAGCTTTTCCGAAAAAAGTATAAAAATATCCATGAAAACCACATGGATACACCGGAAAACAGCGAAGATAAAAATTTCAATTTTTTTCAAAATTACTATTGACAAACAAAATTCGTTATGCTATAATATCAAACGTTGTGAGCAAGACCCCTTCACAACATATTGGTATCTGGGTGTGGCTCAGGTGGTAGAGCGCTACCTTGGGGTGGTAGAGGCCGTGGGTTCAAGTCCCGCCACTCAGACCAGTTCAAAAGTCTCGGCTGTTTGCTGAGACTTTTTTTATGCCTCCAGAAAGGAAAAGATTTATGTTAAAAAAGTTTATAGGTGACAAAGCTTTTTATAAAAAAGTTATGATGCTTGTTTTTCCAATCATGCTTCAAAACGGAATCACAAACCTTGTAAACATGGTTGACAACATAATGGTCGGAACTGTTGGTACCGAGCAGATGTCTGCTGTTGCTATTGTAAATCAGATTCTGTTTGTATTTAACCTTGCAATTTTCGGTATTATAAGCGGCGTAGGTATTTTCACTGCCCAGTACTACGGCAAATCAGACAACAACGGAATCAGAGAAACAATACGATTAAAGCTTGTCTCTGCCGTTATTATCCTTTTTGCCGCAATTTTGATTTTCTCTTTTGCAGGAGAAACTCTGATAAACTCATATCTTCATGAGGGCTCGGAGAAAATGAACTTGGAGCTTGCATTATCTGAAGGAAAGAACTACCTTTCAATAATGCTTTTCGGTCTTATACCGTTTGTAATTGCTCAGGTTTACGGCGGAACACTAAGAGAGGTTGAAAGACCGGTAATTCCAATGGTATCGGGCATTATTGCAGTTTTAGTAAATCTTGCTTTCAACTATTTTCTGATTTTCGGAAACTTCGGTTTTCCGAAGCTTGGCGTTTCAGGTGCGGCAATCGCTACTGTATTATCAAGATTCGTTGAGTGCATCATAACTGTTGCTGTTTGCCACGCAAAAAGATCGGAGTTCGCTTTTATCAAAAGTTTATACAGAAACTTTATCATAAAGTTTGAAACAGTAAAGAGAATCATGCCCAAGGCCATTCCCCTGCTTCTTAATGAATTCTGCTGGTCACTTGGCATAGCATTACTGAACAACGCCTACGCCGTAAGAGGACTTGACGTTGTTGCCGCTGCCAACATTACTTCTACAATATCCAACGTATTCATGGTATCGGTAATTGCATTCGGTTCTGCAATTTCAATTATTGTCGGCGGTTTACTCGGTGCCGGAAAAATCGAAGAGGCGAAAGAAACAAACATTAAAATGACTTTTCTTTCCTTTGCAATTGCAGTATTTATGGGAAGTATTCTAATTTTTATTGCACCGTTATTCCCTGAGATTTACAACACAGAAGCGGCTGTCAAGCACATGGCTACATCATTTATCATCTGTTATGCAGTTTATCTGCCGTTCAACGCACTAATGAATGCATTTTACTTTGCAATACGCAGCGGCGGAAAAACTGTTATCACATTTATTTTTGACAGTGTTTACATGCTTTGCATAAGTGTTCCTTTTACTTTTATTCTGGCAAATTTCACAAACCTTCACATTGTTCCGTTATATGCACTTAGTCTTGGAATTGAAATCTTCAAGGTTATTATTGGGTTTTATCTCATTGCTAAAGGGGCATGGGCACAGAACATTGTCGACGAAAACAATTTACAGAAGCTTTCTGCCGATTAACACAGATACGATAATACTGAACAAAAACACCACAAAAGACGCGGGCAGTGCATACCGCGTCTTTTTTATATTTGCTGCAGAAAAGTATACACTCAGCGTATATATAATTGTATCCGTCGCACCCATAAGAAGGCAGGCGGTTTTGGCAACATAACTGTCTGCGCCGATTTCCTTGAACAGTCTATCGGCAACGGCAGTAACACCGCTTCCGGAAAATGGACGTAGAATAATTGAGGGAAGCAATTCCTCAGGAACACCGAGAAATGTAAGCACTGGTCTGAAAATGCTGCACAGAACATCAACCCCGCCGCTTGAAAACAATGCCGAAACACCACACATAATCAAAAGCAATGTCGGCAACAGGTTTATACATGTTGCCATCCCTTCCCTTGCGCCGTCCATGAAACTTATAACCAATTCTCTTTTGGAAAGCAAAAGCATAAAAGCTACGCAAACCAAAATCAAAGGCATAATGAATACCGTACATTTTTCAAGAAAATTCACAGTTTTTTCCTCCAAAGTCTTGACATAATCTTACACACAACAACCGCAAAAGAGATAATTATCAAAGAACACAACCATATATACGGCACAACGTCATACGGATTCTGAGATCCGTATTTAGAGCGAAGAGCAATTAACGTCGACGGAACAAGCTGAAACGGAACGGTATTCAGTACTGCAAACATGATGGTACTGTCTGTGGCAATTCCGCTTTTATTATTCTTTTCAAAGCTTTTCACGGCATTTATTCCCAAAGGCAGTGCTGCATTACCAAGCCCAAGAAAATTTGCCATTATTGCTGCAGAAAGATTCTCAAGATTTTCTCCTTTTGCCGTTTCTTTTCCGAATACCGGCTTTATCAACGGCTTAATAACAGCAGTCAGTTTATTAAGTACACCTGACTCGGCTATAACTTTCATAATGCCCGACCAGAAGCACATCATTCCAAGCAGAGACAGACAAAGTGTCACCGCATCTGACAGCGAAGATACAAAACTCTCCGCCATTCTTTCAACATTATTTGTCAGACATGCAGACACAAAAGAGAATATAATCATAACAGAAAAAGTTTTTGACAGCATTTTATCACCCTTTCTATACTATTCAAAGTGTCAATTTATAAGAACTATGAATAGAATGTAGTAATAACAAAATCGGAGGGATATTATGCCATCAATTTATTTAAGCCCGTCAACTCAGGAGTTCAACAACTACTATGACGGTTCGGGCAGTGAAGAATATTACATGAATCTGATTGCCGATGCTATGGAACCTTATCTTTTAGCATCAGGTATAAGCTACACACGAAACAACCGATACAACACAGTTCGTCAGGCAATTGAAGAATCAAATGCAGGCAATTACGACCTTCATCTTGCACTCCATTCAAATGCTTCACCTGAAAGGCTTGCAGGACAGCTGTCAGGCAGTGATTTCTACTACTACACCCGTAGCCGCAGAGGCAGAGAAGCTGCAACAATACTTGCTGACAATTTCATGAGTATATATCCAAATCCTTCGGCAGTTAAAATTGTTCCGACTACAAGTCTTGCTGAGGTTGTAAGAACTACAGCACCTGCAGTTTTGGTAGAAATAGCTTATCACGACAATCCAAAAGATGCCGAATGGATTAAAAACAACATAAACGAAATTGCAAGAAATCTTGTTCAGGGCGTTGCTGAATTTCTGGGCGTTCTATTTGTTTCTCCAAACGAATACAGAGGTGTTCAAAAAGGCATCGTAACAACATCCGGCGGCAGACTGAATGTAAGAGAAAGACCGTCACTTGATGCAAATATTCTTACTCAGATTCCCAACGGCGAAAGTGTTGACGTTTACTGCACAACAGGTCTCTGGTATGTTGTTGAATACAACGGAATTCTAGGGTTTGCTTCGGCACAGTATATTGACATTCCAAATGCATAAAAGAAGCGCAGGTTATTCCTGCGTTTTTCTTTTGGAACTTTTTGGAATTAATTACGTCTAAAATATCAAAAGCAACATAAAGGAGGAAAAAATATGTCAAAGAGAAACTTTTTAATTCTGGTATTGGTGGTATTTGTTGTTACGGTATCTGCCACTATTTTTGCTGCATGCGAGAGTAAAACACAATCTGACGGCAAAGACGGCAACGATGTTTTCGGAGATTGCGATGAATTAGCACATTATATAACAGATTGCAAAACAAACGAGCCCGGGGAGGACAGGTACAATACAGTTGAATCCGAGCTTCCTCCCGAAAGTTTTGTGGGAACAGTTGTTGAAGAAGATACATATTACATGGTAGTCGAGCCGAATGTAGACGAAGAAGAATACGAGATTTCTAAAAGAATCCGTGTAGAATACCTTCACGACCATATTGACTATCTATACGGCATCGGCAGAAAGGTTGTAATTACTTACATTCCTCCTATGGCAGGAGGTACAACTATTACTACCGACGACATAAGACACGATGGTTTTGAAGAATTTGAGCTTTCCGTTCAGTACAGACAGGACAGCATCCCTGCAAGATTTGCAGAGATTCAGTATGCCGGTATTCTCACACTTGTTGCCAATAACAGAGATTTTGACGAATATGCAAGCGACTACAATTTGTACTACTACGGTCTGCACGATGTATATGTAACCGTTGACGGAAATACACTTCCTTTAAAAGAAGCTCTTAACTATGGTAAAGTCACTATTGATGGTATAGTTGCAGATTGTAACAGAAGAGCGGCTATAGGAGAAATCGAGGAGTATAGGTATAAAGACGGTGGCTCTGTTGTATTTGATTTCGGCGATTATAAGATTATCAAGTACCACACACTTGAAGGAAACCGTGATGTTTACATCGGTGATAGTAATATGGACATAAATGCAAAGAACTCTACAGCAGTCTGCATCGGTGCTTATCTTTGGAAGGACTGGGGGTTAAGGCTTGAAGCAAGAGATGTAACAAACAAGGGTGCAACCATTGTGTTCAAGCAAAAAGGCGGCAACATTACAGGTGATCTTGATACAGGCGAAGCTTTTTATCTTGAAAAGAAAGACGGAAACAAATGGGTTCCAGTAGACACAAAACCTCTGCTTGACTATGCTTTTAATATGATTGCATATATGTTAAACAAAGACGGCGAAACAGAACTTGAAACTAATTGGGAATGGTTATACGGAGAACTCAGAGCAGGTCAGTACAGAATCTCGAAGGAAGTTATGGACTTTAGAAAGACTGCTGATTTTGACGAACAGATTTATTATGCTTATTTTGAGATTCCCGAACAAGATATTTGCAGCTATCCGCCATATTCCTCTAATAACGAAGGAACAACGCTCAAATGTTTTGACTACGAGAGTTTAAATATAAACTATGATGCACCCGGAGTTATCAGCGATGGTTTTAAAAACACAGAGCGAACCGAAATAAGCGACTTGAGTGATGTGGTTACATTAGCAAAAAATGAGTGTACGGTTGAATATGACACGGTTTCGTATGCGGTTGACATTGGTAATACTGAAACATTTACGATAGATGAGCTTTGCAGTAAAGCCGAAATGTATGAAATCAACTTTTCAAAAAGCACACAGGCGGGCGGTGACCAGACGGTATACATTGATAAAAACGGTGTAACTCAGCTTATTGTATACGGTGAATAATCAATTTTTCCATGAATTTATACAGGGGGTTAAAAATTATGAAAAGAACCATTTCTCTAATGCTAATTCTAACAATGATTACTTCGTTATGTATATTTGTTTTTGCAGACGGTGCAGACGGACCAAAGAAAGAGCCTGTCGGCTGTGCTACTACTGCAAACACAAATCCCGCAGAATGGGCAAAAGAGGATGTTGACAAGGCGCTTAACCTTGGCATACTGGATTCTGAAAAGACGTATTACTACGGAAGTTTTATTACAAGAGAAGCGTTTTGCGAACTTATCTACCAACTTTGCGGCATTGAATCAAAGCAATCTGAAACGACTTCAATTAATATTGAAAATCCTTTTGAGGATACAAACAACCCGGCTATTCTGAATTTGTACATTAACGGTATAATCAACGGCAAAGGAAATGGCTTTTTTGCTCCAGATGATTTATTAACCCGCGAAGAAACAGCAGTTATCTTCGACAGACTTATAAATCTAATAGGCTGTGACCTTGTATATACCGACGATATAATCGAATACGACGACGATGAAAGCATCTCGGACTGGGCAAGAAACAGCATACAGCTTGTTTCACACGCTGGTTTAATGACCGGATATAAAGGAAATGTATTTTATCCTAAATCTTCTCTATCTACAGAAGAAGCAATCGTAATTGTCATGAGAGCATATGACCTTATTGAAAACACAAAGTTAATTCCTCAAAACGCGACCTTTGCCGACAAAATGAACTATCAAATGCCAAAGGATGAAAACTATATGTTCTCTCCACTGTCGATAAAGATGGCGCTTGCCATGGCGGCAAACGGTGCAAAGGGTGATACAAAAGAAGAAATATTAAATGCTTTGCAAATAGAAGACCTTGAGACTTTTAACACGTTTTCAAAAGAGCTTATTGAAAGATACTCTAAATCGGACAAACTGACACTTAGTATTGCAAATTCTGTTTGGGTAAACACCGACAACTGCCCTCATGATTTCAAACAGGAATACAAGGACAAGGTGTCTGAATTTTATAATGCAAACGCAAGTAAAGTTAATAACAGCAAAGCTGTAAAAGAAATAAACTCGTGGGTTAATGACAAAACAAACGGAAAGATTCCGTCAATCATAAACGATTCCGATTTTTGGGCGGCACTTGTCAATGCTATTTACTTCAAGGGTGCGTGGGAAAATGACTTTTGGAAGAGTGCAACAAAGCCTGACACGTTTACTTCTGCCAACGGAAAAGAAACACAGATTGATTTCATGCAGCAGACAGAGCACTTTGGATATTTCAAGTCAGATAATGCAGAAATTGTTAAAATGCCGTACAAAACAAACTTCTATACAGAGGATGAAAACGGCAATGTTGAAAGAGAAAACCTAAACGACCTGAATGTGTCAATGTATCTCATTATGGCAAAAAGCACGGACGTTGAAAATATCCTGAATAAAGCTGAATTAAAATACGAGAGATTGAATTTACATGTTCCGAAATTTAAGGTTGAATTTGATACCGAGCTCAACAATATACTTCAACGTTTAAATATGAACAATGCTTTCAGCAGATTTCTTGCAGACTTTTCAGGCATGATGAATCTTTCACCTGACGAAGATTTATGGATAGACAAGGTACTGCACAAGACATATATCTCAGTTGACGAAGAAGGTACTGAAGCGGCGGCAGTTACGGCTGTTATGATGGACGGTGCCACAAGTGCAAAGCCAAAAGAACCAATTGAAGTCAAGTTCAATAAGCCTTTCTACTTTGTAATCCGTGATGATACAAACGGCGAAATTCTCTTTATGGGAAGATACGCTTACGCAGAATAATATGACAAAACCCCTTCCAGTCGGAAGGGGTTTTATTAATAGTTAACAACTATGTGACTTTATAATATCATTTATTCCATTCATTCTTGAGAATACTCCACATTTTTATATCGAGATATTCTCCCCATCTGCTCTTAAACCTTTCTCTCTGTGTCCCTTCAAGTGTAAGACCGCACTTTTCGGCAACTTTGCCAGAGGCAGGATTTTGAGAAGCGTGACAAATTGCAACTCTATGCATCCCCACTTCTTCAAAGAGAAAACCGATTACGCCCTTTACGGCTTCGGTCATAATTCCTTTGCCCCAAAAGTCAAAGCCCATGCAATAGCCAAGCTCTGCATATTCGTGGTTTGAGTTTATCTTTACAACCGAAATGCTTCCAATAGGTTGTCCCTCATATTCTATTGCCCAGTTATATGTAGTCGGGTTTTCATAGGCTTCACACCACTCGGCAAAAAGGTTCCTTGTTTCTTCCGGTGATTTATGTGGATCCCAAGACAAATACTTTGTAACCCTCTCATCGCTTTCCCAGTTTTTGAAGGCAAGGTTAGCATCGTCTACCGTAAATCTGCGAAGAATTAGTCTTTCGGTTTTTATGGTTTGAGTGCCTTTGTGGGTTAGCATGTCATTCAGTCCTTTCAATCCACTTATGTCCTGACGGAAACATGTGCTTCAACGACTGATTCAACCAGTCCTTTTGCTCACAATTCATTGCTTTTATCGCAAAATCATAATCATGCTGATAGCCAGCACGATCAGTATCCGTGGATTTATAAAGCAAACAAATTTCAGGAGCCAAATATGGAATTTCATTATTAAATAATATAGACTTATCAAGTTTCCGTTTGACATAGTGGTCTCTTGCATAAAGAAAATCTGTTTCTGTTTTATCATTAAACAGAAATTCTATAAAGTTTGGTTCAGTTTGTTCAACAGGGATAAAATCAATATTGTAAATATCTGTAGATTCAGTCGGTTCAAGTCTTATAAAATCGCAATTATTAACAGCAACAATATTTCGTTTTATCCTCATTTGATTATTAATATCGGTAATCCTATGCGCTTGTCCGCCGCCAATCATCTCATATACTTCAAATCCCAAAGTCCACATATACTCGATAATAGTGTCTCTATCTTTCCAATATGCAAGCATATCAACATCTTTATGCTTTCGAGTTATTTGCCCCAAAAACAAGTCAATAGCATAGCCGCCGCAAAAAGCATATTCAAAGTTTTTGTTTTTTAGCATATGGTTTACGTCAAGAATCAAAGAATTCATGTTGCCCCCATAACTTATCTACTATGTTTTCCAAATCAAATCATTCTGTCATCCTGAGCGAAGTCGAAGGATCTGATATATAGATTTATAAAACTCATATGTCGTTAAGAATAACATAATAAGTTTTATATAATTTTGTTCAGCTTATTTACTGCTAACTACATCACTTAGATCCTTCGACTACGCTACGCTTCGCTCAGGATGACAATGTGAGTTACTTCAAAAACTTATCCATCCACACAAGAACATGGCTTGCAAAGCCGTGGTTACAGCTTGCTGCACCGTCCTTATCTTCCCAGAGAGTTCCCGTTGCCTTTGCCATATGGATAAAGAAGCCTTCGATATTTGAAAGCACCGTTTCCCTATCCCCCATTGCCGAAAGAAGGTCGAGGCGGATATACAGTCCCATGAAGGCATTGGAGGGCGCAACATCTGTATGAAGTCCCTTTTCCATTCTGCCGGGGCCGAATTCACCGACAAGCGTTTTCCAAAGCTCAGGGTGAGACTCGGCAGTTGCAGTCTTTGTAAAGAATGCGTAATACTGGCAGGATTCGGTAACATCTTCGAGTTTTAGGACAAGACTGCCGTTTTCGTCTCTTACTGAGTGGTCTCTGAAAAAGCCTTCGGCATAGGACTGCTTACAGATTTCAGCCTTTATTTTTGCCGCCTTTTGTGCGTACTTTTTATCGCCGTAGAGGTTTGTTACGATTTCAAGCATTCTTGCATAAAGCATGTTTGAGGGATAGTTTACACCGTCAACATAGTCATTAGCCTTTGACCAATCGACAAACACCCATTTTTCGAGGTTTTCGAGAAGTCCGTCGGAGTTTTCATATTCTTCAAAGTATTCGCAAAGTGTTAGAATTTTATCCTTTGCCATATCTACAAGCTCTCTGTCTCCGCTTCTTTCCAGGTATTCCTCAAGTTCGAGAACATACCACATTGCCCAGTTGGGAATAAAGTTTTCATTTATATGGTCAGCAGGGAAACACATTGGGAACATTCGTGAGTCAATGTGTCCAACATCCTCAGCTATCAGGAAGTTTTCAAGGAAGTTTCGTTCAAGGTCACTCTTGCCTGTGAGTAATCTTTCAACACGTGCAGTGAAGAATGAGTCACAAAGCCAGCCTGCTCTTTCTCTAGAGGGACAGTCGGTAAAAACGTCAATGGCGTTCTGCTTATATGTTTCAATCGCCGCCTTGTGAATAAGGTCAAGGTTTTCGTTACCGCTGTTCAGAGGCTTATACTCAATATCTGCGGCAAACTCTGTAATGCCGAGATTTCTTACCGTGACCATACCTTCTGACTTGTTAATAAATTTAAGATAGTTTACGGTATAGGGTTCATTCGTAATAATAGAATACGTACCCTTCTTCAAAAACCAAATTGCACCTCTTTGATGAGTAAGGAGTCTTTCGGGTGTAACGTCTCCATCCTTCAGGACCTCATCAAAATGGACTATGATTTCAGCATCTTCTTCAGCAGTAATGCCAAAACGGATAAAGCCTGATTTTTCTGTGGGCATTTTATAGATAACATACTCATTTGCACCCATCTCCACTCTGTCAGCCTTTTCTGTCTGTGTGGAAGTACAGGTATATGTACCTTTTCTGATTTCGTCAAAGACATGCACCTTTGCATCAGCAAACGCACTTGTATCGGCACTGGGCACGGCATAGCCCATTCTGAAGGGATTATCACAAGTATCAGAGAATACTGCACATCCTCTTGAAATAACTTCAGAAGCATCACACTCGTCATATCTTGCAAGAGCAACGCCTCTTTCGATAAACTTCTTTTCATCCTGTAATGCAAGCTCAACAGGTACAAAAGAAGCATCGGGCTTTGTTTCAAAATCACGGAAATGCTCGTCAATATTATATGCTTCAACAAATGTTCTCTGGAAGGAGTAACGGACTACGTTTCTCACTCTGTCAGAGTGATACTTAGCAACAAAACCCTCACTGCCTGTTGCAGCAACAACCTTGCCGTCTGATATTATTTCAGCGCAAAGAAAGGAGGGCTGTTTGATAAGGTAGTAGTTTTCGACATTATATCCGTCTACGTAAATACAAACAACATTCTTATCTTTTGTTACATACTTTGAAATATCAATTTCATCAACTCTATACCACCCGTGACCCGCTCTTGCAGGGCCTTCGGCAACAAGAGTGCCGCCTACAAACATCTGATACATGCTTGATGCGGAAAGTGCGATTTTCACATCATCCGCCTTATCTACAACTGCGCGGAAAACGAGGTTGTAGTTCATTTCATTTTCTTTACCCTTTTCCCACACGGGAAGAGCTTTTTTGAATGTGTATTTAACCATTGTTTTTCTCCTTATGAAGAATTTTCTCAATTAAGCTTCCAACATCATCAAGAACAAATTCAGCCTTGCTTTTAAGCTCATCGACCGCACCCTTTACGGCACAGCCGTGAAATGCCTTAATCATGGGCAGATCGTTATAGTTATCACCTGCTGAATAGATATTATCGTGGTTTACTCCCATAGCTTCGGCATACTGAATAATGCCCGAAGCTTTATTTACACCCTTCGCCGTAATATCAAGGCATCTTCCATTCTGAGCAGGGTCAAGATATTCGCCGAATTTTGATACAATTTCGTCCTTAAGCTTTGCCGCCGTTTCATGATTTTTACAGACGGCATTGACCATAGCAAATTCGTCTTTTTCGCAAAGTTCATCAAGAACTGAATACTTACTGTAATATCCGTCGTTGCCGTCGGGGTTATTCTTCTCAAAATTGAATCTGTCCTTTTCAAAGCATATTCCTGTTTCTTCTACTTCGTCAGAAAATTCAAGGACAGTAGTAACATAGTCCTTTACAAATCCGCGATACGCTTTGATTTTATTACTGAATACAGTATTTCCGTCTTTATCAAAGCACTGGGCACCGTTATCGGATATTATATAATCAAATTCAAATATGTTCTGCTCTTTGAACACGGGGTATGCCCAGATATAGCTGCGTCCCGTAACTACGCCAAAAAGATTGCCTTTACTTCTGAATTCTTTTATGGCTTCTAGTGTTTTATCATTGATTTTATACCCGTCGGGATAGCTTTGGCAGAGAGTTCCGTCAAAATCGGTAGCTACTATATATTTCATCACAGAAGACTCCTTTTGCATTTGTTATATTATATCACAGGCTTTTATGTGTTCGGTCAAATTTACGACAAAATAACACTGTTGACAATCTGCTGGAATTTTTACAGTAAAATATTATAGTAATAAACAGGCATAGCACTCCAGCCATGGCAAAGGCTTCCTGCATTTATATCGTCTGCACCAAGCTCTGTTTCCCAAAATGTTGTCGCACCCTCATCAAGCATCTTTTTATATCTCTCATCTATATCCGACAGAATATATTCTTTATACTTTTCTTTATCAATCATAAGGAGTGCGTCATACTTGAAGCATCTCATGCTGAGAGTACATTCAACCATGTCGTTGTCACTTGCAAGTTTTTGTGCTATATTTTCTGCAACTTCTCCCTTTGCAACACCGCAGAGAATTGCAAAGGCATTTACAAGCTCGCTGTACTCTTCTTTTCCCTCACGAATAACAAAAAGCCCTTTTTCCTTATTATAGAACTTTTCAAAGGCTCTCTTATCAAGCTCACTCTTTAACGATAAATAATCTGCCTTCTCACCTATCATGTCACACATTTTCTGCATGAAATCAAGTGCCATGGAAAGAAGAAAATTAAGCGGTGCTTCAAATTCATCCTCTGTATGAACCCTGATTGCCGTTTCTGTCTCATCTGCGCATTTAAGCTCCCTCTTCCATTCATAGAAGTTCCAGAACTTCTTACCCTTAAAGGTCAGTACAAGCCCGTCCTTCATGTTCTTCAAGAAGGTATCAAGCATGGGCTTTATTCTCGGCATAACCTCTTTTATAAGGCTTATATCCTTTGAATAGAGTGCATATTCATAGAGCTGTCTGAAATAATGAAGAACAAATGAAGGTATACACAAATCGGCTTTTTCGGGAGCACAGGTAGGAAGCAGATGGTCATCTCTCTGATTGTCCTTACTTATGAGAAGAAGCGAAGCTCGCGGCATTTCAAATTCATGGAACGCATAGTATCCGCAAAGCATCTGATTTCTTGAATCCATTGTATAAAGTCCCTGTTCTCTTGAAGGGCAATCCTCAATATGGTCGTGAATACAAAGCTCAAGCGTTCTCACGCCAACCTCGTATATTCTATTGCGAAGCTCGCTTCCGAAGTCACATTTAACCTTTTCAAGAGGATATACACAAGGAACAAGACCTATATATTCAACATCAATATCAAATTCTGACGTAATTTCAAGGTATCTTGCACCTATTCTGCGCATATAGTTTGCAAACTCAGTAACCCCATCTTTGAGAGTTACTTCGTAACTGAAATCACGGTAATCGTAAAATCTTCTTACTCCACCGTCCTTTATATGCTCTCCGAATGCAATATTGATGCGCTGCTTTTCAGGTGAGCTTATCTTAAATTTAAGATAACCAACCTCCTCTTCACCCAAGTCATAAAGGTATGATTTTTCATTTACAGATTTAATCTTCATTCCTTTACGAAACGGAAGAATCTCAAGTCGTTTTACCGGTCTTGGAAGCGGCTGCATTGCCTCAATTATCACACTTTCAGAAAAGCCGTAAAGTTCTCCCGTTTTCCAGTTATCCTCATTATTTGCATCATAATGATATGTAAATCCAAGCTCATTGCAAATCTTTTTTTCGAGTCCGTTTTCAAAAGTGCGGCTCATACGCGAAAGTGTATTTGCATCCGACTCCAGTACCTTTTTATCATCACAATAAACCTCATACCAAAGCCCTGCTCTACCGGGGAAATACGAAGCATTTCCCACACCCATATACCAAACAATTGCAGCAATTGAGTTTTCGCCGCACTTAAGATATTTTGTTATATCAATTTCATCATAAATTTTATAGTGAGGAAAATCGCTGTATTGATTAGAGCTGACATATTCACCGTTAATATAAAGCGCATACTCTGAATCAACGGAAATCTTCATCCTGACATTCCCCGACGTGTAATTGAACGGTATATAAAATTCGCCAAAGCTATTTATCATTTCACCGTCTTTCAGCCATATCCAATTTGCCATAAAAACCTCCGATTTAAACATTAGTTACAGTGAAAGTATATCATAAAACTATAATAAGTCAATATACGGCACGGACAAAATTTATATCCTGATGTCGAAAACGGATAACTTAGCGGCATAAAAAAAGCACCCACATATGTGAATGCTGTAAATGAAAAGTTCCCGACCGTCGTTGTTTGATGGTCGGGAACAATATTTGCGCGAATATAAAGATTTGAAATTGTAAAAGCTGCCCCGCGAAAATTCGCTGTCGGGCGTTCCCGACTATCTCTTTGAGTTTAATTCCTATTGTTTTTTAGTGTTTTGTGATGTAGTGTAATGTTGAAAAACATAGAGTTTATCTTGTTTTTTGTTTTTTAATGTTTTCTAATTTTAATTATTGTGTTGCGACAGACTTGCGACAACTCACATTTAATCCCTTATTATTGCCAGTATTCTTTTCTTTGCAATTCTGCCCCAATTGGTTCTGTAAAATAGGGGTGTTTCTCCCTTAATCATAAGGTCATTTAATACCTTATAGACTTTAACATAACAAGCATAGGTATTATTCCCCAAGTTGATTGTATCATAAACTAAAACATTATATTTTGTCAATGGTTGCAATTTCTGTACTGTGTCTGCTTGGTAGTCATATATTAAGTGCATCATATTACTGAATTCTTTATAATACCTTTTTCTTTTGTTCCTGAGTGGTATTTTGCTTATTTCATTATCTACTGTTTTTTGAAACCCTCTAAAAGTTTCACTAGGTATAATCTTGATTTCTTCCATTTGCTTTTATATATTCAGAAAGTATCAAAACTGAATATATCTACTCCTTTTTTTACTGTCTGATACTTTTTATACAAAAAGTATAAAATATTTTTCAGATTTGTCAAATTATAAAAAGGTATTTTAATTTAGACGGTAAAATAATAATTATAAGCAAATTACATTGATAGTGTGTTATAATATCTATATTAAGTCAAACTCGATACAACCCCTAAAAGTGGGGCAACACTCAACAGATACTTTCAGATTGGAAATTACCTTTAATACCCTTTGTCTTTCCTACAAATGATATTACTGCTCTTGATAAGGTGGGAAATAAGGAAAAAATAATCTTCTTTTTTACAACCATCCTGGTTGATGATATATACATTATTTTGGGACTTTTTTGGTTCTATATGCCTATGGCATACTAAACAAAAAAAGTCAAAGGGTAATTTTCTCACAACAGAGTAGACCTGCAGACAAGGTGCATCCCTTGTCTGCTTTTTTTATCATAGAATTATGATAAAAAATACCTTAGCAGTGCTTGGTTAGGTGTTAAACCTAAACGAGCACTGCATTCAGAAAAAAATCTAAAAAAATGAATTTAAAAGAAAAAAATTAAAATAAAATGTGAAAAATCAGATTTACTGAAAAAAACAGTAAATCTGACAGAAAAAAGGAGGAATATATGGGAAAATCAAAATCTTTGGGTTATCAGATACATTCTGCACTCAATGTCATAAATCTACAAGAATCAGAGAAAAGAACTGAGCTCTTTAATAAATTAAATGGCACAGATTTTCAGTATGTAGGAAAAAGGGAATTTAAAAAGTTAGGGCAAACAAAAGAATTTATCTTTTCAAAAAGGACTGCAGAAAATACAACAGAAAAGGCAAAAACATTCTGCACTTTTCTGAAAGAAAATTATAATATAAAACTTGTAAGAGATATAACACCAGATATGGCAATAGCATTCTTACAGACAAAAGAAGGATGCTCTGCAAAAACCATAAGTGCATATAAAAATATGCTCTACAAGGTCAGTTATGCCATTACATTAAGATTTAATGCAGAGGGGTTCTATAATAAGGTAGTATCAGAATTCAAACCTGAAAACACCTATAAAAGCAACTCCCAAAGACTTTACACAAATGAACAAATAGAGCAAATTATCAACTACAAATCAGACAGACAAAATGAATTAAAGTGTATGGCATATACTGGGTGCAGAATTCATGAATTAATTTCTATCAAGGTTTCATCCATAGATTTAGACGGAAGGACAATTCATATTATAGGAAAAGGGGGTAAAGATACTTTAAGACCTTTATCCCCACATGGAATACTATTTTTGAAAGATATGATAAAAGGGAAAGAATTAGACGATAACCTCTTCAATCTTCCTAAAAGTGAAAAGGAAACAAGGCAGTTAATGTCTAATGAAATCAGAAAAATTACTACTGCATTGAATCTCCCCATAAGTGGCAAAAACCATGAATTCAGAAAGTATGCAGCACAACAGTTCTGTTCCTATCTTATCAACCACAAAGGATGGAGCAAGGAAAAAGCAAGGGAGTTTGTGAGCAGTAGGTTTCTTGCCCATGGATTGGGCAGAGAAGATATAAAAAGAATTTACCTAGACAGTTAATACAGAGCTTTAATCTTCAATCTGATTTGTTAGATAAGACTTTATCTGTTCATTTATATACTTATTTTTTCTGTTGTTCTTGGTGTTTTTCAGAATTCTTATTCTGTCTATAATTTCAGTAATAGACACATTTTTTCTTTTAAATGTGTTTTCTACAAGGTACATATACCTTATGTCATAGAATCTGGCATAATAGATAGGGTTTATAACTACAAAATTGCTTTTTCCTTTTTTGTAGTAGTCTATAATGTCATGCTCCTTTAAGACTTTTAGACAGTTATATACATAGACTGTTGTAAATTCCAAATTGTCTGCTATTTCTTTTGTTGTCAGATTGATTATGTTCAAATCTGGTTCAATGTATCTGGAGTTAATATTAACAAGCAGTATGAAAAAATTGATATATTTTCTTTCAAGGTCAGTATTAAAAATTAGTTCATTCAGTTTTATATCAAATATTTTGGTGAATCTACGTCTATCTGTTTGGTCTCTATCTTTGATTAAGACTGTATTATAACCCTTGTCTGTTATGCTTTCAATTTCCTCTTTCAAATGGTGTTGTGTTTCAAATTGACTCTTTTTTTCTCTCATAAATCACTCCTTTTTTATAAAAATTATAAACTGTACTTTATAATATCATAAAATACAGTTTATATATTTGATGCCCCTGAAATGCCTATTTAATAGCATTTAGGGGCATATTTTGTGTTTTGGTTCTTCTCACTCTTTGTATTATAAAATGTCTGATATATCAATAACATTATCAGAAAAAACAAAAGATATTTCTTTCCATGCTTTGCATTCTGCAACAACATACTCAATGTTGAACAATCTGAAATAGGTTTCAAAAAAAGCATAAATCTCAGTAGTCCAATTTCTGATTTTTAGGACGCCGTCTGAAAAGTAAATCTCTGAATCATAGACTGCCTTAGCATAAAAAAACAGACATTCTATAAGTCTGTATTGATTTACCATAATGAACCCTTTGCAGTTTTCAACAATGCCTTTTTCTATTAAAGAAGATATTACATATGATATGTTAGGTTGAGTACAACCGATGGCATTTGCCATCTCTTCCTGATTAAAATAAAAAGACTTGTTGTTCAAAAAAGATATGGTTAGTATCTCACTACTGTTAATGAAAAAATTACTCATTAAACACCTCCTATAATTTTATTTATGTATGAGATTATAAAAATATAAACCTCTTTATATAACAGTTATACTATGCTTTTGAGGTACAGTCAAATTAAAAAGGATAGGGGGTTGCCCTATCCTTAATATGATTTTACGCTTTAATATTTATGTAGAAATAGACAAATTGGAATTTGTTGTTATCTATACTCATTTGGAACTTCGATATGAAATGTCTCACACAATAACTTCACATCATGTACATCCTTTTCACCAAACTCATATCCCAGATGGAACATTACTTGACT
>JAGAUT010000035.1 GCA_017620655.1 Clostridia bacterium | reverse complement strand
TTCCGATCTTTCAGTGAAAACATCAAGGGTGCAGGCACAGTAGTTTGGAACGGTCCTATGGGCATTTCCGAATGGAAGAACTTTGCAGCAGGTACAGAAAACGTAGCTAAGGCAGTTGCTGAAAGCGGCGCTATCTCCATCATCGGCGGCGGTGACTCTGCGGCAGCAGTTGAAAAGCTCGGCTATGCTGACAAGATGACACACATCTCCACAGGCGGCGGTGCATCCCTCGAATTCCTCGAAGGTAAGGACCTTCCCGGTATTTCTGCACTTAACGATAGATAGTCTTTTCTACTTTTTCTTTTGGAAAAAGAAAAAGATAGCAAAAAGAAAACAATTAGGCACGGTTCTTTTTAAGGATTTATACCAATTGTTTTCTCACAAGTGCAACTTCATTTTGCCGCCTATAGGGCACGCGGCAAAATGATACAAACAAGAATATAATGAATTTCCCTGTCGCCTGCTTTGCTGGAGACAGGGAAAAGCTCTAATCGAGCATCCTACATAAAATTCAAAACATCAAAAGAACGGTGCCAAGTGCGAGTTCTTTTGGTTACTTTTCTCCGAAAGAAAAGTAACAGAAAAGGAGAAGAATATGAGAAGATTAGTTATTGCCGGTAACTGGAAGATGAACAAGACTCCTTCCGAAACAAAGGCATTTTTAGAAGCACTCAAGCCTGTAGTAGCAGGCAAGGATAATTGCGATATCGTTTGCTGTGTTCCTGCAACAAACCTTGCTATCGCAGTTGAAACAGCAAAGGGCTCAAACATCAAGATCGGCGCTCAGAACGTACACTTCGCAAAGAGCGGTGCATACACAGGTGAAACAAGTGCTGACATGCTCGTAGACCTTGGTGTTGAATATGTAATCATCGGTCACAGTGAGAGAAGACAGTACTTTGCAGAAACAGACGAAACAGTAAATGCAAGAGTAAAGGCTGCTCTTGAAGCAGGTCTTAAGGTTATCCTCTGCGTTGGCGAACTCGAAAAGGAAAGAGATCAGGGCATCACAGCTGAAATTCTCGGCAAGCAGACAAAGGTTGACCTTCTCGATGTTACTGCTGAACAGATGAAGAACGTTATCATCGCATACGAACCCGTTTGGGCTATCGGTACAGGCAAGACAGCTACCAACGAACAGGCCGACGAAGCTTGTGGCGTAGTAAGAAGTGTTGTTGCAGAACTCTACGGAAAGGCAGTTGCTGACGAAACAATCGTACAGTACGGCGGCTCCATGAACGCAAAGAACTGTGCAGACCTTCTCAAGTGCGAAAACGTTGACGGCGGTCTCATCGGCGGTGCTTCTCTTAAGACTGAAGACTTCGGTATAATTGTAGACGCTGCGCAGTGAGTCACTGCTGACAATTTCGCGGGCAATATCAGCAATATACAAGCTGTATAATCGCGTAAACAACCTTTTGTTGCTGTCAATCAGCAAGACAGCAACAAAAAACAACACCGACGCATTGTCGGTGCTGAAAAGTGAATATTTCACGGATAATCAATCCCCGACACCAAACGACGGCGTCGGGGATTTTTGTGAGTATAAAACAAAATTCCCGACCGCTTGCCTTTATGGCGGTCGGGAATAGCTTTATCCGAGAATATATATTTTGGTTAAATATTCAAAACTATTGGTGCTAAAATATTTTCTCTTTGTTACTTTCTCTTTTTATCAAAGAGAAAGTAAGCCCTTGTCCACGAACACTTGCCGTCTTGTCCCACAGCCGTGATTCTGAAATAATCAAATTCGCGGAGGGCAAAAGATGCGTCCTTGCCTTTTGCATAGTGGCAGATTCTTCTGTCGGTGGAGAAGAAGATTTCTCTCGCACAATCGGTTTTCACGTGAATGATACCGTCTTCAATATATAATTCTTCAATCTTCGGACCGCCTTCGCTGGCGTAGAAGTTGCCCTCTTTAAGCGACTTTGCAACAGCCTCATAGGTAAGCTCGTCAGCCTTAATCATGGTGTATCCGCCAAAATGATGTGCTTCGTTGTGGTTGTCGTCGGCACCTACCGCAAAGAGTCTTTCACCGCCTCTGAGCATATCATCGTAGCAGTGGTCGTTTCTGTCATTGAAGCCTTCAACAACACAACCGTAGTTTACGATTTCAAGGGCATCTGCACCTTTGTAGCCCATGTACTCGGGATAGCTTTCGAGTGACCATGTGGGGTGGTTGTAGGTGACAAAGAAGCCGGCATCCTTGCAGGACTTTATGTACGCAGAAATACTCTCACCGTCGTAGCTTATTCCTGCACAGCTTGGTGCGGTTTCTGTGTTTTCATCAAGGGCAATGGCACAGAGATGACAGGTCTTCATAGTGAGACTCCATCCTCCGGGTGTAGGCTCGGAAATGTCGGCTTCAAAACCGTTAAGTGCGAGAAAACCGTCGTCGCAAAGCTCGGGATGTCTTACAAACTTTCTGTGGTCAGTAAAGGCAACAATGGAATATCCTTCGTCTTTGTAAAACTTCTTTGTTTCTTCGGGAGTATATTTTCCGTCAGAACAGGTTGTGTGGCAGTGAAGATTTGCTCTGTAAAATGTACCGCTTTCGGATAAAAGATACTTTCTCATAATAACACCTCTTAATGTTTATTCGATTATTAAATCCTGTTCGTTGAAAACACCTTTGTAAACAGCTTCATTTTTGCTGAAATTTGCCCAGTTTCGGTTGCCGTAATCATAGTGCCACCACTCGGAAGGAAGATTTGTAAATCCTGCCTTTGTCATGGCATCTTTCAGAATGCGTCTGTTTTTCTGAATTGTACTGCAGTCAAACTCAGACTTTTCAAAGTAATCCGTTGCCGCTTTTTCGGAAAAATCGTCAAAATCCGTTCCCATGTCAACCTCGTTTCCTCTTTCGTCAATAAGCGTTAGGTCTATGGCACCGCCCGTCGTATGAGCAGGAGGAAAGTCGGGATTTTCCGACGGAATTGCAATGTACTTTGATATAAAGGCTTCCTGTTCCTCCTGCAAAAGAGAGGACAGATTAAAGGTGCTTATCAAATCCTGCTTGTAGACTTCATAAAGTTCCTTCTGAAGCGATAGAGGACGCCAAGCATCCCATATACGAAGGTGATAGCCTGCGGGAAGATTTTCTTCGGCTTTAAGCAATAATTCGTATACAGCTTTACGCAAATAACAACCCGTGACGGCATTTTTCATTCCGAGAATCGGATATTTCATTTTAATGTCAATAGGACATGCGTCTTTAAGCTCTGTAAAAACTTCGTTCCGGAACATTTTACACCCGCCGCTTTCATCAGTTTTATCTGCCATCATTTTACTACTGATTTTGCAAAAAGTCAATCAAAAAACAACGCCGAAGACAAATTCTTCGGCGTTTAACTTTATTATATATATTTTAATTTTAACTTTATTATTCTTTGTCTTCCTTACCGTCATCATCATCTTTAGACTTCTTCTTTGGATTTTCATCCTCTTCTTCGTCCTCGATGGGATTTACGGTAAGCTTTATTTCTTCAGCACGTCTTCCGTCAACCTTGATAACCTCGAAGGTGAAGTTTTCGTAGTCGAAAATGTCACCGACTTCGGGAACCTTATTAAGATTGTCAAGAACAAAGCCGTTAACGGTTGCATTTGCTTCAAGCTCTTCATCCGAGAATACGCAGATATCCGCAATGTCGTTGAGAGCAGAAGAACCGTTTATTATGTATGTTGTTTCGTCAAGCTGTCTGATGCTTTCAATAACCTCGTCGTGTTCGTCCCAGATTTCACCAACCAGACCTTCAAGCACGTCTTCCATTGTAACAAGACCTGCTGTTCCGCCGTATTCGTCAACAACGACTGCCATGTGAGTCTTTGCCGACTGGAACTCTCTGAGAAGCTTTGAAATCTTCATACCGCCCGTAATGCAGATAACACCGTGTACGATTTCGTTTATATCGTTTCCACCGTCGTGAAGCATCTTGTTGAAGTCCTTTTCATGTATGACACCCACAATGTTGTCAATGGTTTCTTCATAGACGGGAAGACGAGAAAATCCGCTGGTGCGGTAAGTTTCACGTATTTCGTCAATGGGTGTATCGCTTGAGATTGCAACAATGTCAACTCTCGGGGTGAGAATTGCATCAACTTCAAGGTCGTTGAATTCAATTGCACTCTTGATGAGTTCACTTTCGTGCTCGTCGATTTCGCCGTCTTCTTCGGCTTCTTCGATAAGGGTAAGAATTTCATCTTCGGTTACGTTGTCGGCATTTTCATCCTTCTTGAACATAAGACTCAATATCTTTTTTGGTCCCGATGCAAGAATCAACGTAAACGGGGTGAATATTACCATTAAAAATTTAACAAATCCACAGGTTGTCATTGTATACTTTTCTGCAAAGTCTTTTGCAAGTGTTTTCGGGGTGATTTCACCGAAAAGAAGTACCACAACCGTCATGACAACTGTTGCAACCGTTGCACCGAGCTCGGCTTTGCCACCCATAAACTGGGTAAAAACGATTGTCGAAATTGTTGTTGCCGCAATGTTTACAATGTTGTTTCCAACAAGCATTGTTGAAAGAAACTTTTCGTATCTTTCGTCGATGGCAAGAACGGCTTTTGCCTTTTTGTTGCCGTCCTGCGCAAGTGTTTTCATACGGTTTTTGTTAAAACTCGTAAAGGCTGTTTCAGTTCCTGAGAAAAACGCAGATAACATTACCAGAATTATAAGTACTATTATCTGCCACCCGGCACCGTCCATTAAAAAATCAACTCCTATTTTCCTATAATAAAGTTATAGTGATTGTAGCATAGTTTGTTGAAAAATGCAAGCTTTGTTCACAATTGTTTGACATTTAGACATACACTGTACAAAGAAAAATCAGAGCCGTCTTTGTGACAGCTCTGAAAAATGTTATTTTCTGAATGAGATGAACCCCGATGCTTCAAGCATTGCGAAGAACTTTACAAGTCTTTCGTAAACGGGCTTTGCCGCATCGCCGAAATGTTCTTCGACGAGCTCACCTATTTTTATAATGTCTTTTTCGCCGTCGATGCATTTCCAGACGAAGCTTCCGTTTTCGTCGAGGTGGATGTAGCTGATGGGAGGCTTCTTTGCAATTTTCTGCAAGAGTCTGTTGAAAAAGCCTTTGTTGTCAATCTCGATTGTTACAAGCCCCTCATCGTCCTGTGTCCATCTGAACTTTTCGGATTTTACGGGGACTTTCTCAAAATAGTTTTGGCTGTTTTGTTTTTTCTTTGCCATTATTTTCTTTCCTTCTTGAAGGAGAATTTGACAACACAGAGAACGATAAGTGCGAGAACTACAAGACCGAGAATGTTGGAAACAGCTGCAGGAAGACCGAGCTTTCCGGAAAGGTCGAGTGCCTGGTTAATGCCGAACACTGCAAATACTGCAAGCAGGATACCTACAAGACCTTCGCCTGCAATCATACCCGAGCAGAAGAGTGTGCCGTTTGTGATTGCATTTTCCTTCTTTGTTGCGTCCATCTTTCTCTTTTCGATAAAGAGTCTGACAAGACCGCCTATCATGATACAAGCATTGAGCTGTACGGGAAGGTAGATACCGATTGCGAAGGGAAGTACGGGAATACCGATAACTTCAACAACAACTGCAATGAATACGCCTGTGAATACGAGTGCCCAGGGAAGATTGCCTTCCATAACGCCTTCGATAATCATCTTCATGAGAGTTGCCTGAGGAGCACCGAGTTCTTCGCCGCCGAAGCCCCAAGCTGCATCGAGAAGATAAAGTGTACCGCCGATGGCAAATGCAGAAGCTACAACGCCGATGACTTCACCGATCTGCTGCTTCTTTGGAGTTGCACCGAGAAGGAAGCCTGTCTTCAAGTCCTGAGATGTATCGCCGGAAATTGCCGCAACGATACAGATGATGGAACCGATTGCAATTGCCGCTGTCATACCGTGTGCACCGATGTCTCCTGTTGCCTTGAGAAGAAGCGTGGAAACGAGAAGTGTTGCAATAGCCATGCCCGAAACGGGGTTGTTACTGCTTCCTACAAGACCTACCATTCTTGAAGAAACGGTGGCAAAGAAAAATCCAAAAACAACGATGATAGCCGCACCGAGAAGGGATACGGGAATTGCGGGAACAAGCCAGATGAGGAAGGTAAGTACAACTATTGTTGCAATTACAACCTTGAAATTGATGTCCTTGGATGTACGGCTGTTGTCTGCAGCACCTGACTTGCCCATGCCCTTTACAGCATCGCCGAATGTCTTGACGATAAGGGGGAGGGATTTGATAAGGCTTATGATACCGCCGGCAGCAAGTGCGCCTGCACCGATGTATCTGATGTAGCTGCCCCAGATGTCGCCTGCTCCGCCTTTTGCGAAGATTTCGCCGATTGTGGCAGTGCCGGGGTAGATGACAGCTTCTGTGCCAAAGAGGCAGATAAGAGGAATAAGTACCATCCAGCTGAGAACGCCGCCTGCGAACATGTAGGAGGAAATTCTGGGACCGCAGATGAAGCCTACGCTGACAAGTGCGGGATAAACCTGAGTACCGATTTCACCGTTGTAGCCCTTGAAGAATTTGCTGAAAGCAAGGTTGATTTCAGAGGGAACAGCCTTGATGCCGTCAACGATGAACTTGAAGATTGCTGCAAAGCCCATACCTGCAAAAACGGTAGAAGCGTTTGCACCGCCTTCTTCACCTGCAAGAAGAACCTCTGCACAAGCAGTTCCTTCGGGATAGGGAAGTGTGCCGTGTTCTTTTACGATAAGAGCGTTACGAAGGGGAATCATGAAGAATACACCAAGTAAACCGCCGATGAGAGCGATGAGTGTAATTTCGATGATGCCGGGTTTTGAGAACTGATCGGGGGATTCTGTTGCCCAGAGGAAAAGTGCAGGAAGCGTAAAGATTGCACCTGCCGCAACCGATTCACCGGCAGAGCCTATGGTCTGAACCATGTTGCTCTCAAGGATAGAATTCTTCTTCATAAGAACTCTGATAACACCCATTGCGATAACTGCCGCAGGAATGGATGCCGATACCGTCATACCTACTCGAAGTCCGAGGTATGCGTTTGCTGCGCCGAATACTACCGCAAGAATAATACCCATGATAATGGAGGTTACGGTTGTTTCGGGAGTAACCTTTTCTGCGGGGATATAGGGCTTGAAGTTTTTCTGATTGTCCATAATAATCTCCGTTCTTTAAATTTATTGTTTTCTGAATAAACTACATTATTATATCATAAAGAGTTTGTGCTTGGCAAGCGTTTGCGTGCCGTTTTAACATTTTGTACACATTAGAAAATGACATAAAAGACCGCCGTGCAAACGGCGGTCCATATTTGACTATTCAACAATAAGCCCTTCCGAATTGACCTTTTCAATGAACCTGTCAACATCTGCCGATGCTGTTGCTTCATCAATGTCATAAACCTCAAGGATTGCATCCACAAGGTCCTTTTTTTCTGCGCCCTCCGAGAGCTTTTCCCAGAGAAGACCGCCTGTCTCATTCAGGGTTATCATTACGTTGTGCTTTTTAGCCTCAGCTCCGACTGCAACAACAACATATGTGTCTGCAACCTTTCTGAGAACAAATCCTTCTTTTAATTTCATCTTACTGATTCCTTTCTTCAAAAACGCTTTTTCCCTTGCAGTCAATGCCGCAAATGACGGGAAAATCCTGTATTTCAAGCCTCTTTACCGATTCACATCCTAACTCGGGGAAGGCTATAACATCATATTTTCTGACTGACTTTGCACATAAAGCCCCTGCACCGCCTATGGCACAGAAATAAATGCCGGAATGCTTTATTATTGACTCAATAACCTCTTTGCTTCTCGGTCCCTTTCCTATCATGGCTAAAAGTCCGTTGTCCATAAGAAGCGGCGTGTGAACGTCCATTCTCGAGCTCGTGGTCGGTCCGCATGAGCCGATAATACTTCCCGGTCTTTCGGGTGTGGGACCTGCATAGTAGATGCATGCTCCGTCAAGGGGAAAAGGAGTTTCTTCTCCGCTTTCAATAAGTGATCGTATCTTTTTGTGTGCCGCATCCCTTGCCGTATAAACGGTGCCCGAGAGATATACCTCGTCGCCTGCCTTGATTTGGGGTATTGCCTTTTTCAGATCACATACATTTATGTGAAAAACACTCATTATCTGCCGTCTCCCATGAAGGATTTTGTGATTGCCGAGAAGAAGGAATCCATCTTGCTCTTGTGGCTTTCAAGAATGTCTGAAAGACCGTCCTTCTTTTTTGCGGGGGCTTCAAGAGAGAGGGAGTCCGAGCCGCCCTTTGCAGCTTCTGCCGCCTTTTTCTTGGCGTTGGAGATTATAAGCTCTGCAGTTTCGTTTGCCTTGTCGATAACCGCCTTTGCCTGAGACTGAATCTGAATAAGCATTTCTTCTGCTCTCTTTTCAAAGGCACTCTTGTCGTCCTCAAGATGTTTTCTGAGACTTTCCGTTTCCGAGGCAAGAGCTTCAAGCTCTTTGACCTTGAGTTCAAACTCAGCCTTTATTCTTGCGTTTTCAAGACGGAGAGCCTCTTCCTTTTCGCCCATCTCCTTAAGACGCATTTCAAGTGCGTCCTTTTCTGCCGTAACTGCAGAAAGAGAAGAATTCTTTTCTTCAAGCTCTGTTCCCTGTGCCGCTATTGCCTCTGAAAGATCGCTGTTTTCCTTCTTGAGAACCTCAAGCTCTTCCGAAAGCTTTTCAGCCCTTTCCTTTTCAGCCCTGAGTGAGGGAAGCACCTCAAGCTCACGCTTGAGCTCCTTGATTTCGCCTTCAAGCTCGTCGCCTCTTTCGGTATACTGAACACCGAGTTCTTCTATATAACGGTTAACGTCGTTTTTGTTGTAACCGCCGATGCTGCTTCTGAAAAGTGCGTCCTTTGCCATAGTCGTCACTCCTTGTATTATAATTCCTAATTAGTATAACACAACAAAAGGCAAAAATCAATCATATTTTTTTGCTCTATGAGGATAAAATGCCGCGGGGAAGGAAAATTTACAGTTATATCACAGTCATATCACATTGAACAAATAAACTTTAGGTAGAAATCTTTGGATGGGAGGCAGTAGGCATGCATAAAATCCTGATTGTTGACGATGAAGAAAAGATAAGAACGCTCATAAGTAAATATGCTGTGTTTGAGGGCTATGAGGTGTGCTGTGCCGAGGACGGCATGACGGCGACAGAGCTGCTCAGAAGCCGCGACTTTGACATTGTGATCTTAGATATAATGCTTCCCGATGTTGACGGCTTTACCGTCTGCAGGGAATTGAGAAAGACAAAAAAGACCCCCGTAATCATGCTTTCTGCGAGGGGAGAGGAATACGACAGACTCCACGGCTTTGAGGTGGGAGTAGACGACTATGTTGTGAAGCCTTTTTCACCGAAAGAGCTTATGATGAGGGTTGCGGCAATACTCAAACGCACAAGCAACGTTTCGGGTGATGCCTTTGAATATGAGGGTCTGAAGGTTGATTTTGCGGGAAGAATTGTGTATGTCGACGGCAAAAAGGCAGACCTTACCCCAAAGGAATATGACCTTCTGTTCTATCTCATAAAGAATAAGGGAATTGCCCTGACAAGAGAAAAACTCATAAGCAACGTGTGGGGCTATGACTTTTTCGGTGACGACAGAACGCTTGATACCCACATCAAGCTTCTTCGTAAGAATCTGGGTTCTTATTCGGGACTTATCGTTACTCTGAGAGGAGTTGGCTACCGCTTTGAAGCAGAATAAGAAAAAGAAAAGATCGGTAAAAATACGCTGGAGCCTGTTTTGTGCAATACTTGTTCCGACGGTGCTGATTCTTGTTATACTGTGGGTGCTTAATACCGTGCTTCTCGGAGTATTTTACAGCGGCATAAAGACGAGTGAGCTTAAACGAACCACAGAAAATGTTATAAACAATATAGAAGGCGACGATATCAATGACAGAATCCTCATTCTTTCAAATGAGGGGGATATAAATATCCGTGTCATTGAAACATCGGAGTTCGGAACTCTCTACAGTACGGGTGAGGTGTTCAATTCGGTAACCTACGGCTGGCAGGAGTTCAGCATGTTCAACCTCTATGATGAGGTAACGGCGTGCGGCGGCGAGCTTGTCCGTTACTACACCGAAAAGCCCGAACTTCCCGTTTCGTCGGAATTCTTTGCAGAAAACAAAACCGACGGCGGATTCATAGATATCCCTGTGGATTTTCCCGACAATCTTCCCAGAAATAACGAGGAAATGCGTCATTTCCGTGAACGCTTCCGCCCGACGGCAGACCCCGGTTTTTTCGGTCATATCGGAAAACATAACGACCTTCTGTATGCAAAGATTGCAACACTTTCCGACGGTGTGGAGGTAATGGTCGTTGCCGACACAAGAATATCGCCTTTAGATTCGACGGTCAAGGTGCTTCAGCACCAGTTGATTTTCTGCTCGGTGATAACGGTGCTTGTGTCCCTTGTTGTGTCTTTTGTGATTGCAAAGCATATTTCAAGCCCCATTGAAAAAATCAATAAGAGTGCAAAGGTTCTTGCAAGCGGTGATTTTGATGTCCGGTTTGAAGGACAAGGTTATCAGGAAATCGAACAGCTCAGTGATACTCTCAATTACGCCTCGTCCGAACTCGGAAAGGTGGAGGGACTCAGGCGTGAGCTTATGGCAAACGTTTCTCACGATATGAGAACCCCCCTTACCATGATTGTGGGCTACAGCGAGGTAATGCGGGATATACCGGGCGAAAACAATCCCGAAAACGTTCAGGTTATCATTGACGAGGCAAAGAGACTTACCGAATTTGTCAACAGCGTGCTTGACCTTTCAAAGCTGCAGAGCGGAATGGAAGCACTTGAAATGACAAGAACGGATATTACGGAAATTCTGGAAAAGTGTGTCGAAAGATATACAAAGCTTTTGCCCGAGGAAAGCTGTGAACTTGAGCTTGAGTGTAAGGGACGGGCATATGTAAACTGCGATGTCACCAAGATAACGCAGGTTCTTCATAATCTTGTCGATAACGCCGTAAACTATGCAAGGGATCCCAAAAAGGTGACAATACGCCAGCTCTTTACGGGCAGAAATGTAAGAATCGAGATTTCGGATAACGGTGAGGGAATCGACCATGACGAGCTTCCCTATATCTGGGACAGATATTATAAGACGGATAAATCGCATAAGCGAAATTACGTCGGCTCGGGAATCGGTCTTTCGATTGTAAAGGAAATCTTAAAGAAACACTCGGCAAGATTCGGAGTTGAATCCCATAAAGATGAGGGAAGCACATTCTGGTTTGAGCTTCCTCTGGCTGAATAATCGATATACTAAGGACACCTCCGGGTGTCCTTTTTTTGCATAATTTATACTCTTTTGCTAAAACTAAGAAAAATTGCAAAAGAGGTAAAGAATCCAATGCTTGAACTGAGAACACTTGCCGATATACTGAAAGCTCAGACAAAAGCCGAGAGATGCTCCTGCCGCTCTTTTATCAAAGAGGTAAAGACAGCTCTTTCGGAAACACACAAAAAGCTTGCAGAAGAAAAGGATTTTGTCTGCCGTCCCGAGAGGGAGGAGGCGGCAAGGTGGATGTATGAGAACTTTCCGAGACTTGAGGAAACGGCAAAGAATGATATTTCGGTTCTGAAAAGGTTGCCGCGTCTTGCGGCAAAGGGCAAAGAGCTTTTGTTTTGCAGGGCATTTTCGTATATTCTCGATAAAAATAAAAGCCTTTGCCGCGATGAAATCACAGAGATTTTCAAAACCTGCAATGAGTGCGGTACGGGCGTTTCCCTGCAGGATACGGAGAGTCTTATACCCTTGTTCAGGCTTTCGCTTACCTTGAAGATATGCAAAAGCTTTCTCGGTAACAATTCCGATACCGCAAGGAATGCGGCGGGTGAAATAAGAGATCTTTTTGTTACACTTGATGAACTGTCATTTGTAGATGCAGAAAGGATTTTTGAAAGCAACGGCGTTGAAAAAATACTGCGCTCCGACCCCTTCTGCCTGTATTCACGCCTGACGGGAGAGACAAAGGCGATGTACAGAAAGAATCTTTTAAAACTTGCAAAAACAAGACATATTTCGCAGACGTTTTTAGCCGAGGCAATTGTCGAAAAATGTAAAAACAATAAAGGTAACGACAGACATATAGGCAAATATCTTTGCGATAAGGCTTGCGGCGGACAGGTGTATTTGTTTTTGATTCTTTTCATGACCTTCCTTTTTACCCTGCTTCTGTGTCTTATTTCTCCCGTGTTTGTTGTCTGTGTTTTTTCTGTCTACGGCTGCAGCAGACTGATTGCCGATAAGTTTTATGTAAGGTTCTTCGTGAAGAATTTTCGCCTGCCTTGTACAGCACTTGAAAAAATTCCTGCAGGTCACGGTGTCATGACGGTAATAACCTCGCTTCTCACAGGGGGAGAGTCGGACGGTGAGCTTTTTTCAAGACTTGAAACCATGTATCATTCAAACGGCGGGGAAAATGTGTATTTCGGACTTCTCTGTGACCTTTGCGACAGCCATGAAAAAAACGACGGCAAAGACAAGGAAATCATAGACTCTGCGGCAGAAAAGGTGCTGGAGCTCAGAAAAAAATACGGCAACCGCTTTTTCTTTTTTGTCAGGGAAAGAAAGTATTCCGAAAGCGAAGAAATGTATATAGCACCCGAAAGAAAAAGGGGCGCCGTTAATGCTCTTTGCGGATTTCTTTGCGGAAAAGGCGACTCTTTTGGTTTCGGAAGCATAAAGCCGGATGAAAAAATCTGCAGGAACATCAGGTATATTTTCACCCTTGATTCCGATACAAACCTTTCCTTTGACTGTCTTAAAACAATGGTCGGCATTATGATGCACCCTCAGAATGCTCCCGTCGTTGATAACGAGAAATGTGCCGTTGTAAGCGGTTACGGCATACTTCAGCCTGCCATGAACAGCACGCTCGAAAGTGCAGGTAAGAGCTTTTTCTCGTCTGTTATGTGCGGACACGGCGGAGTTGACCTTTATACAAGCGGCGGCTCGGATACGGTGATGTCCATGTTCGGAAGGAGTATTTTCTGCGGAAAGGGAATGTTCGATAAAGAGTGCTTTTACAGTACGCTTTGTGACGGAAAAGCCTTTGAGGAGGAAAGGATTCTCAGTCATGATGCTCCGGAAGGAGCAAGACTCAGGTGTGCATATGTTCCCGATGTTATCCTTACCGACTCATTTCCTGCGGAGGAGCTGGCGTTTTATAAAAGACAGCATCGGTGGATAAGGGGAGATGTTCAGAATATCCCCTTTCTTTTCGGGCATGTAAAAACATGCGACGGCGGCAGGATAAAAAACGGCATTGGCTATGCCTCCAAATTTTTTATATGGCAGAATGTGTATTCCGCCATTCTTCCCGTGTTCACTCTCATAACGCTTTTTATATCGGTGTTTTGCGACGAAAATGTTTCCTCCATCCTTCAGGGTGCATCCCTTGCCGTGTACCTGCTGCCTTTCGGTTACTCTGTTCTGTCGGGTGCAAAAAGGAAAATATGGCACAATTTCAGACGTGTGTTTTATTCTGACAGAATATATACAGGGATATGGACGTCATTTTTTGTCATGCTTTTCAGGCTCAGCTCCATTCCAAAGAGTGCCGCCGTTTCAATTGACGCCGTTGCAAGAAGCACCTATCGCAGCCTTGTTTCTCATAAGGGGCTGCTTGAGTGGACAACCGCCGCCCAGAATGACGCCGAAAAACGCGACGGACTTCTGGGTTATATAAAGAAAAACCTTGTGAGCGCCGTGTGCGGAGCGTTGCTTTTCACCCTGTCGGACACGGGAATTCTGAAGCTTCTTTCACTCCTGTGGCTGTTTATGCCTGTTTTTGCTTACCATGCGGGAAAAAGGAAGAACTCTGCCGTAAAGCATCTTTCGGAAAAAGAAAAGAAAAAGCTATTGGATTACTGCGGTGATATGTGGCGCTTTTTCTCGGATAACGTAGGCGAGGAAACTAATTATATTCCTCCCGACAATGTTGCCGATTATCCCGAAAGAAAAGTGTCAAGAATGACCTCGCCCACAAATATAGGACTTTATCTTGTGTCGGCTCTGTGTGCTTTGAAAATGGGCTTCGCCGATGAAAAAGAAGTGATTTCAAGGCTCGCAAAAAGTCTTGAAAGCGTCGACGGACTCGAAAAATACATGGGACTTCTCTATAACTGGTACGATGTTTTCAAAAAACAGCCCATGGAGCCGAAATATGTTTCAAGCGTCGACCTTGGAAATTATATTGCCTGCCTCATTTGCGTAAAGGAGGGGGTAAAAGAGCTTTGCGGTGATTCTCCTGATGTGGATAAGGTTGTTTGCTTGTGTGAAAAGCTCATTTCCGAAACAGACCTTTCGCTTTTGTTCGACAATTCCTCAAAGCTGTTTTATATAGGCGGAGCCGTGCGTGACGGAAACTTTGCTCCCGACAGAAACAGATATGACATGCTCATGAGCGAGGCTAGAACTCTGAGCCTGTGTGCCGTTGCAAAAAGACTTGTGCCCTCAGAGCATATGAGACGTCTTTCGAGACGTTTTGTCGAGGGCAGAGGTTATATGGGACTTGCCTCGTGGAGCGGTACGGCATTTGAATTCTTTATGCCCGAAATTTTCATGCCGTCAAAGTCGGGAAGCCTTGTGTACGAGGCCCTTTGCTTTGCCTACTCACAGATGAGAAAAAAGGGCGCGGGCAGGGGAAAGAACTATGTTTTCGGTATATCGGAAAGCTGTTACAATGAGTTTGACAGAGCTTCAAACTATAAATACCATGCCTTCGGAGTACCCGAAATTGCGGTGAATGTGTTTGAAAAACAGAAGGTTATCTCGCCCTACTCCTCGTTTCTTTTTATGAAGATGTCAAAAAAAGAGGTTATGTCAAATCTTGAAAGACTTGAAAAACTCGGGGCGTACGGCGAGTACGGTTTTTATGAAAGTGTCGATTTTGAAAGACCGTCAGCCGATAAAGATTATTCGGTTGTAAAATGCTTTATGTCGCACCATGTGGGAATGAGTATTGCGGCCCTTACAAACCTTGTCTGCGAAGGTGCTGTGGCAAAATGGTTCCTGAAAGACCGGTTCATGAAAAGTGCAATGGAACTTACAGAGGAGAGAATTCCGTATGATACCTATGTCACAAAGAGGGCAAGACGTCACTATATCGGCACATTTATGCCGTGTGACGCCAAGGGACGTCTTTCGGAGACAAATCATGCAAAGCTTGAATCGGAAGGAATAAGCATAATTGCAAAAAAAGGAAAACTTGATGTAAAAAAGGACAATCTTCTTTTGGCGAGAAAGAACTGCTTTTCCGGGTCGCTTTCGTCATTTGAGGCGGCAATGGTGATTGACGGTAAAAAGATATGCTTTGATAAAAAATGCAGTCTTCTTTCCGACGGAGGCCAGCTTGTCATGACAAAGACAGTATCCCTTTCGGGCGGTGAAAAATTCGAAGCAGCCCTGTCTGTGACGGTGGGAAATAACACAAGCAGTACAGTAAGATTCAGAATGCGCTTAAGACAGCTTTCCGGACAGCAGGACAAGAGGGTTTCATTTTCTCTGTCGTTTTTCCCTTTGCTGGATACTAAGGAAAACAGCCTTGTATGCTCATTTTTCGACTCGAGTGATTTTGTGACAGATTTTAAAAATAACGCAACAGAGCTTTATTTCAGACGCCTGTCGAAAAAAATCTGTATGTGTGCAGGCTGTGTTGACGGAAAAAACAAAGAAGCGTTTGCCTGCGGTGAAAAGTCGGTTCTTTTGTGCGATGCCGTAAAAGGAGAGGGACTGATGTACGGTGAATTTGCAATTTCAGTTTCAGGCAGTACAAAGTGTGCCGAAACCGGCCTTGTAAGATGCCGTGAAGACAGCTTTTCGGTACTTTCCGAAAAACTCAGATGCAGTAATCTTAAAAAGAGTGCAAACAGCGGTTTCGACTCGGCATCCAAACGTCTGACGGGTGTTCTTGGATGCAGTACCGACAAGGAAAACATACGGCTGCAATTTCCGATTAACAGTAAGGAAAAGCCGTTTTATCTCATGAGTACACCTGCCTTTTCGGCACTTGCGGAAGAAAAAAGCCTCGGAGTCTGTTTTGAAAAGGATATAGAAAAGGGCAGGGTGAGTTATTTTTCGGGAACTGCCGCTTTTGAGACAGACGGCGAAAAACTGCTTCTTGATGACGGCTTTGACCTTTGCAAAAACTGTACACACGCTTCTCTCAGTGGAAACATGGCTTTGTACGAGGGCAGATATAAAGATAAAAACTACAAAGTCAGCGTTTTTGTCTCGAGTGATAAGCCTTGCAAAATAATGGTCGCTGAGGGTCTTGGCGGTGAATATATAAACTACGGCATTCTGCCGTCTGCCATCTGCGACGGTGAACGGCACATAGGCGGCGGGCTTGTCTTTTTTGGCATAAAAGATGACAAGGATACGGGCTTTGCCTTTGGTGTATGTGAAAGCGGCGAGGGTGCAAATTACATCCTTGATGACAAAGTCAATGTGAAGCTGTATTGTAAAGAAGATGACGAAAGGTGTATATTCTGCATAGGAAAGAGCAGCCGTGACCAAGCGGGTGAAATTTTCACCGCCGTCCGAAACGGAATTCACCCTGCCGTTTGCAAGGCAAAAGCTTTTACCGAAAGCATTTTCATGGATATGTCCCTAGCCGATAAAGAGCTGATAAAAATGCTGGAAAAGTACTTTGTTTTTCCCGAAGAAGGCATTTGCATGAGAGCATTTGTCAAAACGGGAAAAGAGCTTTGTCTGTTTGATACCCTTGTTCTGATGTATACCCATTACCAAGGGAAAAGAGACATGCTCATCAAGGCGTTTGACATGAGCTTTGACAGTCATTTCAATGAGGCAATGTCCTGTATTCTGTTGTCGGAATATGTGAGGGTTACGGGGGACATGAGCGTGACAGAACTTAAAATAAAAGGAGAAACGCTGTATAAACGCTGTTTGTCATACTCCTTGGGAATTTCAGATACAATGAATGAAAGCATTTATGTTTCGGCACTCGGGAAAATGTCGTATCTGTGCGGCAGTACGGGCGATCTCAGAACTGCCATTAATCTTGATGAACGCATAAAGAAAATCACACGAAGTACCGAGGACGGCATTTTCCTGTGAATTGTTTGTAAATTAAGAAAAATATTCATTTACAGGAAAAGGAAAGAGGGGTATAATTATTCTGTTATAGTATTTTTTATATTGTCAGTTTAACCGAAAGGAAAAGATGATAATGCAGAGAATTAATATTTCCGACGGAATAAATCTCGGATATATACACCAGACAAAATTCAAGACAAATTTCTTCAAGGTATGCTTTTGTATTGACCTTGAAAAGGAATATACAACAAAACTTTCGCTTGTTGCAGGTACCCTTATGCGTGCAAGTAAAAACTACCCGGGAATTTCCGAGATAAACAACAGACTTGACTACCTTTACGACATGAATGTTTCCTCGGGCACATTCAAGAGGGGGGAACGTTTATTCCTCAGCTATGAATGTGATTTTCTCAAGAACGAATTTCTTCCAGACGCAAATGAAAATCTTCTTTCCGAAGCCCTCGGAATGTTCCGCGAGCTGTTTTTTAACCCCTACCTTGTCGACGGCGGATTTGACAAAAAGATTCTCGACAGCGAAAAGACAGACCTTGCAAATTCCATAAAGTCGCTTATCAACTACAAGAACGCATATGTTAGGGAAAAGTGCATTGAGGCATTGTGCGAGGGGGAAAAGTACAGCATCAGCGAGCAGGGCTCTCTGGAGGATATCCCGAATATTGACGAAAAGAATCTTTACAAATTTTATAAATGGCTTCTTGAAAGTGCAAGGGTTGAAATCGTGTTCATAGGCGAAGCAGACCCCGAAAAGCTCGCCGAGGATTTCGGAAAAATCTTTGGCGAAAACACAAAGAGAAATCCCGTAAAAATCGGTGAAACCTTTATAACAGGCAAGACAAAGGAAAATGTTCTGCAGAAGACCGAGGAAATGGAAGTAAGTCAGGGCAAGCTTGCCCTCGGCTTCAGAACGGGTGTTGGCGTTACGAACGATGACAGTGCGGCACTCTCGCTCTTTGCGGAAGTTTTCGGCGGCTCACCCATGAGCAAGCTTTTTATGAATGTGCGTGAAAAACTCAGCCTCTGCTACTATTGCCGTGCAAGCCTTGATTCCTATAAAGGCATTATGCTTGTGCTTTCGGGAATACAGTCGAAGAATAAGGATAAATCCTTTGATGCCATAATGAAGGAGCTTTCGGACATTCAGAACGGCAACATCACACAGGTTGAATTCGAGGCGGCAAAGCTGTCTCTTGTCAACACTTACAAGACACTTGACGACAGCCCTGCGGCACTTTCGGCGTGGTATATTTCAAGAATCTTCTGCGAAAGCTTTGTTTCGCCCGACGAGATTGTCGGAAAAATACTTGCCGCAACCGTTGAGGACGTAATCGAGGTGTCAAAAAAGGTAAAGCTTGACACGGTATATTTCCTCAAGGGAAGCGACATGGAGGAGGCGGCAGAGTAAAATGGAATTTACACTTAAAGAAAATAAAGCAATCGGCGAAAAGTATTACTGCCTGAATCACAAAAGCGGTCTTTCGGTATATGTGTTTCCAAAAGAAATGGGAACAAGCTATGCTGCCTTTGCAACAAAGTTCGGCTCGGTGGACTGCAGATTCAAAACCGACGGCAGAGAGGTTGTTCTC
>JAGAUT010000034.1 GCA_017620655.1 Clostridia bacterium | reverse complement strand
CATACTCAATTCCGTTTTTGATAAATTTTTCTTTCATAGCGTAAACGCCTCCTTTAAATTTGGTAACTTCATTTTATCAGAAGGCATTTACTTTGACGAATGTGCGGACAGAAAGAAAAGAGGAAAAACCATTTTACTGAGTTTTCCTCTTCTTCTTACCTCGCAATGCTCGTGTTCCTATCAACTGTCCTTAGGAACACGATGCAAAATCCTGCGGTTTTGTCTTTTGTCGTATTTAACCGACACACACGCTGTTTTTGCACCTTGAAATACTTGTGTTGTCAGCCTGTCTGTTTCTGAGTTCCGGGATGGGATGTTCTGAAACCTCAAAGCGGTAATCACAGCCCTTTTCCCTGATATATTTGTCAATAATTTTATGGGACGGAACACAGGATACGTCGTGATTGAGTGCATCCTGAAAGAAAAAGTACTTTGCGTTGTCGGGGAGGGTGTCGATTTCGGGATATTCGTCAAAGTGACTTGTCCTGGTGACGGTATTCTTAAGCACGTCTCTTATATAGTCGATGTTTTCATGGAAACATAAAAGCTCAGGGAAGTTGCCGTCGGGAATAACAGCCTGCCACTGCTTGTTTTCGTACTTTGCAAGTAATTCTGCCGCCTTGTGAAGGTGACTGAGCTCCTGCTCGTAGAAACATTCCCAGAGGGATTTTATGCGGCTGTCTTTTTCGTCCATATAGCAAGAATAATAGAGATAACACTCAACATATTCGTGCATTAGCATCATCTCAAGCCATGTTGCATCAGGGTCGCAAAGGCTCTCATACTGGCTGACATGCTGTTCTTCTATAAGTCCGATTTCCTGATAAAGCTTCCTTCCGATGTCGTTGTGATAGAAGGGTGCGATGTTCATATAGTAGTTCATGGTCTGCTGTTCGGCGGCGGTGATGATGTTGACGTTGAGCTTTGTTATGGGGGCGGCTGTCTTAAAGTCTGTCTTGGGTTTTACATTGTCATAGGGATATCTGTGTTCTGCGATTGTAGGTCTTCCGGGCATGATTTCGGTGTATCTGCCGACAAGTTCCTCGGCTTTGATTCCTTTGTCCATTTCAAGCAGGTCTGCGTATCTGTAAAGGTGATCGAAGTCCTCTAAGAGTGCAAAGTCGAGAGCCATTTTTACATGGGCATCAGGCTCACGTTTTGCAAGAATTGCCGTTAAATCTACAGCTAACTGCTCGTAGGCAATGGTATGCTCAAGCGGACCTTCGTCAATGGGCTTAAGACAGGAAATGGTCTTCTGCTGCTGTTTTTCAACTCTGCGAGTAACAGCAATTTCACGTCTGAGATTCATGTCTGTGCAGTGACGTGAAAATTGATGACTGAACCAGTTTGCCTCAAATTCCGTACCGTTCATGAGGATAATTCTCGTCTTGGTGTAGGGGTCTGTAGACATCTTGTTGTAGGAGACGGGGTAGAGGTGTGACCAGTCGTAAAACGCCGCGTCAACAGGTTTTGATTTCATTTCAAAGGGATTCATAAATTCTCACCTTTCTTTGTTTGATTACACTCGTGTGCATTTAATATTATTCTCCTGCACACTCAAAAAATGCACAGAGCTCAAAAAAGTGTTGAAATAGATGAAGAAAAGTGATAGAATTTAAGTGAAAAGAGGTGCCTGTAATGAACTTGGGAATAAACCTTTACTGTTACGGTGAAGAAAACGAGCTTTGTCTTGAATGTCAGGCAGAGCTGATGAAGGAAAACGGCTTTACAAAAACATTTGATTTTCCGCATAAAAAGGAAGTGTGCGAAAGTAACGCAAAGCTTCTGGCAAAATACGGCATTGTTTTTGATACCTTGCATGCACCTTTCAGGGGCATAAATGATATGTGGAAAGATTCGGACGTCGGCGAAAAAATGCTGTCAAAACTTTTGGACGGTGTCGACAAATGTACAATTGTCGGTGCAGATACGCTTATAGTCCACCTGTCCTCAGGGATTCCCGCACCCAGAATCAATGATGTGGGCTTTTCCCGTTTCGACAGGCTTATGGAGCATGCCGCAAAGAAAAACGTAAAGATAGCCTATGAAAATCAAAGATTTGTCGCAAACATTGCGGCGGTGCTTGAGGAATATAAAGACGCAGGCTTTTGCTGGGACGTGGGACATGAGGAGTGCTTTACAAACGGCAGAAGATATATGCCGCTGTTCGGCGAAAGACTGTCGGCACTTCATCTTCACGATAACCACCGCGAGTTCAATATGGATGAGCATATGCTTCCCTTTGACGGAAGGCTTGACTATGATTATGTTGCAGAGCAGATAGCAAAGCATAAGTATACAGGTACACTTATGCTCGAGGTTATACGCCATAACTCCAATTACTACGATGACATGTCACCGGAGGAGTATTATAAACGTGCTGGAGAAGCGGCAACGAAACTGAAGACTATGATCGAAGATAAAAAATGAAAATAAAAATGAGAAAGCCTCCCGAAAGGGAGGCTTTGAGTTTGGTAATTGTAGACTTTTGACTTTGCGGTCGCCGGAGATTGATGACCGCAAAGGGGTGTTTAAGCGACACTAAAGGAATGTTTATTGAGAACACAACCCGTGTGTTTTCCGGCGGAGGCTCTCCGCTACATGTCGGCAAGCCAGACCATGTTTGAAGTTTCACACCAGCATGAGCCTGCCCAGATTGAGCCTATCCATGCATCTGTTTCCCAGTCGGACATGTTTACTCTCTCGCAGATAAAGCCGCTTCTTGATTTGTTGCCCTCACGGTCGAAAATAGGGCGTGCGTCTGTTGACATGTACTGGCTGACCGTTTCGGACACTTCTCTGTAAAGAGTCATGTATCTGTCGTCGCCTGTCCATTCGGCAAGCTTTCTGAGGGATGTACCCGATAACGTGCAGATGCCGGGAGCTGAATGCTTGTTTTGAATGTTGGCAATGACAGAGCCGATTGTTTTCATGTCAAGTCTTCCAAACTCGCAGTTTTTCGGGAAGTTGAAGTTGTATGCAACTACCCAGCTTGAACAGATGTTGGCGGTATGCTTTGCATACTCTAACCACTTTTCGTCTTTTGTTTCGTCGTAGAGCCATACATAACTCTCTAAAAGTCCGAATGCACTCTCGGAGTCGGGGCAGGAGAGTATTTCGCCGGGACCTCCTGTTGTGTAACCCTTTGAGGCAAAGTTTTTGTAGTAGTATTCGCCTGCTTCAATTGCTACGTCAAGATACTTTTTGTCGCCGAAATATCTGAAGGCGAGTACAAGTCCTGCAGAGACTATGGCCGCGCTTGTCGAACCGCCGACGTAGAGAATTTCGTTGTCTGCACCTGCAAACTGACCTATCTGACCGTACCTTTGCCATAAATTTACAAAACAGTCGGCTGTTTTCTTTATACCGTTTTCAAAATCTTCGGGAACCTTTTCCATAAGCTCAAACTGACGAAGCACGTAGTAGAGACAGTCGGCGGATTTTCTCGTGAGAAGCCAATCCTCTGTGCCCTTTGTTGAGAAGCCGTCGTTGAAAATGTTTCCTTCTCTGTCAACTGCGCCGTAGAATAGACCGCTTTTGCCCTGATATTTGAACAGGTGCTTAAGAGTTTTCATTGCACTTTCTTTTTCAAGGGGTGTGCCTAATTTTAAGAAGGCATAGGTCTGCATTGCACCGCCGACCCAGCCGGGTTGCCAGTTGCCGTGATGACCCTTTTCGCCGTTGTGGGAATAGTATTCGCCTTTTTCTCTCCAGCAGTAGTTGTCATATTTTTCTGCGTGGATTGCCCATTGTTCTTCTTTGGAAAGAACGGGCGGAAGCGTGTCGTCGAGTCCCATGATTTTGCGGTTGTCAAAGAATTTTTGATAAAACTCTTCAATGGAATGACATTCAAATTCGAGAAGCTGGTAGGGAATCTCGGCTTCTTCATCCACATACGGCTTTTCGTTCTTAATCATCTTGAAACAGCAGTATATCTCGTCTCGCTTTGCGGGATATGTGAGAATCATCTTGCCGTTTTCGTAAGCAATTCCCAAATTCTTGCCATTTATTTCCTGAACGGTAAAGAGAAGATAACCCTTGTTCTCGCATCTTTTATATACACCTATACACGGTACTGCGGGGTCAGCACTTGTAAGCTCGATTTTACCGCTTCCGTCGGGATTGAGCCTCGGAACGTCTGTTATACAGGTTTCCATGTCGAGTTTTGCTTCTTCGGGTGTGAATATGGGCGGATACTTTTTCTTTAAGCATCTGAATCGGTTGCCATCATAGCAGGCGGCAGGGATAAATATAAAATCGTCGTCGTGAAACTTTACGTCTATTACTACCTTTGACATACTTAATACCTCCAAGGTGTTATGTTATAAATAGATTGTAGCATTTACGGGTTGCCATATCTAGCAAAAAAGCATACCGTATATAGACAAAATTTATCTTTGTCGTACTTTTTACGAAAGACATAAAGAATCCCTCGGCATTTGCCGAGGGGGGAATGTTATTTGTTTTTTCTCAGGTTTATAAGCCTTAAAATCACGGGACTTAAAATTATGTTGGATAAAAGCTCAAATACAAAGTTAAGACCCACAAAGAAAATGATGAGGTATGCACCTACAGACATTCCTTCGGCCGAAGCACCTGCATTGATTGTATCCATAAAGAATACAAAACAGCCGAGAATGAATATGCCGGTGTTTACTACTGGGCATACAATTGCCGAGCAAATAACCGCAAGATAGCGGTTTTTGTTTTCAAGTGCCTTGTAAGTTAGACCTGCAAGATAACCTGATAAAATACCCTTTACCATAACTGTAATAATTGTTCCGGGGATGCTGAGACCGAGCCAGAAAACCGAGTCTGCCGTCAGGAAAAATACCGCGCCTGAAACTCCTCCGAGGAAACCGCCGGCTCCCGGTCCGCATAGTGCTGCCCCCACAACTACGGGGATAAGGGTGAGTGAGATTGAAGCAAAGCCGCCTATTCTGATAAAACCGCCGAGGTATGCAAGAATTGCAACCAGCGCACCGAGAAGGGCAAGCAATGCAAGCTTTTGTGTCGACATCTTGCTGTTTGATGCCATGAGAATTCCTCCTTGCTGTCGTCCTCACCAACGAGGTACAACGCATAAATTTTATATAAACCCCTAAAGGGCAATATACACATTCTTATTTGTTCTTTTTGTATATAATGTCAAGTCCCTTGAGAACAAGATGCTCGTCAACCATAATGCCGTGCTTGCAAAAACCGGTTATTGTTTCGCAAACACCGCCCGTTGCAATAACCTTGAGAGCCTCTTTTGTTTCTTCGCAGAATCTGTCAATCATGCCGTCAATCATGGAAGCGTTTCCGAAAACGATACCCGACTTCATGCTGTCGGCGGTGTTTTTGCCGATAAGTGCCTTTGGGGCTTCCAGGCTTATCTGCGGAAGCTGTGCCGTTCCCTCGGATAAAGCCTTCATGCCCATGATAACACCGGGGATAATGGAAACGCCGATAAATGTGCCCGATTTGTCAATGACTGACATTTTTGTTGCCGTGCCCATGTCGATAACAAGACAGGGACTGCCGTAGAGCTTGTTTGCTGCAACGCAGGCGCAGATGATGTCCGAGCCCACCGATGAGGGATTGTCGCAATGAATACCGAGACCCGTCTTGATACCGGGACCCACAACAAGTGAGTCGATGCCGAAGGCGGATTTTACGGCATTTTTAATAACCGAGTTAAGGGGAGGAACAACCGATGAAATAATACATCCATTGATTGATTCCTTGTCAACATTACGGAGCGACAGCACATCCAAAATTGTAACGGCATATTCGTCCTCCGTTTTGGCTGTATTTGTGGAAATCCTTGCCACAAATGACAGCTTTTCGTCTTCAAAGCCGCCAAAGACTATGTTTGAATTGCCTATGTCGATACAGAGTGTCAAAGCAATCGCTCCTTTCATGTTATATGGGCATATTATAGCACTGTGTGTTTGAAAAATCAAGGGGTTGTGCGATGTTCTAAAAGCACGACACTTTCAACATGTGTTGTGTGGGGTATGCCACAGTATCACATAGTTTCTGAGTTGTGTTTTGTTAGAAAGTTAATTAGTTTTTGTTTGTTCCTATCATACCATTGAGAAGACGAAAAATACTTTTCGTCATTTATTGTTATAGGTGTAGCATAATATCTATCACGAACTAAAAGGTCTTTTCGCTGTTCAGATATATTTGTTCCATTTTGTAGTTTTGATAAAACCGCAAAGTTTATATCAAAAATACTTTTGCAATATTCTTGCTCTTGGAGTTTCTCAATTATGCATTCTGATAAAATATTTGATTCGAGAAGTTTTTTAAATCATTTTGAACTATTATACCAACTTTTTTCTCTTTTAAGATGTTAGTACAGTTATCGCTATGTAATGTTAGTGTATTTTGAACTTTTTTCTTCGTTCAATGATTCGTTAATTATCTCTCTGATTTGTTCTGAAACTATTTGACATTCTCGCATTTGATTATGTAATTTAATACAATTATCCCAGTGCTTTTCCCAAAGTTCATGACCAATAATAATTTCAAAATCTATTTTTATAGGCTTTGTTTGCCTCTCTAAATTTTCTAATTTTTCTATTATTATATCAAGATTAGGAATATTTCTAGTTTTTGGTGAAAGTTGTGCGTCGCTTAATATCCAATCTTTCCAATATTTATTACCTTTTGATTGATTGCATTTACCACAAGCGGGAACAAGATTATTTATCTCAGAAATATACCCTGTTGGTCGCTTGTTTCTTACAAGCGGTCTAAAATGATCCCATTCAGTACATTTATCACCACAATAAGAGCATTTGACATTATCCTTGTCCATATCTAAAATGTTAAGAACTCTTTTTATTTCTTCTTCTGCTGGAGCAATACAAGGTATTATTCCGTTCACAAAAGAATTTGTTATACTAGATGTTCTTGCCATTATTGTTGTTGCCTTTGGCATTTTAAAAACATCAGTGTATTTCATATTAGACATTCCTTTTTTTCTTTGTTGTAGTTATAGAAGCAATGAGCTTTCTTCTTATTGTTCCACATTCGTTAATTAAATGTTTATATGTAGTTTCATCAATAGAATTCACTTTGAAAAGAACTTCAAGCCAATATTCTGTTTCGTAACATTCTTTTAGTGCAATTTCTAACTTGCTTATGAAATCAGGAGTGCTTTGAGCATATTTTGCTTCATGTGTGTTAGCACCAATTGATGAACAAGAACGAAGTAATTGGTTCGTAAAAACGGTACGTCCTTTTATACTATCACAAATAGCAGTTGTTTCAACTGTGAGTTCTATAGCTAATTCCTTGATTGTTTTATTCTCCATGGTTTACTCCTTTTGCGATATACTCGCCTTGCTCGTGCGATATATTTTGACTTCGACAAAATGCGATATAGTCTCACATTCGTTCGACTGCGATATGATATAAATTCCTTTTCACGTCCCGAAGGGACATATCGCACCGTAGGTATATCGCACGCCAACGGTGTATATCGCAAATTCCGGCAGGAATTTATATCGCTGAATCCGCTTGTTCTAAAAGAACAACGGATTCAACATGCCCCGTCCTCGGGAACATATCAACAGCACTAGCCCTTACTGCCTTATACCCAAGCGTCTCAAACTCATTAAGATCCCTTGCAAGCGTTGCAGGGTCACAGGAGATGTAAACGATTCGCTTTGCTCCCAAAGCTGCAATTTTCTCAACCGCACCTACACAGCCTTTTCGTGGCGGGTCAACGGTAATAACGTCAGGGTGGAGATTCTTTACATATTCGTCGTCAAGGGCGTTTTCCGTTTCGATGGCAATAAACTTGCCGTCAATGCCGTTGAGGTTGGCGTTGAACTGTGCATCCTTTGCTGCTTCTTCAACAACCTCCACACCGTAAAGCCTTGTGCCTTTATCTGCAAGACAAAGACCCACGGAACCCGTGCCGCAGTAGAGGTCGACAAGGCTTTCGCCTTCCTTGATGTCGGCATATTCCTTTGCCACAGAGTATAAAACCTCTGCCTGCTCTCTGTTAACCTGCCAGAAGGAAGCGGGGGTAATGCGGAAGCGTCTTCCGAGAAGCTCATCGTAAATAAAACCGTCTCCGTAAAGTGTTCTCCAGCTGTTGCCTAGGATTACATTTGTGTTTTTTGTGTTTACATTTATAAGAATTGTCTTTATGAATGGGAAGCTTTTAGTAATTTCCTTTACAAAGGCATCCTCTGTCGCCTTTGACAAAAGAGCGTCGCCGTTAAGAATAAGCGACAGTGAAACGTTACCTGATTTTACGCTTCTTAAATGTATGCTTCTGACAAGACCCTTGCCGTTTTCCTCGTTGTAAACGGAAATGCCCCTTGCGTTTATAAATTCAATTACACAGTCACGTATTTTTGCAAATTCCGGGTTTGAAATCATACATTTGTCATGCTCTGCAATCCTGTGTGACATAGGTGCATAAAAGCCCGAGATTGCCTTACCGTCTTTATTTACTCCTACGGGATAGACAGCTTTGTTTCTGTATGAGCAGACGTTCTCTGCACCGTAGAACTTTTCTACACGAAGACTCAGCTTTCCTATTCTTTCCAGGGCATCGTTTACCGTATTTTCCTTGAACTCGCATTCTTTTTCATAGCTGATGTGTTGGAATGTGCATCCGCCGCAACTCTTTGAAAAAGGACAGCCGTCCTCATTTCGGTATGGTGACGGCTGTATTATTTCGAGTATTTTTGCGACGGCATAGCTTTTTGTCACCTTGATTACATGTGCCTTTATAACATCTCCCGGTGCGGCGGACGGTACGAATACCACAAAGCCGTCGTCCAGCCTGCAAAGACCGTTTCCGTTGCCGAGAAGCATTTCAACATGAAGTTCAAGGTTGTCGTTTTTCTTTAAGCCTGCCATATTTTGTTTTCCTTAAATTGTGATTATTCTGCTGTTTCTTCAGAGAGTTCTTCGGAAGATTCTTCGGCGGGTACTTCTGTTTCTTCTTCTGCCATGAGTTCTTCGTATTCAGCCATGAAGTCTGCTACTCTTTCGTCGTGGTTGTCAGCATATACGATTTCGTAGCTGTCAGCATCTTTGGAGAGTTCCTCGTACAATGCTTCGCCAAAGAGGGAAGTGTATGCATTGCCGTTCTTGATAACTTCGTCTGTAACGGGAAGTCTCTGGATGATATGGTAGCCGAAGTCTGTTTCAACAAGACCGCTTGTTTTGCCTTCTTCGAGGGCGTATGCGGCGTCTTCAAAGGGCTTAACCATTTCACCCTTGCCGAAGTAGTAACCTTCGGGATAGCTCTGCATGCCGGGGTCTTCGTTGTATTCTGCCACAAGGGCATCGAATTCATCCTCGCTTGCCATTGCATTTACCTTGTCGAGAACCTCGTTTGCCTTTGCGAGAGTTTCGGCTTTCTGTGCATCTGTGAGAGAGCCGTCTTCATTTTCGCCTTCAGGGAACTGAATGAGGATGTGCTTGGCTCTGATATAATCGTTTTCTTCGCCGTACTTGCGAGTTTCCTCAAGAGCTTTCTTTGTTATATCGGATTCTGTATCTGCCATGAACTGTTCATAAATCTTGGAATAAAGTGTCTGATAAAGTGCTGTCTGGGAGAAGTAGAAGAACTTTGTGAAGGGGTATTCTTCAAATATTGTTTCGTATTCTTCTCCGAGCTGGAGCTGCATACCTGTGATGTTTGCCTTGATGGCGGTGATGTCCTTTTCTTCAAGCTCAACGCCATTCTTGAAAGCAAAATCCACGAGGGCTGCGTTTTCTTTGTAGAAGTTTTCAATTTCTGTCTTTATTTCTTCGTCGGACATGGAACCGACAGAGGGAGCCTTTACCACCATTGTGGTGTATCTTACTGCCGCCGCGGAAATGGGAAGACCGTTGATTGTAGCAAGAATTTCCTTGTCAAGCTCATCTTTAGGTTCAAATTCTTCGAGTGCTTCTTCAAGAGCTGCATTGTAAAGAAAGAGATCGGTTTCTTCAAGTGCGAGACCGTTATTGCTGTCATTATTGTTGTCGTTCTTTTCTGCTGTGCAGGATGTGAGTGCAAAGCAAACCACCATTGTGAGTGCGAGAATTAATGCGAGAATCTTTTTCATCTGATAATCGTCCTTTCATATTAATTGATAATACAAATAACAGAATACCCCTTTTGTATGAAAGACGTGTGAAGTAATTGCAACATTTTACAATTTATACAAACAAATGTGCCTTATTATGGTATATAATACATACTAGATTAGAATGCCATAGATATGTAAAAAAAGGAGGTAGAGAAACATGAAGACGACGCAGTATCCGATTACCCGTCTTTTTGGAGTGAGTACGGCAAGAGAAAAACTCTTTTCAAAGCTCGGCATCAAAACTCTTTTTGACCTTCTCTATCATTTTCCTGCCGACCACGAAAACAGAGGCAATACCGTGTGTGTTGACGATGCACAAAACGGCGAATACGCTTCGCTTATACTTGAAATAATAACACCTGTAACAAATACCCGTATAAAATCAAAAGGCGGCAGAGCCATGACGGTACAGAAGTTTACCGCCGCCGATGAAACAGGCTCTGTCAAGGTCACCTGCTTTAACAGAGAGTTTCTCGGACAGAGTGTGAAAGTTGGGAATAAGTACCGTTTTTACGGTATAATCAACGGCATTGCAGGGCTTTGCAGCATGACAAGCCCTGCGATTGAAGCGGCAGACGGTAAGGTGCTTTTGCCGTATGTTCCGAGATATCCGCTGACGGCAGGACTTACCTCAAATATACTTTCATCTTGTATAAAACAGGCACTTGAAATATGTAAAAATGATATAGATGACTACCTCACTGATGCGGAACGTGAAGAATTTGACCTCTGTACCCATTATGAGGCACTCTGCGGCATTCATTTTCCCGAAAACGAGGAAATACTAAGGCAGGCAAAGCGCAGACTTGCCTTTGATGAAATGTATGCCTTCCAGTTAAATTCCATACTTCTCGGCGAAAACGTAAAATCGGGCAAGGCTTACAGGGTGGATTATCCCGAAATGCGTGAATTTCTGTCACACCTGCCCTTTGAAATGACACGGGCACAGAAAAAGGCACTGCATGACATACTTTGGGATATGAGCGGCGTGACAAAACCCGAAGATAATACAAGTGACGAATTTGTTTCGCCTGCAAGAAGACTTGTTCAGGGCGATGTGGGAAGCGGTAAAACGGTTGTTGCCCTTGCGGCAATGTACGCTGCGGCAAAATCGGGATATCAGTCGGCACTCATGGTACCGACGGGCATACTTGCAAGACAGCATTATGAGGATGCAGGAAGATTGCTGTCGAAAATGGGACTTCACGTGGCACTTCTCACGGGCGGAACAAAGGCAGCTGAAAAGAAGCAGATTTTAGCAGAGCTGAAGTCGGGAGAAATAGACTGTCTTATCGGTACTCATGCACTTATTGAAGACAATGTTGAGTTTAAGAATATTGCCCTTGCCGTGACAGACGAACAGCACAGATTCGGTGTCGGTCAGCGAAAGACGCTTGAAGAAAAGGGAGAAAACAGAATATTCCCTCATACCCTTGTAATGTCGGCAACACCCATACCGAGAACACTTGCAATGATTCTTTACTGCGACCTTGATATAAGCATAATAGACGAATTGCCGAAGGGCAGACAGAAGATAGATACCTATGCTGTGGGCGAGGATTATCACACACGTGTTTATAAATTTATACGTGAGAGGGTAGAGGAGGGCAGACAAGCCTATATCGTGTGTCCTCTTGCCGAGGAAAAGAACGCCGAGGGCGAGTATATCCAGACGGCAAACTATGAATTGAAATCGGCAAAATCCTTCTGCGAAAAGTTAAAGAATGAAGAACTAAAGGGACTTAATGTTGAATATGTCCACGGCAGAATGAAGCAGACCGAAAAGGACGAAATAATGTCGAGATTTGCCGACGGTGAAATTGATGTACTTGTTTCTACAACGGTAATTGAAGTGGGCGTAAATGTGCCGAACAGCGTTGTAATGCTCATAGAAAATGCCGAACGCTTCGGTCTTTCACAGCTGCATCAGTTAAGGGGACGTGTCGGCAGAGGTTCTCATAAATCCTATTGTATACTCGTGTCGCCTTTAATGAATAAGTCCAAGGATTCCGACTTTGCAAAAAGAGTGAAAATCCTCTGTGACAGCGGCGACGGCTTTGAAATTGCGAAGAAGGATTTGGAGCTCAGAGGCCCCGGTGAATTTTTCGGGAAACGCCAGCACGGAGCTTTGTGCTTCAGAATGGCGGATGCCATGGGTGACGTAAAGCTCCTCGAACAGACCAAAACATTGGCAACACGCCATGCAAAAGAAAAAAGAGAATTGGAGATAGAAAAAATTGGGTTATAAATCACTTAAAATTACGGGTGCAAGAGTCCATAACCTTAAAAATGTAGATGTTGAAATACCCAGGGACAAGCTGGTTGTCTTTACGGGACTTTCGGGTTCGGGAAAATCGTCCCTTGCCTTTGATACAATCTATGCCGAAGGCCACCGACGCTTTGTGGAATCCCTGTCCTCTTATGCAAGACAGTTCCTCGGTCAGCTTGACAAGCCCGACATCGACGGTGTTGAGGGGCTTTCTCCCGCCATTTCCATCGACCAGAAAACCACAAGCAAAAACCCCCGTTCCACCGTGGGTACAGTTACCGAAATATATGACTATCTCAGACTTCTCTATGCAAGAGTGGGTACACCTCACTGTCCCGTTTGCGGCAAGGTTATCGAAAAGCAGTCTATAGATACAATTCTCGATAAGATTCTGCATCTTCCCGAGGGAACAAAGTTTTATGTGCTCTCACCCGTTGTCAGAGGTAAAAAGGGTACACATGAAAAGCTTCTTGCCGATTCTCAGAAGAACGGTTATGTCAGAGCAAGAATCAACGGCGAGATAATGTCTCTTTCGGATAATATCGAGCTTGATAAGAATAAAAGACATAATATTGAAATCGTAGTCGACAGACTTGTAATGAAAGAGGATATCCGTTCACGTCTTGCCGATTCCGTTGAAACTGCATTCAAGCTGAGTGACGGACTGTGCGTTATCGCACTTCACGAGGGCGAATTTGAGGGCATGAGTGAAATGATGTTCTCGCAGAATTTCTCCTGTGCCGAACACGGCATAAGCCTCGGAGAGCTTGAACCTCGAATGTTCTCCTTCAACAGTCCCTTCGGTGCCTGCCCCGATTGTGACGGTCTTGGCGAAAGCTTTGTTCTTTCACCTGAAAAGCTCTTTCCCGATATGTCAAAGTCACTTTCCGAGGGTGCCTGCGTATGCAACGGATATAAGAGTGCAAAGGACGGAACATGGGGTGCTGAAGGTATAAATGCGGCACTTCGTGAATTCGGCTGTGACGTTAATACGCCCCTTGACAGAATGTCAAAGAAAGCAAGAGACGTGCTGTTCTACGGTAAGGGCGATGAAAAAATCCGCTATGGCTACAGAGGATATAATCTCAGCTTTATCGGTATTGTCCGTGAAATTGAAAGAAGATATAATCAGAACTATACAACACCCGAAATGAGAGCCTACTACGAGCAGTTTATGGATACTGTTCCGTGCTCATCATGCGAAGGAAAACGCTTAAAGCCCGAATCCCTTTCGGTGACAGTCGGCGGACTTAATATCGCAGAGCTTTGTAATCTTTCGGTTGAAAAGGCGAAAGTCTTTTTTGAAAACTTGAAGTTCGGTAAGACAGAAGCTGTTATTGCAAAGGAAATCTTAAAGGAAATTCTGTCACGTCTCAGCTTCCTCGAAAATGTCGGTCTCGGATACCTTTCTCTTTCACGCCGTTCAGGTACACTTTCGGGCGGTGAAAGCCAGAGAATCAGACTTGCAACGCAGATCGGCTCGTCGCTTATGGGTGTGCTGTATATCCTTGATGAACCCAGCATCGGTCTTCATCAGAGGGATAACTCAAAACTTATTGCAACACTTAAGAATCTGCGTGATATCGGAAACACCGTAATTGTTGTAGAGCATGACGAAGAAACCATGCTTGAATCGGATTACATCGTGGATATCGGCCCTGCGGCAGGTATTCACGGCGGACAGATTGTGGCAACGGGCACGCCTAAGCAGATAATGAACAACAAAAACTCGGTAACGGGCGATTTTCTTTCGGGTAGACGTAAGATCGCCGTTCCCAAGGAAAGAAGAAAAGGCAACGGCAACTTCCTTAAAGTAATAGGCGCCGAGGAGCATAACTTAAAGAACATCGACGTTTCATTCCCCCTCGGAACCCTGACTTGTGTCACGGGTGTTTCGGGTTCGGGTAAATCTTCGCTTGTAAATTCAATTCTTCTGAACTCGCTTGCAAAACAGCTTAACCGTGCCCAGACAACGGCAGGTAAGCATAAGAAAATCGAGGGTGTAGAACACCTTGATAAAGTCATTGCCATCGATCAGTCGCCCATCGGCAGAACACCAAGATCCAACCCCGCTACGTATACCGGTCTATTTACCGACGTAAGAGACCTTTTTGCCGCAACTCAGGGTGCAAAGATGCGGGGCTATAAGAAGGACAGATTCTCCTTCAACCTCAAGGGCGGCAGATGTGAGGCATGTGCCGGCGACGGTACGCTTCTTGTGGAAATGCACTTTTTACCCGACGTTTATGTGACTTGTGACGTTTGTAAGGGCAAGAGATATAACAAGGAAACGCTTGAAGTCAAGTACAAGGGCAAGAGTATATCCGATATCCTTGAAATGACCTGCGATGAGGGCAGGGAATTCTTTGAAAACATCCCGACCATGCACAGAAAACTTAAAACCCTGTGCGACGTAGGTCTCGGATATATCAAAATCGGTCAGTCCTCCACAACTCTTTCGGGCGGTGAAGCACAGAGAGTAAAGCTTGCAACCGAGCTTTCAAAAAAGAGTACGGGAAAGACATTGTATATTCTCGATGAACCTACAACAGGACTGCATACGGCTGACGTTGAAAAGCTTATTGACGTGCTTCAGAAGCTTGTTGATGCAGGAAACACCGTGATTGTAATCGAACACAATCTTGACATGATAAAGAACGCAGACTACATTATAGACCTCGGCCCCGAGGGTGGAGATGCAGGCGGCGAAATCGTGTATACAGGTACACCTGAGCAGGTGGCGGAATGTGAAAAGTCCTACACGGGTGTGTACCTTAAAAAAATACTTGAATAATTCCCTTCAAATATTGCAGGAAAGGAAAATGCTAAAGTGATAATACTCAGTGCCTCAGACGTAACTCTGTCCTTCGGAACAGACGTAATACTTGACAGAGTAAGTCTCGGCATACAGGAAAACGATAAAATAGGAATAGTGGGCGTAAACGGTGCAGGCAAAAGTCTTTTTATGAAGATACTTGCAGGCAGACAGGAGCAGAGCGAGGGCAACGTGTTTCTTGCCAAGGATACAACCGTCGGCTATCTCGAACAGAATACGGGTCTTGAATCCAACGGAGAGATGTTCGAGGAGATGTGCAACGCATTCCCGAAGCTTCTCGACATGGAAAAACGTCTTGCCGACCTTGAAAGGCTTATGAATGAGGCTCATGACGACGATAAGCATATGAGCCTTGCCAAAGAGTATACAACCCTCGAAGATAACTTCAAGCGTGAGGGCGGATATGAATTCCGAAGCAGAATTTCAAGTATGCTCACAGGTCTCGGCTTTGAAAAGGATACCCATACGAGAAGAATTAATACCCTTTCGGGAGGTCAGAAAACAAGGCTTGCCATAGCACGTCTTCTTTTGTCAGAGCCCGACATACTTATGCTTGACGAGCCTACCAACCACCTTGACATTGAGACGGTTGAATGGCTTGAAGAATACTTAAAAAACTATAAAAAGTGCCTCATTGTTATTTCCCATGACAGATATTTTCTCGATAAGGTAACGAAAAAGACCTTTGAAATCGAGAACAGGGAAGGCAAGCTCTACAACACTTCTTATACAGACTATGTAAAGCAGAAGGAAATCGACAGAAAAATAGATCAGAAGCACTATGACCTTCAGCAGAAGGAAATAGCAAGACTTGAAGCCTTTATTGAAAACCAGCGCAGATGGAACAGAGAACGCAACATCATTGCCGCAGAAAGCAGAATGAAGGCTATCGACCGCATGGAAAAACTGGAAAAGCCCAAGGATTTGCCGTCAAATATCCGATTCCGTTTCCAGATGAGCGAAAACGGCAGATGTCCCGATAAAATGCTTGAAGTTACGGGACTTACAAAGGGATTTCCCGGCAAACAGCTCTTTGAAAATGTGTCCTTTCTGCTTCACGGCAGAGATAAGATGTTCATTCTCGGTCAGAACGGGGTGGGTAAGTCCACCATGCTTAAAATTCTTTGCGGAAAAATCGGTCAGGACTTCGGCACATTTGAATACGCAAGGGGACTGTCGATAGGCTACTATGATCAGGAGCATCAGGGACTTGACTCGAGCAATACGGTGATAGATGAGCTGTGGGAGTGCTTCCCAAATAAGACGCAGACCGAAATCAGAAGCGTTCTTGCAGGGTTTCTATTTACAAGCGAGGATGTATTCAAGAAGATTGATGTGCTTTCGGGCGGAGAAAAGGCAAGACTTACCTTTGCAAAGCTCATGCTTGAAAAGAGCGACATGCTTATCCTTGACGAACCTACCAACCACCTTGATGCGCCGTCGAGAGAAGTGCTCGAACAGGCACTTGCCGAATACGATGGCACCGTGCTTTGTGTGTCCCATGACAGATATTTCGTAAAGAAGCTGGCAAGCCGTATTTTCGAGATGAGAGAGGACGGAACCTTTGACTTCAAGGGCGGATATGAGGATTTCTGCTCTTATAAAGAAAAGAAAAAGAACATAATCGATGGCGGCACTTCGGAGCAGACGGGTGTAACCAATTCGCAAATGGACTACGAGAAGGCAAAAGAACTCAAGAACAGACGAAAGAGTGCCGAAAAGAAGCTCGCGGAGACTGAAAAACAGATTGCCGAAACCGAGGCGAAAATCGAAGAGAATCAGAGAAAACAGGAGCAGTGTGCTTCGGATTATGAGCAGATTTCAAGGCTGTTTTCCGAGCTTTCTGAGCTGAACGACAAACTTGAAAAGCTGTATGAGACATGGGACGAACTGCAGACGATTCTCGATGAAATTCAGTAAAATTGCGAAATAACATTCAATTGACCGTAAACGTGCGAAAAAGCGTTTATGGTCAAAATTTTTTTAGTGTAGAAAAAACGGTTTAAAATTTGTGCAAATATCACAATCGCAATTTTGGTAAATCAACAAAAACGCCATAAAAAGTTAACATTTGGCGCAAAAAATACCTATAATGTAAATTAATATAAGAAAACCAACTGATGCATTAAATTGATTAATGTTATAAAAATAATTTTTTTGCAACTGGCTAAATATGACGTAAAACCGAGAAAAAACGCCAAAATTATATATCGGAACAATTATAAATAAATAAAGTTAAAGTTATGAATTTGTAAAAAAAGCGGATTTGATAAAATTAACATGCCGTGTTTGAGAGTAAAAATAATTGTAAAAATTTTGAATTTTAAGCATCCTGACAGCTTGATTTTAAGCCGTTTACCGCTATTGACAAACCATTTTTGCGTTGATATACTATAACCATGTAATTGGGTGCTTTTTGCCCTTTTTTAGTGTTGTCTGTGTGACGGCAAAGTGACAAAGGTGTGAGTTATGCCTTTCTGTTTGTCGCTGCATATATAATATGAAGAAAAGTGCGGGAAGACCTGTACCGAGCAATTCTCAACAGAGGAGGAAATAGCAATGATGATTGCGAAAAACAAAAGCAAGCTTGTTGTTCTTTTACTGGTGACAAGTATGCTTCTCCAGCTCTTCGGTTCGGTTGCAATGTTCGCAGCTCCTGTTTCACAGTTGAAGCTCGAAAACTCGACGACCGCACATTCGCTGGATGCAATGGCTGAGCTTATGGTTTCCACTACTTACAGTGATTACCTTGCTCTTCACGACGAAATCCCCGACGCTACCGAAAATCTTCCCAAGATTTCTGCGGCAGACTACTACATCCCCGAGGTTGTAGATGAAGAAACTGCGGAAAAGGTGAAGGATTATGCGGATGTTTCTGTTGTAACAGATGAAGAAACAGGGGAAGAAGTTCTTTATACACCCGGTTCCGGCAAAGTTTCTTTCAAGGTTAACGTTCCTAAGACCGCGATGTATACAATCAAGATTAAGTACCGTCCCCTCGTCGGCAGCTGGGATGAATCCAGAACCGACGATGACAGCCACGGCTCCAACATTGAACGTATTCTCATCATCGATGATCTCGTTCCCTATAAGGAAGCACGTACTCTTAACTTCTCGCGTTTCTGGGCTGATAACTATGTTCTCAATTCCGGATATGAATCTGTTAAGGGTGAAGACGGCAGATACAACTTCAGACTCGACTTCAATAAGAATGAAATGCGTCCTACAAAATCGGAAGCTCCCGAGTGGGTTGAAACCTACATTACAGACTCCGAAACATTCTTTGATGCACCTCTCAAGTTTATGCTTGAGGAAGGTGAGCACGTTATCACTTTTGAAGCGGCATGCGAGCCCATGGCTATTGCGTGGATTGAAGTGGGTTATGCCGATGAGGTTATCACATACGAAGAATACCTCGAAAAGTATGCCGATGCAAAGGTACCTGAAAATGTTAAGGAAGTTATGATTCATGCAGAAACTCCCTACCAGACAAGTGAACAGGTTATCTATGCAATGAACGACAGAACCAGCGGTATTACATATCCTCAGGACCCTGCAGCATCTCTTCTCAACACCATCGGCGGTAACGGCGGTGACAAGTGGAAGAGCCCCGGTCAGTGGATCAAGTATGAGGTTGAAATTGCTGAGGATGGCTGGTATGACATAGTTCCCAGATTCAAGCAGACTATCAACCAGGGTCTCTTCTCGTCTCGTTCACTTAAGATTGACGGCGAGTATCCCTTCCTTGAAGCAAAGTCTTTGCAGTTCAAGTACGGCGACGACTGGCAGGTAAAGAAGCTTAATGACGGTAATCAGGATTTCAAGTTCTACCTCACAAAAGGTGCACACACACTTGAATTCAGAGCTGTTCTCGGTGACATGTCCAACGTTCTCGGTGAAATCGAAAACATTCAGACAAAGCTCAATGACTACTACAGACAGATTCTTATGATCACAGGTTCCGAACCCGATGATTATACAGACTACGAATTTTCCAAGCTCATTCCCAGTGTTCTCACGGGTATGAAGCAGGAAAAGAAGAACCTTGACAAGGTTTCCAAGGAACTCGAAGAAAAGATCGGTACAAAGGGTGAAAACACAGTAATCCTTGACAGAATCTCCTTCCTCCTTGATGAAATGAGCAAGGACGAAAACAAAATAGCAGCAAATCTCGGTAACTTCAAGAGTTACATCGGTTCTCTCGGTACATGGCTTCTCAGCACAAAGGCACAGCCTCTCCAGCTTGACTACGTTCTCGTACAGCCTGCCGGCAACAAGCTTCCTAAGGCTAATGCAAACTTCTTCCAGTCCATGGCGCATGAGCTCAAGTCTTTTATCATGTCCTTCTTTACAGACTATAACTCCATAGGTTCTGCCACAAAGATTGACGATGACGACCCCAATGCGGTAGAAGTATGGATCACAACAGGCCGTGACCAGGCTACAATCATGAGACAGATGGTTGACGACTCCTTCAATAACGAAAGTGTAGCCGTAAACTTAAAGCTCATTGCAGCCGGTACACTTCTTCCTGCGACACTCGCAGGCGTTGGCCCTGACGTTTCCATGGATGCTGACCCTAACGGTTACGGTATCAGAAACGCTGTTGTTCCTCTTAACTACTTCCAGGACGAAACCGTTGCCAAGATTAATGAACGTATTACTCTTCCCGGCGACAAGAAGATTCTTACATATGACGAGGTTAAGAAGACATATTTCAGAGATAACGATGAACTCTTTGTTCCTCTCACACTTCTCGACCCCGACAGAGTAGAGTACGAAGAAGACGGCAAGACATATAAGAATATCGACGGCGTTGAAAGAAACGGTGTTGTATCCTACGGTCTTCCTTACACAATCGACTTCCCGATGCTCTTCTACAGAAAGGATATCTTCGTAGAACTCGGTCTCGAAGTTCCCGAAACATGGGATGACGTTGAAGCAATAATCAGAGCACTTTCCGAAAACCAGATGGAAATGGGCTTCTCACAGGCTATGACTCAGATTTATATGTACCAGTCGGGTATTGAATGGTTCGAGTCTGCTGAAGATTATAAGGAATATTACGAAAATCCCGAAGAAATCACACGCGACAGCAGAGAATATCTGAGAACTGTAGGTATCGCATCCAACCTCGGCTCCAACGGAGCACTCGATGCGTTCCAGAGAATGACAGAATGGTTCACTCTCTACGGCGAACCTGTTACCTATGACTTCGCAAACAGATTCAGAACAGGTGAAATGCCTATCTCTATTGCGGCGTACACAGTATATAACCAGCTTAAGGTATTCGCACCCGAAATCGCAGGTCTCTGGGAATTCGTTCAGCTTCCTGGTGTTGAAAGAGTTGACGATGAAGGTAATAAGTATATTGACCACTCCACACCCGGTACTCCTCAGGCAGTAATGATGATGAAGGATGCTGTTGACGACCTCAAGGACGGTCAGGATATAACTGAGTCCAAGAAGGCACAGAATGCATGGGCATTCCTCCAGTGGTGGGTTTCCAAGGATACTCAGGAAAGATTCGGTCAGGAACAGGTAGCCCTCATGGGTACGGCTGCCAAGTATAATACAGCGAATGTAGATGCTCTTCTCGGTCAGTCCTGGACAGCACAGGAAAAGAAAAACCTCGAGCAGCAGTTTGCATCACTCAAGGGAACTCCCATGTCCCCCGGTAACTACATCGTTGCAAGATATACAAACTTTGCATTCTACAATGTTGTAGATGACGGTGAAGTTGCTTCGGAAGCAATGCGCGGCTATATCGACGATATCGACCACGAGCTTTCGAGAAAGAGAGCAGAGTACGGCTTCCTCACAAAGGAAGAATACTTTGAAGAACTTGGGATAGAGAGATAATCCCTCAAAAGAAATTGATTAAGGAGTGAAATAAATGTCAGAAAAAGCTGTAATGCAGCAGCAGGCTGCGCCGAAGCTTAGAAAAGACATGACCAAATGGGAATGGACTCTCCGTGAAATGAAAGTAAATAAGGTAGGTTACTTCATGGTAGCTCCTTACTATATAGTATTTATGCTTTTCACAATCGTTCCCGTATTCGTGTCCCTTTTCCTCAGCCTCACACAGTTTAATATGCTCGAAGCACCTGTATTCGTAGGTGTTGATAACTACATAAGACTTCTGCTTGATGACGATACCTTCCTTCTTGCTGTTGAAAACACCCTCGTTTTTGCAACAATGACAGGTCCCGTATCGTACCTTCTCAGCCTTATGTTTGCGTGGTTCATCAATGAACTTACACCAAAAATCCGTGCGGTTGTAACACTTATATTCTATGCCCCCAGTATTTCCGGTCAGGTTTACCTCATCTGGCAGACACTGTTCTCCTCTGACCAGTACGGTTGGGTTAACGGTACTCTTATGAAGCTCGGTATCATCAACGGTCCGATACTCTGGTTCCAGGATACCGACTATATCATGACACTTGTAATCGTAGTTGCCCTCTGGACATCACTCGGTACATCCTTCCTTTCCTTTATCGCCGGCTTCCAGGTAGTAGATAAGTCGCTCTACGAAGCAGGAAGCGTTGACGGTGTAAAGAACAGATGGCAGGAACTCTGGTACATCACACTTCCCGTAATGAAGAACCAGATGATGTTCGGTGCTATCATGGCAATCACCCAGTCCTTCGGTTTCGGTGCAATCGTAACAGCTCTCTGTGGATTCCCGTCCGTTGACTATTGCGCTCATACCATCATGCACCACCTTGATGACTACGGTGGACAGCGTTGGGAGGTAGGTTACGCATCGGCTATTGCGACAATCCTGTTTGCAGTAATGATCGGATCTAACCTGCTTGTAAATAAATTACTGTCGAAGGTAGGTAAATGATGATGAAATTGCCAAAGATTAAAAGACGTTCATTTAACCGTTCCGTCGGCGGTGACGTGGGAATCAACGTAATGCTCTTCGTTTTCGGTGCATTCATGTTCCTTCCTATGGTTTATGCTATATCCCAGTCCTTAAAGCCTCTTGATGAACTCTGGATGTTCCCTCCGAGATTCTTCGTTATCAATCCTACATTCAAGAATTTCGGCGAACTCTTCAGACTCATGAGCGAAAGCTGGGTTCCCTTCTCAAGATACATATTCAACACAGCACTTGTTTCCGTGGGTGGTACATTCGGACACCTGTTCCTTGCCTCCATGGCTGCATATGCTATGACTAAGATTAAGTTCCCCGGACGCAAGGGTATGTTCCAGCTCGTTTACTACTCCCTTATGTTCAACTCCACAGTAACAAGCCTTTCCAACTTCATTATCATGTCTGCGTTCGGTTGGATTGATACATACTTCTCACTCATTATTCCCGCCTTCGGTTACACCCTCGGCTTCTACCTGATGAGACAGTTTATCGAAACAACAGTTCCGGATTCAGTACTTGAATCTGCAAGACTTGATGGTGCAAAGGAACTTACAATTTATTGGAAGATAGTAATGCCGATGGTAAAGCCTGCTTGGCTCACACTTATCGTTTACTCCTTCCAGGGCCTTTGGAACAGCGGTACTTCAATCTACATCTATTCCGAACAGCTCAAGACATTCAACTACGCTATCCAGCAAATTCTTGCCGGCGGTATTACACGAAGCGGTGCGGCTGCAGCATCTACGGTTATCATGATGATCGTTCCTGTTACAGTATTCGTTATCACTCAGAGTAATATCATCGAAACAATGGCAAGCTCGGGTATGAAAGACTAAGAAGGAGGAGAAAATATATGAAAAATTTAAAACGAATAGTTCTCCTCTCACTTGTTGTTCTCATGGTGCTTGGAGCAATGCCCGCCGGTGCGATTATTCCTTACTCTACATATACATATGATATCGACGGTAACTACGTTGAATCTCCCCATGCATATGTTCCTTACGAAGTAATCACATCTGCAACACTCGGAATGGGTGATGAGCCCATTACAGACCCTCAGGACTTCTGTACGGGACGCATCTCGGCAATCGATGAACACGCTCAGAGATACTTCTACTGGGACGGCAGAATTTATATCTCCGATACAAACTCCACAGCAGAAGAACCCAGAGTTGTAATTGCCGAATACAGCACAGAGGAATCAGGTTTCAGATATGTTGCTGAAATCAAGGAGTTCGTAAACGAATGGGGTATTCCCGATAAGATTACATCTCCCCGCGGCCTCTACGCTATTGACAATCAGCTTTATGTCTGCGATATTGACTCTGCTAGAATCCTTGTATTCGCAACTGCAGATGTTGAAGTCGACGGCGTACAGTATGAAATGGGCGACTTTATCAGAACAATCGCAGAGCCCGAAAGTGAAGTTATCACAGATAACCACGTTTACAGACCTCTTGCAGTTGCAGTAAGCTCGTCCGGTTATATCTACGTTGTAGGTGAATCTACCCACCAGGGTGTTATCTCCATCAACAGCGACGGTGAGTTTGCCGGCTTTATCGGTACTCAGTCCCAGTCCCTCAGCTTTTTCGATATGCTCTGGAGAAAGCTTCAGACAGAAGAACAGAGAAATAAGTCTGTAAAGAACGTATCGACCTCTTTCAACAACCTCAACATCAATGAAAAGGGCTTTGTATACGCAACAACAGACTCCATCAACGATGATGACCTTCTCAAGGCTATCACCGCAAAGTCCATTACAAGTGACGTTTCTCCCGTTAAGATGCTTAACCCTAACGGTGAAGACGTAATGAAGCGTTCGGGCTTCTATCCTCCCGTAGGTGAAATCACATATCAGACTCAGGTAACTCCCGAGTATGATACAACTGGTCCTTCCAAGGTTGTTGACGTCGGTCTCGGTCCGGAAGGTACTTGGTCTATTGTTGACGCAAAGAGACAGAAGATATTTACATACGACGAAGACGGTAACCTTCTCTTCGCTTTCGGCGATAAGGGTTCCCAGCTCGGTAATATCTCTCTCGTTAAGGCTGTTGACTATGCTTACGGCGATGCAGATGGCGGCGAATCCATGAACTACCTTATGGTTCTCGACGGAACAAACGACGCAATTACAGTATATAAGAGAACAGAGTACGGCGATGTACTTGTTCAGGCTCTCAAGAATCAGAGAGACAGACAGTTCGATAAGTCGGAAGAAGACTGGAGAGAAATCCTTCAGAGAAACTCCAACTTCGACATGTCCTACATCGGTATCGGTAAGAGCCTTTCAAGACAGGAAAAGTACGAAGAAGCCATGGAAATGTTCAAGGCTGCTTACGATACACAGAACTACTCCGAGGCTTGGCAGCAGGTAAGAAAGGAATGGGTTGAAAAGTACGTTATCGTAGTTCCCATAGTTGTTGTGGCATTCTTTATTATCGTTTCCAAGATATTCAAGTATGCTGCAAAGGTCAACGACGCAGGTCTTGCTCTCAGAAAGAAGAGAACCTTGAAGGAAGAATTTATGTACGGCTTCCATGTAATGTTCCATCCCTTCGACGGATATTGGGATATCAAGCATGAATACAGAGCTTCCGCAAAGGGTGCAACTCTCATACTTGCAATAACAATCGTTTCGTTTGTATACTATTCCATAGGTCAGTCCTATGTAATTAAGCCCACACCTGATGATACAGGCGTGCTTATGATGGCAGTAGGTATTCTTCTTCCTATCCTTCTCTGGGTAATTTCAAACTGGTGTCTCACAACACTGTTTGACGGCGAAGGCAGTATCAAGGATATCTATATTGCAACATGTTATGCACTCTTCCCGCTTCCTCCGTTCCTTATTCTCACAACACTTCTTTCGAATATCGTAACGGTTGATGAAGCAGGTCTTCTCACACTCGCCCTTGGCGTTGCACTCTTCTGGTGCGGCTTCCTGCTCTTCTTCGGTATGCAGGTAATTCACGACTACACACTTTTCAAGAACGTTCTCACAACACTTGCATCTATTGTAGGTATGGCGTTCATCATGTTCATCGGCGTACTCTTCTCGAGCCTTCTCGGTAAGATTGTTACATTTATTATTAATATCGTCGTTGAACTTTCATACAGAGTATAAGAAAGGAGAAAGAAAAAATGAAATATACAAAAATCGCAAGCCTTATTCTTTCCGTTCTTATGCTCGCTGCAGTTCTTTGCACTGTTGCAATGGCTGATGATGACTTTACACTCTCGAAGGATTACATCACTTCGACAGGCGATAAGGGAGTTCTTTATAACAGCCCTGAAGAAAAGCTCGCTACAATGGGTATCAAGGACGAAGCGACAGGCGAAAATAAGCCTAACTTTGAAAATGACGAATACGAAATCTGGGCTCATGCTGAGACAGGTGAAGTTGGTATCAAGGTTAAGGCAACAGGTCAGATTATTCTTACAAACCCCTATGACGTAAGCCAGTCTACTGCTAACGAAGCTGTTAAGCAGAAGCTCCTTTCCCAGATTGTTATCCAGTATAAGGATAGCTCGGGAGCAATCGTTGAATTCAACTCCTATAAGGATGCTGCTCTCAACGGTAAGGTTGTAAGAAACCAGAACATCGGACAGATTCAGGTTAAAAATACAAGAACAGGTATCAGAGTAGAATATACTCTCGGTAAGGAACAGGCAAAGTATGTTGTTCCTAAGCAGATCGAAAAGGAAAGCTTTGAAAAGAACCTTATCGAACAGTGGGAAGACAAGTCTGCAAGAGACTTTGCTCAGTTCGTAGCTTACTACGATCTTAAAGACCCCTTCGATAAGTCGCTTGCTCCTGCCGTTCTTACATCCATGAAGGCTCAGTTCCCTGCAACCGAAAATTACGCAATCTACGTACTTGACCCCGGTGTATCCAACAGAGAACTTGAAATGCTTTCCGGCTATATCGAAAACAATACAGATTACGACGCTGAACAGATGGCTGCTGACTACGAGCTTATCGACTACATCGATACCTCCGCAGCTCCTGCTATCTTCAGATTCGCTATTGAGTATTCTCTCGATGAAAACGGCATTATGATTTCAATGCCTGCCAACAGTATCACATATGACTCTTCAAACTATACACTTGTAAACGTAAAGCTTCTTCCTTACCTCTCTGCAGGTAATAATGATAACACAGGCTTTACACTCCTTCCCGACGGTTCGGGTACAATCACAAGATTTGAAGATATCAAGGGTAAGCCTTTTACACTTACAGGTAAGGTTTACGGTAAGGATTACTCCTACCATTCCATCGCAGGTTATAATCAGGAAACAATGAGAATACCTGCTTTCGGCATTATCGAAAACAGACCCGAAACAGCTTTGGCTCCTGTTGTTGAAGAGGTTGTTGAAGAAACAGCTGAAGAAGTGACAGAAGAAGCAGCAGAGGGTGAAGAAAACACTGAGGAAGCTGCTGTCGAAGCTGAGGCAGAGGCAGAAGTTGAAGCCGTTGCCGATGTAGCTCCCGCAGAGGAAGCAGCAGATGCTGATAACCTTATCGGTCAGGGCTTTGTAGCTTACTTCGTTGACGGTGACTCACTCACAGAACTTTCTTCCGACCACGGCGGCGGAGTTCATAACTACAGCTCTGTTTACGCAACCTTCTATCCCAAGGCAACAGATACATATTCACTTACAGGTATCTCCTCCACAGGCGATGCAGAATGGTCTGTTTCCGGCGACAGAAAGTACGTTGGCGACTACTCCATGAGACTTTTCCCCGTATACGGTAAGGATGTTGACTATACCGATATGGCTGAAATCGTAAGAAATTACCTTGAAAAGACAGAAGTTCTTACAAGACTTACTCCCGAAAACGATAAGTCTGAAGATGTGGCTCTCTACATCGAAAACTTCGGTACAATCAAGACAGATGAAAAGATTCTCGGTTTCCCCACAAAGCTCCAGACTCCTCTCACAACCTTTGAGCAGACTCAGGATATCATCACTAACCTCAAGGAAAGAGGCGTTGACAATATCAACGTAAAGCTTACCGGCTGGTATAACGGCGGTATGGAACATACAGCTCCTTCAACCCTCAGCGTTCCTGGTAAAATCGGCGGCATGGGCGGTCTCAAGAAGCTTGCAGCATTTGCAAAGGAAAACGGCGTGGGACTCTATCCCGACCTTGACTTCACTTATGTTGAATACTTCAAGTCCTTTGACGGTCTGTCCGTAAAGGATGATACAGTCAAGACTCTCGACGGCAGAGGAGCTGTTCACAGAGTTTACAATGCACTCTATCAGGGCTTTGAAGAAGACGATAAGGCTGTAATCAGCCCCGGCTCAATTTCAGAGCTTTATGAAAAGATCAATAAGAAGTATAAGAAGATAGGTGCAGGTGGTATCTCGGTAGCTTCTATCGGCTATGACCTCAACTCCGACCATAACGATGAATACGTTCTTAACAGAGATGAATCTCAGGAACTCGTTGAAGACTTCCTCAAGACTCTCGAAAAGGAAAACGGCAGCGTAATGGTAGACGGCGGTAACGCATATTCTTTGGGTTATGCAGACCATATCCTCAGCGTGCCCCTTGAAAGCAGTATGAATATTAACACAAGCCAGTCTGTTCCTTTCATGGGCATGATTCTCCATGGCTATGTTGAATTCGCAGGTACACCTATTAACCTTGACGGTGACTATGACTACAGTGTCCTCAAGGCAATTGAAAACGGTGCAAGCCTTTACTATGTAGTATCCAAGGATAATACATCAGAGCTCAAGGCGTTCCCTGAATTCAGTAAGTACTACGCTATCAGCTACGATAACTGGGCAAATGATATTGAATCAACATATGCTTCTTTCAACGGAGCAATGAAGGGTGTTAAGTACTCACTCATTGATGAACACGAATACCTTGGTACAAGACTTGTAAGAGTAAAGTACGATAACGGTACAGAATTCATTCTCAACTATAACACTCACGATGTAACAACAGAAGACGGAACAACTGTAGAAGCCATGAGCTTCGCAGTAAGATAAGGAAAGGGGTGCAGCTTTTATGAATAACACAGCAAGTGTAAAAGTGGCTAAAAAGAAAAAGCCGGCATCACTTGATGCAAAGAAGGCAAGAGCAGGCTGGTTCTTTGTACTGCCTTTCGTAATCGGTTTCGTAATTCTTTACATTCCGATGCTTATAAGCTCGATTGAGTTTTCATTCAGTAAGATTCATGTGCTCGGTAAAGCAGGTTATGCGCTTGAATTTATCGGCCTTGAAAACTACCGCGACGCACTTTTCTCCGACGCGGAATTCGTAAGAACACTTACAGAGAGTATCCAGCAGCTCGTACTTGACGTACCTGCTATCGTAATCTTCTCTCTCTTCATGGCAATCGTCCTCAATCAGAAGATGCTTGGTCGTGCAGTGTTCAGAGCAATCTTCTTCATCCCCGTTATCCTTGCAACAGGTCTTATCGACCAGATTGACCAGGGTAATGCGGCGATGGACTACATGAACAGCGGCGGTATCGACACAGGTGCCGGCGGTGCAGAATCCGAAGGTCTTATCAATACAATGGATATTACAAACCTTCTCGGTAATATGGTAATCGGTACAGAGCTTGTTGAGTACGTTGTAGGTGTCGTAAACAACATCTTCAACATTGTAAACCGCTCCGGCGTACAGATGCTTATCTTCCTCTCGGGTCTTCAGTCTATTTCTCCTGCCATCTACGAATCCTGTAAGATGGACGGTGCTACAGGCTGGGAAACATTCTGGAAGATTACATTCCCCATGATAAGCCCCATGATTCTTGTAAATACAATTTACACAGTAATCGACTCGTTTACATCAGAATCCAATGTCGTAATGAGATATATCAACAGAGTATATAACACAGGTAGTCTCAGACCCCGTGAACTCAGTAGTGCCATGAGCTGGATTTACTTCCTGCTTGTACTTGCACTTATCGGTCTTGTATCGCTTCTTGTATCGGCATTCGTATTCTATCAGAGAAGAGACTAAGGAAAGGGGGATAATAAAATGAACAATAACACAACAGATGCTCAGCTCAGAAAAATTTCAAGAAAAGAAATGCAGATTGACTTCGAAGGCAAGCTTTCGTTTAAAGAAAGACTTCGTCTCAAGTATTTCTCATGGAAATTCGCGGGCGAATTGGTGTATAAGATTTTCAGATTTGTTCTTCTTATCGGTATTTCATACATCATTATTTATCCTTTCCTTACAAAGATCCTCAACTCTTTCATGAGCCCTGAAGATCTAGTAGACGTAACGGTAAAACTTATTCCCCGTCATCCCAATATTGACCAGTGGAAGTTTATCATTCTCGAAAACGACTACTTTTTGGCACTTATCAACACAGCACTTATTTCACTCGGCTGTGCTTTCTTCCAGACACTTATTTGTGCTATTATCGGTTACGGATTTGCAAAGTTCAAGTTCAAGGGAAGAAATCTTCTCTTCCTTTTCGTAATCATTACAATGCTTATCCCTCATGATACTCTTCTTCTTGCCATGTTCATGAAGTTCAGATATTTTGATATTTACGGCTTGTTCGGACTTTTTGGATTGGAAATCAACCTTATCAATACGGTATGGCCTCTCTTCTTCCTTTCCATCACAGGTCTTGCATTCAAGAACGGTCTTTATATCTTTATCTTCAGACAGTTCTACCGCGGCGTTCCCGACGAACTTGAAGAAGCTGCTTATATTGACGGTACAGGCGTGTTCAAGACATTCTTCCAGATCATCCTTCCTCTGTCAATCCCCATGATGACAACAGTATTCCTGTTCTCCTTCTCATGGCAGTGGACAGATACCTTCTATACAGCATCTCCCTTCTTCACAACAAGCGACATTCATCTTCTTCCCAATATTGTGGAAATGCCTCAGAGCCTTAAGATGGACTTCGCAGCAACAGGACTTTGGGAATCCATTGTTACAAATACATGCGGTATGCTTGTTATCCTGCCCCTCTTCATTATCTTCCTCTTTGCTCAGAGACAGTTTGTTGAAGGTATTGAACGTTCGGGTATCGTTGGTTAATTATCATCAAGATAAAAACGTGTGCGAAAGCACACGTTTTTTTATTCCGTTAAAAGTCAAAAAGGCATTGACAAAAGAACGTTTGTTTGCTATAATTTAAATATAAAAGTCAGAAAGGGCGGTTATCATGAATGACCTTAAGCCAAAAGAACTCAGAGTTTACGAATTTATAAAGGGTAGAATAGGGGAGCAGGGCTATGCTCCGTCGGTAAGAGAAATCTGTGCCGATCTCAATATCAAGTCCACATCCACATCCCAGATGTATATTGACCGACTTATTGCTAAGGGTTATCTTGAAAGAGAAAACGGCAAGAGCAGAACTCTAAAGCTCACATGCTCGGATGAGGAACCGTCGGTTCATAACTACAAGGTTCCGCTTATCGGACAGGTTGCGGCCGGTACACCGATTCTTACTGCTGAGAATTTTGACGGATATATCAATTATGCCACCGAAAAGAAGTATGATGAATCACAGCTTTTTGCACTTACTGTCAAGGGCGAAAGTATGAGAGAAATCGGCATCATGAACGGCGACATAGTAATTGTTGAGAAGTGCGACTATGCCGATAACGGTAAGATTGTTGTTGCAATGATTGAGGACGAAGCAACTGTCAAGCGTTTTTATAAGGAAAACGGTAAGTACAGACTCCAGCCTGAAAATCATGAAATGCAGCCTATCATTGCAGACGAGGTTTCGATACTCGGTCAGGTTGTTGCCGATATCCGATTTTATAAATAATGAAGCTTTCCGATTTGTTTTTTGACAGACGGTGCGGAATATGCGGTGAGAAAATATATGAGGGTGCGGTGTGCGGAAAGTGCGAAAAAGAAATTGCCTCCCATATAAATGTAAGAAGCCGCAGGATTTATGTCGGAACAAAGGGGTATGAAGTAAGATATCTGTTTGACTATGGAGTGCCGATTGTAAAGGACCTTTTGTTCAGGCTCAAACGCTTGTCAAATAAAGATTTGTTTAAGTACGCCGCAGAGCTTTACGCCCTTGCTTTGCCCGAAAACTTTGAGGGGTTTGTGACCAACTGTCCGAGAAGAGGTGTCGGTAAGCGTAAATACGGCTACGATCAGGTCGAGGCGCCTTGCAGAATCATGTGTAAAGGCAGAAAAGGGCTTAAATACAAGCATCTTGTCAACAGACATGGGTTGTCCAAGGAACAGAAAATGCTCTCTCAGAATGAAAGGGCAGAGAATGTAAAAGATAAGTTCAGGGTAATAAAAAAGGATATTCCTAAGAATATCCTCATTTGCGATGATGTTATTACTACGGGAAGTACCGTTGGGGAATGTATTTCGGCGTTGCAGAAAACAGGTAATAACGTCAGCGTGACAGTAGTTTGCCTTGCCTCACGAAATATCTTTCCCCGCGAAGGATAATTTGAATAATAACTCAAGAATAAGCTCATAGCCGTTTGTGCGTGAGCTTTTTATTTTTTGGTCATATTCCATGCAAAGGCGTGCAGCAAGTGCAGGATAATTGTCCTTACCCTTGAAATCCCTTGCTCGGGATGTGAGAATTGAAGCATTTTTCTTGACTGTGAATTCGTGTAGTTTTTTTTCTTTCGCTATTGTTGCAAGGGGCGTTCCTTTTTTTATGCAGTTGTCAATGACGCAAAGGGTGTTGACAGCCTTTGATATTGTTGCCGCAACGTTTACGGGACTAAGCTCGCTGTCGTGCTTGTCACGGATAATTCCGAGGGCACGTGCCGACTTGACAAAATCACCTGATAAAGCACCGTCTGCTATGTCGAAAATCTGTGCCTCTGCACTTTTGATGCAGATGAATTCTATATCATCTTTTTGAAGTACATCTCTGTTTTCAAAGCGGAGATAGTCAATGAGCTTGTCAATTTCGTTTTTTAGGTCTGTCATGCTGTTGCCGACGGTCTGGCAGAGATGTACGGCAACGTGACGGTCAACGGTTATCTTTTCCCTTGAAAAATGACGCAAAATCCATGTTATAAGAACGCTGCTGCCGACAGGCTCTCTTTTGAAATTGACGGTGAGGGCAAACTCGCCGACGCTTTTGTAGAAACTGTTTTTGAGCACCGTTTCCTCGGCACCTGTGTGAAACATAAAGATTACGATTGTTTTCTGGGGGAGGTCCTGCAGGAAGGATAAAAGCTGATCGGTATCCTTTTTTGAGAGTACCGAAAGGTCAGGGGTATAGAGCTTTACAACTCTGAAGGCACCGTCATCATCCTCCTCCGGCTCGTCTATGGAAAACATGTCAAAGCTCTCGACGGCACTTGTTTCACACGCCGAAATAAAGCCTTCAAGGGTAAAATCCTTGCCGTATATCGAGCTTACGTTAAGGGCGGAGCCTGCCGCACCGAGAAGAAGATTTGTGTAGTGATTCTTGGTGTATTCCTCGTCGCCGTAGAAAATATAACAGCCTTCGGTCTGTTTTTGTTTGATTTTGTCTTTCAGAAGCTGAAGATTGTTTGCATGTATGTCCTGCGGCTTTTCTTTTCGTTTTTGGGTTTGATTTTGCATGTTTTCACCCCTTTATAATTACGTTTTTCTGCCCGAATGTGTTGACGGTTTTCTTATGAACCTCATCCTTTTTCAGACGTGTATAAAAGACGGAGCATTCTGGAAGAGAGTCTTTTTCGGTATTAAACTGATTTTTCGTTTTTCTTGTAAAGTAGGCACAGATGTCTGAGTCTTTATCAAAGTATGTACTGTCATAGCTGTCTCCGTAAACGATGTTTGTCTTTGTTTTGCCGTCGTTTACGGTAAGCGAGAAGAAATCGGTGTCGTTGCAGGTGATTTCCAGCTTTCCGAAATTGGCAATTTTGGGCATATAACTGCAGTCTACGCCGTATTCCGAAAGGCTTTCGGCAAGGACTTTGCCTTCATCGGTGTCGGAAATAAGTATCTTATCAAGATTGAAACGCGATGAAAAAAGCTTTATGCTCTCTGACAGGATATAAGGGTTTACTGCCTCGTCCGGTACTATCAGAAGATATATATCCTGCTTACCGTATTCAAAGGGAATGTCGTTTTTGTCGCTGCAAAGACTGCTGTCGGCGTTGACTAACAGAAATCCATTTTGTTTTAGCTTTATGCAAACTTCTCTGTCATCCTCATTTTTGCGGTAGTAGGATACCTTGTAAACACCGTCGTCGATGATTGCAGTAATCAGCGAAAGAAAGGAAAAGGTAATACCGAGGGCAATGATGGCACAGATGCATGTTTTTCTTGCCGACACTTTTTCAAAGGCTATGAAAACCGAAAGGATGATAACCGAAATGACAAACAGAAGCATGAAGATTTTGGGGAATACCGATGTAATGCGTGCAAATTTAAAGCCCGAAAAGAAATGTGCCGTATCAACTATTGACTGACATAAGGTATCGCAAGCCTTTCCGATAAACTGCAATGCCGTATCGAAAAAAGTGATTTCCGACAGGGGAGAAATGAGCATGAGAAAGAGGATGAATGTCAGCAGAATTTCAAACACCGTCGAAACGGTAAGTGTTGATACTATTGACAGCAAGGATATTCCGCCAAAGAAGAATGCACAGACGGGCAGAGTGAATATAACCGCACCAAGGTTCGACACAAGTGCCGAAAGTACTGCGTATAATCCCTTTACAAAGTTTTTTTCGCTTTTGCACGGCGTGAGCATCTCCGAAGTGCAGATAATGCCCAGTGTTGCACAGAATGACAGAATAAGTGAAATGTCAAGTACGCTGTAGGGAGAAAAGAGTATAATTGCCAGAAGCGAGAAGAAAAGCGAAATGTATCCATCCGTTTTGCGTCCCCACATCATGCCGAGATAACCGAAAATGCACATTATGCATGAACGTATCGTTGACAGCGAAAAGCCGGTGAAAGCTGTGTAAAATATACACAGAATTATTACGGCAATACATCTTGTTTTCTTGTGAAGAGTCAGCATTGACATTATGCTGTAAAGTGTGCCTGCCAGAATTGCAAGGTGCATTCCCGATACACAGAGTATGTGCGTAAGTCCGCACTTCGAAAAGTCGTTTTTGATATCCTTCGGAATGTGGTTTCTGTCACCTGCAAACATCGCGTGGCAGACAGAAGCCGTTTCATAATTGTAGTTTTGGGGTATGTATCTGTAAATTACGTTTTTGGTGTATTCTCTGAGGCTCTGCAGAAAAGACGCTTTTTCCGAGGGAAACGATGAGATTATCGAAACCGACGGAAAATCCGCAAAAACCATCTTGCTCCTAAGATAGCTGGTTGTGTCGAAATTGTCGTTTTGCGTTTCGTAAACGGATATGGGTGTTCCCTCAAAGATGAATGTGTCGCCGACGGACAGAGAATACCCCGAATAACAGCCGAGCCTCGCATTGAGCGGAGAGGGCAAAGGTGTATTTTCGACAGCCGTTATCTCGGCAAAAATCTGCGAGTATGATGAGTAGCTCCTGCATTCGGTGACAACGGCGGTGTATTGCCGGTTTTCCTTTTCTCTCAGTCTTTCCACTAAGGATAACGAGCTTTTCTCGTATTTTGTGTACATATGATGCGGGATGATTACAGAAAAAAGCAACGAAGGAATTATCATAAGCAGTATTATGTAATTCTTGGTTTTTGCACATACCGGAAAAGATATCCCGCAGAGAATGAGAGATAATATAAATAACGGCAAAAAAGCCTCAGGAAATGCAAGGCAAATGCTTGTTTGTATAAATGCAATTACCGCACAAAGAACGGCAGGACGGCGGAGCATGGTCTATTCGTATACCCTTTCAAAGGATGTGATAACCATTATGCTGTCGCTGGTTATTATGGAGTCATCGAGGGCAATAACGGCGTTCTTTGTGTGACTGCCCTGTTCGGGGATAAATCCGTAAACGGTGCCTATAAACAAATCTCTCGGGTAAACCTCGCCAAGACCGCTGGTGTATATTTTACTGCCGAGGGCAAGAGAACTTTCGTTGGGAAGAGCTTTCATGACGCATCTGCTCTGCGAAAAGGTGTCAAATGAGCCTGAAAGTATGCCTGTTTCGCCTGTTTCCTTATCGTAAACACCAACATTCATGTCATAGGATAAAATAGACTTGCAGCGGGTTGATGAGCCCTCGACGGAGTATGTGACGCCAAGGAGGGCACCCTCGTCTGAGATGATTGGCATGTTTTCCTTGATGCCGTGGAAGGAACCTTTGTCTATTGTGAAAATTGACAAGTAGCCGGAGGACGCCTTTGAAACAATATTGGCGTTGGTGAACTTGTAGTCGGTTCTCTCTTTTTTCAGATCAAGGAACTTGTAAAGAGAGTCGTTTTCGTCCTTGAGTGCCTGATATTCGGCGTTTTCCTCGGAAAGAGCCTTGTTCTGTTTTGTCAGACGTTCGTTTTCTTTTTTGAGCTTGTTTATGTCGGTGAAGTATGTGCCGACTGAGCTTGCGGCGTTATATGTACCCTTTGCTACAGCCCTTAAGGGTGTTGTCACAATCGACAGACCTTTTGAAAGAAGGGTGCTTGTACCAGAAGAATGGGAAGCAAAGCATATAAAACAAAGAAGCAGGGATATTGCAAACATTATTGGCAGACGCATGTCTTTTTTTCTGTGGGGGATTTTCAATGTTTTCACGTCCTTTTGTAAGGATTTTATCAAAATTAAAAAATTGTAATTTACTTTTGCCTTTCTATATATTATAATGTAATAAATAAGCATTTGCAATACGAAAAATGTAAACACGGAGAGTATATGACAAAACCTTTAATTCTTTCACCTGCAGGCTCCTTTGAGGCATTGTGTGCGGCGGTAAACGGCGGCGCAGATGAAGTGTATTTCGGACTTCCCGAATTTAATGCGAGATACAATGCAAAGAACTTTTCGGACGAGGAGCTGAGAGAGGCACTGAAGATGTGCTCGGTGCTCGGAGTAAAATCGAATATAACGGTTAATACCCTCATTACCGACAGGGAAATGCCAAAGGCACTTGATATGGTGTATAATGCTGCATCTTTAGGTGCAGATGCCTTTATCGTGCAGGACTTAGGGTTTGCCTCTCTGATTAAAAAGGAGATGCCATCTGTCTGCCTTCATGCAAGTACCCAGTGTGCCTGCCATAATCTTGAGGGAGCAAAGAAACTTTCAGAACTTGGCTTCTCAAGAGTGGTGCTTGCAAGAGAAATGCCAAAGGAAGAAATACAAAAGGTAATAGACGAAGGCATTGAAACCGAAATATTTGTCCACGGTGCACTTTGCGTATGCCAGTCGGGTATGTGCCTTATGAGCAGTGTTATAGGAGGCAGAAGCGGTAACAGGGGGCTTTGCGCCCAGCCTTGCCGACTGCCTTATGCAATGGCTGAAAACAAGAACAGATATCCTCTCAGCCTCAAGGATTTGTCCCTTGGCACAAGGATTGAAGAGCTTATTCCCATGGGCGTCACAAGCCTTAAAATCGAAGGCAGAATGAAAAGCCCCGAATACGTCTACGGCACGACAAAAATCTGGCGTGAGCTGATAGACGGCAGAAAGAATGCCACAAAGGCTCAGATGAACGAGCTTTCCGATATCTTTTCAAGAGGCGGATATACCGACAAATACTTTACCGGTGAGTATAAAAAAGATAACCGTGATATGTACGGCATAAGAAGCGGCGACGATAAACAAAACACAAGAGAAACTGAGAAAAAGCTTGATTTTTCAAAAACCACACGCAAGAGAACCATTGGGATTTCCTGTCAAATCGAGGCTGAAAATCCTGTTAAGGCAGCAGCTTTCTGCGGTGATGTGTCGGTTAGCATAACATCGGATTTTACAGTTCCCTTTGCAACCGGCAGACCTCTGACAGAGGATGACGTAAAGGAATCACTTTCAAAGCTCGGCACAACCTTCTTTGAGGCGGAGAGTATTGACGTTACTTTAAAGGGAGACGTTTTTCTCAGTAAATCCATGCTCAATTCCGTAAGACGAAGCCTTGCAGAGGAGCTTGAAAAGGTACTTTACAACCCCGAAAAGATTGTCAGGAACGAGAGCCGAAAGACCTTTGAACGACGCAAAAAGGCTGAGAACTTTGAAAAGCTTTATGTCTGCACGAGTCTTGAGAGTGCAAAGAAAATCAAGGGGGAAAATGTTTGTATTCCTTTGTCGGATATAGAAAAATACGACGGCAGAAGCGGCTTCGGCGTCGCTCTTCCGAGGGTTATATATTCCTGTGAAATGCAGGAGTTCAAAAGACTTCTTTGTGTCGCAAAGCAAAAGGGTGCGGAGTTCGCCCTTGTGTCAAATATAGGACAAGTTGATGCCGTAAAGGAGTCGGGACTTTCTCTTTTCGGCAATATCGGCATGAATGTGTTTAATTCAAGTACAATAGATGTGCTTGAGAATATGGGATTTTCGCTTATCACCGTCTCTCCCGAACTTAACGAGGCTCAAGTCAGGGACCTTGGTAAGAAGCAGGACACAAAGCTCTGTGCCTTTACAAGGGGAAGACTTCCGCTTATGGTGCTTGAGAGCTGTATAGTGAGGGCGGGCGGTGTCTGCAAAGGGAAGAATGATTCACCTTGCGGTGTCCTTCATGACAGAATGGGTATGGATTTTCCCGTGTACGGCGAAAGACGTCTTACGGGTGACGGATACCCCTGCAGAAATATTATCTATAATTCCGTAGAGACAGACATACTTTCGAAAGAGGAAAAGTTGTCAAAGATGAATATTGATATGGCAATGATTAATGTGTTGGAGTAATAATGAAGATAGGAAATGTAGAGATTAAAAACGGTGTATTTCTTGCACCTATGGCAGGTGTTACCGACCTTGCCTTCCGCTACATGTGCAAAAAGTACGGTGCAGGTGGAATGGTCACCGAAATGGTGTCGGCAAAGGCAATCTGCTACGGCGACAGAAAGACGGCAAAGCTTGCATATATTTCGGATTTTGAACGTCCCTGCGGACTTCAGCTTTTCGGCAGTGAGCCTGACATTATGGCAAAGGCTGCACTTATCGTTTTTGATATGTTTCACCCCGAATTTATCGATGTAAACATGGGCTGTCCCGCACCCAAGATTGTCAATAACGGCGAAGGGTCGAGTCTCATGAAAAATCCTGCTCTCTGCTATGAAATTGTCTCACGCATGAAGGCGGCACTCGGTGACAGATGTCCCATTACCGTCAAGATGAGACGCGGCTTTGACAAGGACAGTATAAATGCCGTGGAAGTGGCTGAAATGTGCCAGAAGGGCGGGGCAGATGCCGTATTTGTACATGCAAGAACAAGGGAGCAGATGTATATGCCTCCCGTTGAATATTCGACAATAGCAGAAGTAAAAAAGGCAGTAAAAATCCCCGTTATAGGAAACGGGGACATAATGTGCGGCAGGGATGCGGTGAAGCTGCGTGAGCTTACGGGCTGTGACGGAGTCATGGTGGGCAGAGCCGCACAGGGCAACCCATTTGTCTTTGATGAGATCAATGCCTTTCTTGAAGGCAGAGACTACACACCTCCTACAAACGAGCAGAAACGCGATTGCGTAAAGGAGCACATTGCCCGTCTGATTGAGGACAAGGGCGAATATGTGGGTGTCCGCGAGGCAAGAAAGCATGTTGCGTGGTACATTAAGGGACAGCCGGGTTCGGCATCTATGCGAAACAGGGTAAACCTTGCCGAAAGCACAAGCAAAATGATGTCTCTTATAGACGAGGCATTTGGCTTTTAGAGTATTTTTTTGAAAATTTCATCTGAGATTTTTTCTACCGTTCCGTAGTCTGTGCAGGGGCGGTAGATTTTTTCTATTTCCATGTGTACTTTGCCTGCTTTTTCAAGGCTTTCAAGTGCTTGCTTTCCCATGTTTTCGGACAACTTGCAGTAGAATTTCCGTAAAGGCGTCAAGGGTCTGAGTGCCTTCAAGTCAAGAAATCTTGCGCAGTTGACAATTTTGCATTTTTTCATTATTCGGTCGCAATCCGAGACGAGCTTTTCGTCGTAGAGCGAGACGGAAGTTTTGATCTGCGGGAAATAAAGCGCATCAATTTCCCCCTTGCTTTCGGGGTTAAAGCTTGCGGTGACATCGGCGTTTTGTGATTTTGCGTACTCATACACAGCTCTGAGAAAGTGAAAGGCAAGACGGCTTTGAAGGAACGGCTCTTTGAGAAAAACGCAGGTCTCTGCCTCATCTTCAAAGGTGGAAAGTCTTATTCTGCCGAGAGCCGATACGGCGTTTGTTATCCTTATCGAAACATTGCCTTTTTCCTTGGTTTTAATGCGTGCAAAGAGACTTTTGGACATCCTCATTGCGCTTTTGTCCAGCTTATCAAAGAGAATATACGGAAAAATCAGGTTATACACAAGCGAGTCCATTACACTTTTGCTGTATAGGAATGTATAGCAATCCTTATAATGCTGTTTTTTTATCTTTGACAGCCTTTCAATTTCAGCTTTTTTGTCGAAAAGCATATCTGTATCCCAAGCCTTACCGAGATCGACGATTATTTCCCTTGCACCTGCCAGGGACGGCTCTACGGCATGGGGACTTGTGCCGTCAATTACGGCAATTCTCTTATCCTTTATTATAATACCGTCAAGCGATTCGGGGTCGGACGAGCAATGGAAATACTCGGTTTCGTAACCTTTTTCCTCCAAAAGGTTACCCAAAGCTTTCATGAAAGTACTTTTACCGACACCGGGGCCTCCTTTAAGTATATACAATCTTTCGCACTCATTTTCAGAGAAGATTTTATCAAAGTAACTTATAAAGCCGTCTTTGGTGTTTGCGGCGGCAAAATAGCGTTTTCCACCCATTTTATATAAATTGTTCATGGCTGCTTACTCCTTTCAGGGTTCTATACTTTATCCTATGCCATGTGTTCTTTCGGTGTGCTTGACAAAAAGGCGAAAAATATGTATAATACAAGTTACGACTGGGGTGAACAATCGCGCTGGACAGAAATGTCGGTGAGGAAAGTCCGGGCTTCACAGAGCAGGATAACGGATAACGTCCGCCGGAGGCGACTCCCGGGATAGTGCAACAGAGATATACCGCCGTATTTTTACGGTAAGGGTGGAAAGGCGAGGTAAGAGCTCACCGGCGTGGTGGTGACATCACGGCCCTGTAAACCCTATCCGAAGCAACACCGAATGCAGAGAGCTTTAAGCTACGTTTGCTCGACGGAATCTGTGAGGTGGCAACAGAGCTTTATGGCAACATAAAGCCAAGATAGATGATTGTTCTCGACAGAACCCGGCTTACAGCCCCAGTCGCGGGTAGCACCCGCTGGCAATTTCGCGGGCGGTGCTTGATTTTAACAAACAAAAGGTGTCGCGCAAAGGACACCGTTTGCGTTGCATAAATCCAACAACGCAAACTCATCGAAACACCGACGAAAGTTAAGCAAAGCATATAAGCAAAATGCACGATTGTCCGTTCACAACCGTCAAACACCGACGGTTGCGAACTGCAAATTAGTTGGCACTACACCAAATGTGAGGAGTTAAGCCGCCACGGCGAAAGAGGAGAGGTCAGCGCAGACTCGCTGCGATATCCCTTTTTGCTAAGATTGGTGTCGAGCCATCTCCTCTTTTTGAGTGGTCGGTTTTGGTTCATTTTCCCGAGTGAAAATGAACGGAAAACGCAGTCCGCAGACTGCGGAACTCCCATCACACAGAAATTAGCACTATATTCCATTAGTAAATAGGAGTAAAAACATGAGAATCCTCGGTATCGACTACGGCGACGTGCGTGTCGGTCTTGCAATCTGTGACCCCACGGAATTTTTAGCAAGCGGCATCGGCAACATAGTAATAAAAGGCATGAACGATGCAGTAGAAAAAGTCTGCGAAAAAATAAAAGAAACAGGCGCAGAAAAAGTAGTTCTCGGGCTTCCTGTGAACATGAACGGTTCCCACGGAGACAAGGCGGAAAAAATCAAGGTTTTTGCCGAGAAGCTGAAAGTGGCTTCGGGTCTTGAAATTGACTTTGTCGATGAGAGACGCACTACCATCATGGCACATGGCTTCATGAACGAAACGGGCACCCGCGGCAAAAAACGCAAAGACTCGGTAGACACCCTGTCTGCACAGATAATACTTCAGACTTATCTCGATATGAAAAGAGGAAACAAATGAGCTTTTCAACAAAAGACGCTATACTTGACTACTGCAAACTTAACGGTATTGAAATTTCCGACGATGTTGCAGAGAAGTTTGAAACACTTTCGGATATGCTTCTCGAGTTCAATTCCCATACGAATGTAACGGCACTTAAAACACGGGAGGATATCGCAATAAAGCATTTTGCCGACTCCATTGCGGTGCTGAAATATGACCTTATTAAGAAGAACGCATCCGTCATTGATATCGGTTGCGGTGCAGGCTTTCCCGGTCTTCCCATAAAGATGCTCCGTCCCGACATAAAAATCACCTTTGTTGACAGTACGGCTAAGAAGCTGAAATTCACGAATTCCGTGGCTGAGGCTTTCTCAATGACAGATGTTGAAACCTGTCCCGATAGAGCAGAAGAACTTGTGGCAAAGGGAAAACGTGAAAAATATGACGTTGCCGTATCACGCGCTGTAGCCTCGCTTCCCGTGCTTTGCGAGCTTGTGCTTCCTTATATTAAAACAGGCGGCTGTTTTGTTGCATACAAAAGCTCGATTGAAGCCGATGTAAACAATAAAGACAGCGAGCTTTCAAAGGCGATGGGCGGTATTAAAAAACTCGGCGGCAAGGTTGAGGGCATTCTCGACGCCTCGCTTCCCGGAACCAATGATGAAACCCAAAAGCATTCTCTTATCGTAATCAGAAAGACAGGCAAAACCCCCGATTCTTTCCCGAGACGCTATGCACAGATTCTCAAGAAACCACTTTAAAATTTAATATTTACTCGACACGCTTTTAGCCTTTTTTTGCATGGGGTATAGTAGAATACCCTTGTATGTAATTTCAGGAGGTATAAAACGTGTCGGATTTTTTTTATAAGGAAAGGCTGGGTCCTATCTTTTCACCCGTTATCAACATCAAAAATGAAAAGCTCTCGCCAACGGTGGTGTCTGCCATAGACAACCTGCTGTCTCCGTCGGGAAATATGTTCACAAGGGCGGCGGCAGTAAAGAATCTAATGAGTATTGAAAAGCTGGGACTTGAAGAAACAGCCCGTGTGCTGTCTTTGAAAAAGACGGATGTGGCAAATAAACTCAGGCTGCTTGAATTTTCACAAAAGGAAAGGAGTGCCATTCTCGAATACGGCTTTTCGGAGTCGGGTGCTCTCGAATTTTTGAAGCTTGATAAGGTGACAAGGCTTTATACAATCGAATACTGCCGTAAAAGCGGCTTTGACGAAAATGAGATAAAGGAATATGTGGACGGCGTTGTTGCCACAAAGAGTGCCAAAAAGGAGAAGACAAAGGAAAGGGCGGAAAGCGTCAAAAAGTTTATTGTCAGTGATATCGGCTTTTTTCTCAATTCCATCGAAAACGCCATAAGGCTTGCAAGAAATGCGGGCTTTGACGTGAAAAACGAAAAGACAGAGCACAAGGACGGCTATGACATACATATCAGCATAAAAAAGATGGGGTATGAAAAAAGCTCGGTTGACAAAAAAGACGGCGGGGAGTATAATGTATAAAAATCACTTTTGGTGAGGTTGTACTTATATGATTACCCTTTTGTCAAAGCTGTTTATAAAGGACAGAAAAAATTACGAAAGCGCGGCTGTGCGCGGACAGTACGGACTATTGTGCGGCGTATGGGGGATAGTTCTTAATCTACTTCTCTTTGCTGCAAAAATGATTGCAGGCATGCTTGCAAATTCCGTGTCTGTGCTTGCCGATGCCTTCAACAACCTTTCGGATGCAGGTTCGAGTCTTGTCACACTTTTCGGCTTCAAGGCGGCGTCGAAAAAAGCTGACAGCGACCATCCCTTCGGTCACGGAAGATATGAATATATCGCAGGACTTGTAGTGTCGGTGCTTATAGTTGTCATGGGTGTTGAATTTATAAAAACCTCTGTCGGCAAGATAATTTCGGGCGAGAACGATACGCATTTTACACTTCTCACGGGCGGTATACTGGCTCTTTCAATTCTTGTCAAGGTATACATTTGTGTTTTCAACAGGAGCATAGGAAAAAAGATTTCTTCTCCCACTCTCATTGCCACGGGAGCGGATGCTCTTTCCGATTGCATTGCGACCTTTGCAATCATTGTTTCTGCTGTGATTTCCAATGTCACAAGCTTTGCGGCAGACGGCTGGTGCGGTCTTATTGTATCCTTCATGATAATTGTAGCAGGCGTAAACGCCGCAAGGGAAACCATAAATCCGCTTCTCGGAACACCGCCAAGCAAGGAGTTTGTAGACAAGGTCTCCTCATTGCTTCTTGCACATGAGGAGATTGTGGGCATTCACGACCTTGTGGTGCATGACTATGCCCCCGGTCACATCATGATTTCGGTACATGCCGAAATTTCCGACAAATCCGATATAATCGAGGCACACGAGCTTATTGATAACGTGGAACGCGAGATTGCCGAAAAGCTGGACTGTGAGGCAGTAATTCACATGGATCCCATTTCCACCGATGATGAAAGAGTAAACGCGGTCAAACAAAAGGTGAGCGAGGTGCTGCTTTCCATTCATGAGGAAGTCACCATTCACGACTTCCGCATGGTTGACGGAAATACCCTTACAAATCTCATTTTTGATATTGTTGTCCCCTTTGAAGTGAAAATGGAGACCGACGAAATCAAAAAAGAAGCCGACAGGCTTGTCAAGACAATCGACAAAAAATATAATGCCGTTGTGGATGTTGATCGCAAAATGGTGTGATATAATTAAAAATCAGGAATTAGGAATCGGGAGGGCGTTTGATGGATAAAAAAGAAACCGGCTGCAACTGCGATTACTGTGTACATTACGACTGGGACGAGGAAGGGGAATACTACGAATGCAACATGAGTCTCGATGAAGACGAAATGGTGTATTTCCTCAAAGGCCAGTACAAAAACTGTCCCTATTTCCAGGCCTATGATGAATATAAAATCGCAAGAAAACAGTAGAAAAAAGTGCTTTTTGCAGTATTACTTTTCCCAATGTTTATAAAATTGTTAATTTATGCGAAATTCACTTGATATTTGAGAACGAATGGTCTATAATTAAAGACGGATAAAAGTATCCAAGGCGAAAGTGAGTGATATAAATGTTTGAAAGCAGAAACGACCAGACAAAAACCTTTTCCATATCCCAGCTCAAGGAGCTTGAGACAAAGCAGACGCTTCGTCAGGTTTACGACGCACTTATAGAAAAAGGCTACAACCCCATAAACCAGATTGTCGGCTATATTCTGTCCGAGGACCCGACTTATATCACAAGCTATAATAATGCCCGCGGACTTATCAGAAAGCTTGACAGAGATGAACTTATGAAGATTCTTGTCAACAGCTATCTGAAGAACGACTAAATGCCGAAAGGAAGATATTGAATGGCACAGCCTATGGTTTATAAGGGACGTCCTGTTGTCAGAGACGGCAACAAGCTTTACTTCGGTGAACCTCAGAACCCCTTCATGGTAGTTCTCACGGTTTTGCAGAACGTAAACGATGTTCCTTCGAGAATTCTTGTACAGCTTCAGAACACAGATCCTGCCCTTGCATTTTCCAACGAGAAAATCGTAAAGGAAGCAGAGAGAAAGAACCTTTTCGACGCTTTTGAAATCGGTTCGCTCTGGCTTGAAAAGCAGCTTGCAGAATAATTTTTACGCCCCGATTTTTTCGGGGCATTTTTCTTTTTTGCAGGTATTGACTTTCTGCAGATTGCGATGTATAATCGTCAAGTGTCAGGCGGGGAGGATGTGCGATGAATAACATGTTTGATAAAAGAGAATATAAACGCACAAGGACTGCGTATGCACTTCAGGCAACACTTGAATATCTTATCACCCTCATGGTGACGGATGCTTTCCTTGCAAAGATTCTGACGCATCTGGGAATCAGCGATTCGATGATAGGTATAATTGCCACCTTCATTTCGCTTGCCATGGTTATACAGCTGGGTTCTCTTTTCGTTTCTGGAACAGGAACCCGATCCAAAACCACGGTTACTGTCTGTTCGACGGTAAGCCAGGTGCTGTTTGCATTTGTGTATGTGATACCGTTTCTGCCTATAGCTGTCTCTTTCAAAAAGTTTCTTGCGGTGGTGTTTATACTTGTAGCCTATGCCGCAATGTATGTGGTGTGGCCGGTAATGTACAGGTGGGCGTATAAATTTGTATCTCCCGATAAAAGGGCGAGCTTCTCGGCAACAAAGGAAATGCTGTCGTTAGGACTTGGTATAGCATTTACCCTTGTTATAGGCAGGGTAATTGACAGATTTGAGGGACTTGGCAATATAAGCGGAGCGTTTCTTCTCATTGCCGTTTCAATGGCGGTGATAAGCGTGTGTAACTTTGTGTGTCTGATGTCTATGGAAAGCGAGCCTGTTGAAGAAAGCCGTAAGAGCAAAAGAAATTTCTCAGAGGTTGTCAGAAACACCTTTGGCAATAAGGGCTTCAACAGCTGCGTGCTTGCCGTGTCGGTGTGGGAGTTTGCAAGATTTTTCCAGCTCGGCTTTATGGGTACCTTCAAAACAAAGGATCTGCTTATATCAGTATCTGCCATTCAGGTAATAAATATGGTCGGTTACGGAATGAGGCTTCTTTTGTCAAAGCCTGTGGCGAGATTTTCAGATAAACACGGATACGGCATGGGTTTCCAGCTGGGGCTTGTGATTGCTTGTCTTGCATTTTTAGCAAATATGTTTACGACAAAAGAAACATGGTTTTTTGTTGTCATTTATACGGTACTTCATCAGCTTTGCTATGTCGGAATAAACTCAAACAGCTACAACATTCTCTACAGCTATGTTGACAACAGCTACATATCCGAGGCACTTGCCATAAAGAACTGTATTGCGGGCGTTTCGGGGTTTGCAGCAGCTCTTATTGCAGGAAAGCTTCTTTCGTTTGTACAGGCAAACGGAAATATGTTTTTAGGCATTCCGATGTTCGGTCAGCAGCTTCTTTCGGCGGTGTCATTTGTCCTGACGACCCTTGTGCTTTTGTATGTAAGATTTGTGCTGTCAAGACAAAAAAGAGTAGAATAAAGAGTTTTTTGGACGGTTGCTTTTTTTGCAGCCGTCCCTTTTTTGATTGTTAACAAATGAAAAATACATGCTCATTGAACATTCGACAAAATATGTATATATTGCACAAAAACAAACGATATTTTTTACACGTTTACATATAAATAACAAATTATGATAAAAAACTTTTAATATTCTGCTTCCAAATTGTTGATTTAAATGCGTGAGTGTGGTATTATATATATAAGAATAACTGTAGAAGGGGAGAAGTATGGCTGTAAAGAAGACAAATACGGCACAGTATTATTTTCACGAAGGCACAAATTTTAATGCTTTCAATTATATGGGTGCTCATTTTGACAGCAAGAAAAACGTTTACATCTTCCGCACATGGGCGCCCAATGCCGATGAGGTTTATCTTGCCGCCGACTTCAACGAATGGAAGAAAACCCATCCCATGACAAGAGAGAGCGAGGGCGGTGTGTGGAGCATTGAAGTCCCTGCCGACAGCTTTTCCGAAAGCGACATTTACAAGTATGTAATTGTCAGGGACCTGAAGACGGAGTATAAGGCTGACCCCTATGCCTTTTATGCCGAGCTTCCTCCAAAAACGGCATCAAGACTTTTTGATATTTCAAAGTATGAATGGCAGGATGCTTCATGGCTCAAATACAGAAAAAAGACAATGAAGGAGCCTTACGGCACCCCTATGAATATTTATGAGGTGCATGCAGGTTCGTGGAAGCTCAAAGAGGACGGAAGTTTTCTCAGCTACAGGGAGCTTGCCCTCGAGCTTGCACCCTATGTCAAGAGCATGGGATATACCCATGTTGAGCTGATGCCCATTATGGAGCATCCCTTTGACGGCTCGTGGGGATATCAGGTGACGGGCTATTTTGCACCGACATCAAGATACGGAAACCCCGATGATTTCAAGTTTTTCATTGACTATATGCACTCGGCCGGAATCGGAGTAATTCTCGACTGGGTGCCTGCGCATTTCCCGAAAGACGCACACGGACTCTACGAATTTGACGGCGGTCCGCTTTACGAATATCAGGGCTGGGACAGAATGGAAAGCAGAGGATGGGGAACAAGACGTTTTGACGTGGGACGCAACGAAGTTCAGTCCTTCCTCATATCAAATGCACTATTCTGGTTAAAGGAATATCACGCCGACGGGTTGAGGGTTGATGCGGTGGCATCCATGCTGTATCTTGACTTTGACAGAGAACCGGGCGAGTGGTTTCCCAACGAAGACGGAAGCAATCACTGCAAAGAGGCGGTTGCCTTTTTCCAAAAGCTTTCGCGTGTTATACGTGATACCTGCCCGGACACGCTTCTCATTGCCGAGGAATCCACAAGCTGGAAGGATGTTACAAAACCCGAGGGACTCGGCTTTACGCATAAGTGGAACATGGGCTGGATGAACGATGTTCTCAAATATATCGAAACAGACCCGGTGTTTAGAAAGTATCATCACGAAAAGCTGACTTTCTCGCTCATGTACGCCTTTAACGAAAACTTCATTCTTCCCATATCGCACGATGAAGTGGTGCATGGAAAGAAGTCACTTCTTGATAAGGCGGTGGGGGATTACTGGCAGAAGTTTGCATCCACAAGGGCGTTTCTTACGTATATGATGACCCATCCGGGAAAGAAACTGCACTTTATGGGCAATGAAATCGGTCAGTTCAGGGAGTGGGACTACAAGGGAAGTATTGAGTGGTTCCTTCTCGATTACGAATCCCATTCCAAATTTAAAGACTTCTCAAGAGATTTGAATTTTGTATATCTTGAAAACAAATCCATGTGGGAGGTAGAAAACTCCTGGTCGGGATTTCAGTGGATAGATGCAGATAACCGGGACTGGAGTATGCTTTCCTATGTGAGATATGATGCAAAGGGTAATGCGGATATTGTCATTGTAAATCTTACACCCGTCGGCAGATACGGATATATCTGCGGAGTCCCTTATGACGGTGTTTACGAAGAGCTGATAAACAGCGACGATTTTAAATACGGCGGCACGGGTATGGTAAATAATGAACCGATTTCCGTAAGATATGAAGGCTGTCACAATATGCCATATTCAATACAGCTGGATATCGGACCGTATGGCTCGGTTGTTCTTAAAAACATCAAGAAAAAGGCGAAATAAAAAACGATAATAAAACGTATGGAGGTTTTATATAAATGTTCAAGAAAAAAGAGTGCGTAGCAATGTTACTTGCAGGCGGTCAGGGCTCAAGACTCTATGCTCTTACCGAATTTACGGCAAAGCCTGCCGTTTCCTTTGGCTCAAAGTACCGCATCATCGATTTTCCCCTCTCTAACTGTATCAACTCCAATATCGATACTGTAGGTGTTCTCACGCAGTATCAGCCCTTGCAGCTCAATGAATATATCGGCAACGGCCAGCCGTGGGACCTTGACAGAACCTTCGGCGGCGTAACGGTGCTTCCCCCTTATCAGGGCAAGAACGGTGCTGACTGGTATAAGGGTACGGCAAATGCCATTTATCAGAACCTCAAATATATTGAAAGATACGACCCCGAATATGTTCTCATTCTTTCGGGAGACCATATCTATAAAATGGACTATGCAAAGATGCTTCAGTTCCATAAGAAGACGGGTGCTGCCTGCACAATCAGTGTACTCAATGTGCCCATCGAAGAAGCAAGCAGATTCGGCATTCTTTCGTCCGACGAAAACAATAAGATATTCAAGTTTGAGGAAAAGCCTCCCAAACCTCAGAGTACAAAGGCGTCCATGGGTATTTACATATTCAATAAGGACGTGCTGTTCAAGTACCTCATTGAGGACGAAAACACAGAAGGCTCCTCCAATGACTTCGGTAAGAATATTATTCCCACCATGCTCCAGAGAGGCGAGCCTATGTATGCATATGAGTTTGACGGCTACTGGAAGGATGTAGGAACTATCAAGAGTCTCTGGGAAGCAAATATGGATCTTCTCGGAAAGAACCCCGAATTTGACATTGACGATGATAATTGGAGATTCCGTTCGAGAAACGTTGCGGCAGCTCCCCAGTTTATCGGCGAAAACGCAGTTGTGGAAAACTCGATTATCACAGAAGGCTGCGTAATTAACGGTACAGTTATAAACTCTGTTCTTTCTGCAAACGTCACGGTAGAAGAAGGTGCGGTAGTCAAGGATTCCGTTATTATGCAGGGTACAACCGTGAAGAAGAACGCGTCTGTGCTTTACTCAATCATTGACGAAGAAGCAATTGTGGGCGAAGGAGCCGTTGTCGGAAACGACAAGGAAAAGGCAAAGGAAGTTACGGTTCTCGGAATGGGAGCAGTCCTTCCTGCAGGCACAAAAATTGATGAAGGAAAAATCCTCAGTGCAGAAGATGTGAAGGGAGGAAACAAGTAATGGCTACAGCAGCAGGACTTATATTCTCAAATATTCATGACAGAAATGTCCCCGAGCTTACGGGCAAGAGAAGCATGGCGTCTGTTCCCTTCGGCGGCAGATACAGACTTGTTGACTTTGCACTTTCCAATATGGTAAATGCAAATATCACAAAGGTGGGTATTATTACACACTATAACTATCAGTCACTTGTTGACCACCTCGGCACAGGTAAGGACTGGGATCTGGCTCGAAGCACAGGCGGTCTCAAAATTCTTCCTCCCCAGATTACAACCTTTGACAACGCCGGTACAAAGACAGTATTCTCCTCCCGTCTTGATGCTCTCATGAATGCATATAACTTTGTTTCCAAGAGCACAGAGGAATACATAGTTCTTTCCGACTGCGATATCGTATGCAATATTGACCTCAAGGATGTTATAAAGTTCCATGTTGACAACGGTGCGGATATCACTCTTGTCACAAAGAATGTATACATGACAAAGGAAAACGCAAAGAACTGTACAATCGTTGAATCTGATGATAACGGCAGAGTTACAAATCTTGTTGATAATCCTGCCTCTATGGAAGGCATGCTCGATGTCTGCCTTAATATTTTTGTTCTGAGACGTGAATACCTCAACAGAATTATCATTGATACCCTTTCCCGCGGCTATAAGAGCTTTACAAAGGATATCATTGCGGCGAACAAGGATAACATGAAGTTCATGAAGTATGAGTATGCCGGCTATTTTGCAACAATCAACACCCTTGACGGCTACTTCAAGAGCAGCATGGATTTGCTCAGCGCAGAGGTAAGAGACTGTGTCTTCGGCGTAAAGTCAAGACCTGTTTATACAAAGGTCAAGAACTCTGCACCCGCAAAGTATATGGAGGGTGCGTCTGTCAAGAATTCTCTTATCGCTGATGGCTGTGTGATTGAAGGCGTAGTTGAGAATTCCATCCTGTTCAGAGGCGTTCACGTTGGCAAGGGTACGGTTATCAAGAACTGTATTATCATGCAGGATTCCACCGTCGGTAAGGACGTAAATCTCAACTGTGTAATTGCAGATAAGAACGTTGTTATCAAGGACGGCAGAAACCTTTCGGGTCATGAGACACATCCCTTCTCGCTTGCAAAGGGACCGGTTATATAGGCGGAACGCAGAATTATGGTTGAAAGCCTCAGGCTTTCCTCAAAATTGATTTGACAGGTGAAATATATGGCTACAAAGAAGAAAAAGAAAATATTGATGGTGGGCGGCGAGGCAATGCCCTTTGCCGCAACAGGCGGTCTCGGCGACGTTCTCGGTTCACTTCCCGCGGCAGTTCAGGCTGAAATGAAGAATGCCGACGTAAGACTAGTAATGCCGCTTTACAGTGCCATGAAGGACGAATACAGAAAAATGCTTCAACTTGAGTGCGTTTTCGAGGTTGACCTTGCATGGCGTAAGCAGTACTGCGGAGTACTCAGCCTTGAAAAGGACGGTGTGATATATTACTTTATCGACAATGAGTATTATTTCAAGCGTCCCGATATGTACGGAAACTTTGACGATGGCGAAAGATATGCCTACTTCTGTAAGGCGGTAATGCAGATGATGCCGAGACTCGGCTTCTATCCCGACATTCTTCACGCCCATGACTGGCAGAGTGCACTTACTATGGTGTACCTCAAGACAGAGTACAGAGAAGTTCCCGAATATAAGAATATGCGTGGTATATATACCATCCATAATATCGCATATCAGGGGAAATATGATATGGGTATACTCTGGGATATTTTCGGCATAGACTATAAGTATGCATCGATTATGTCGTATGACGGCTGCATCAATCTCATGAAGGGTGCTATTGTGTGTGCCGACAGAGTTACAACCGTAAGCCCCACATACTCCAAGGAAATTAAGTACCCCGAACATTCCGAAGGACTTCATTATATCCTTCGTGAAAACAATTATAAGCTTTCGGGCATCCTTAACGGTATCGACTACGATTACTATAATCCCGAAACCGATAAGGCAATTAAGGCAACATTTACCGCTGATGACCTTTCGGGTAAGGCAAAGTGCAAAAAGGCACTTCAGAAGGAATGCGGACTTCCCGAAAAGAAGAATGTTCCGCTCATTGCTATCATTACACGTCTTGCAGGACATAAGGGTCTTGACCTTGTTGAACGCATAATGGAAAGTGTTGTGGCGAATAACGATGTTCAGCTTGTAATACTCGGCAAGGGTGAAGAAAGATACGAAAACTACTTTAAGTATCTCGATGCCAAGTATCCCGAAAAGGTAAAGGCACTTATCACTTATGACAGAGACCTGTCAAAGAGAATTTACGCAGGTGCGGATATATTCGTAATGCCCTCAAAGAGCGAGCCTTGCGGACTTGCACAGATGATTGCATCCCGCTACGGTACAGTGCCCGTAACAAGAGAAACGGGCGGTCTTTACGACTCAATCAAGGGTTATTATGAGCTTGACGGCGAGATTTACGGCAACGGCTTTACTTTTGCAAATTACTCTGAGGCAGAGCTCAAAGACCGCATCGAGGCAGCACTCGGGCTCTATGGAGACGGTGACAAGTGGACCCGTTTGACAAAAAAGATAATGAACATAGACTTCAGCTGGAATATTTCAGCTAAAAAGTATATTGAAATGTACGAGAATCTGTGTTAGAATTACTTTAGATAATTTTATTCTTCGGGGTGATATTATTCACCCCGTTTGAGTTTTTTTATTGGCAATAAAACTGAAAGGTTGAATATATATAATGGCGCTTAGTAAAACACAGGTAAAACAGAATATTGAAATAAAGCTTTCACGTCATTTCGGTGTTTCTCCCAAAGAGGCAACACGCGAGCAGATGTATAAGGCTTGTGCAATTACGGTTAAGGATATTCTTACCGAAAAGAGAAACGACTATAAGAAGCTCGTAAATGCCAAGGGCGGCAAGAGAGTTTACTATATGTGTATGGAATTCCTTCTCGGAAGATCATTCAAAACAAATCTTTGCAATTTGGGTCTTGAAAAGCAGTATTCGGACGTACTTTCCGAAATGGGCTTTAATCTTAATGACCTGTATGAAGAAGAACCCGATGCAGGTCTTGGCAACGGCGGTCTCGGCCGACTTGCAGCCTGCTTTATGGACTCGCTTTCGTCTCTTGACTATCCTGCAACAGGCTTTTCCATTCTTTATGAATACGGTCTTTTCAAACAGAAGCTTGTTGACGGACTTCAGGTAGAGCTTCCAGACGTATGGCTTCCCGGCGGTGAAGTGTGGCTTGTTCCCAGAACCGACAGAACCTTCAAGGTTCGTTTTGACGGAAGAATAAAGGAAGAGTGGAAGGATGGCAGATGCGAAATCCTTTATGAGGATGCAGAAGAAGTTGAAGCATGTGCATACGATATGATGATTTCGGGTGCAAACAGCGAAGCTGTGTCGCTTCTGCGCCTATGGAAAGCAAGAGATATAACAAACTTCGATATGAAGGCATTTACACAGGGTCAGTATATGAAGGCGATGGAAAAGAATACCAACGCAGAAGCTATCTGCAAGGTACTTTATCCCTCCGATAACCACCTTGAAGGTAAGATGCTTCGACTTACCCAGCAGTATTTCCTTACCTCTGCATCCTGCCAGAGCATTATCCGCGACCATATGGCGGTATACGGAACCTTGGAAAACCTTCACGAAAAGGTTGCAATCCATATCAACGATACACATCCTGCCCTCTGTATTCCCGAGCTTATGAGAATCTTCCTTGATGATTACTGCTTCTCGTGGGAAAAGGCATGGGATCTTGTTACAAAGATTGTTTCCTATACAAACCATACAGTTATGCCCGAAGCGCTTGAAACATGGAATGAAGATCTCTTCCGTCTCAAGCTTCCCAGAATCTATAACATCCTTTGCGAAATCAACAGACGCTTCTGTATTGAAGCATGGGATAAGGTTGGTAACTTTGATAAGATAAGTGCCATGTCAATTATGGCATATAACCAGATAAGAATGGCGAATCTTTCTGTTATCGCATCCCATACGGTAAACGGCGTTTCTGCACTTCACTCGGAAATCTTAAAGAATTCCTGCTTCAAGGATCTTTATAAGATGTATCCCGAAAAGTTCACTAATGTCACAAACGGTATTGCCCACAGAAGATGGCTCTGCTATTCCAACCCGTCGCTTGCGGCACTTCTTGACGAAACAATCGGAAGCGGCTACAGAACAAAGCCGTATGAACTTCGTAAGTTTGAAAAATATGCAGACGACAAGAGCGTTCTTGAAAGACTCAGTCAGATTAAGCACTCCAATAAGGTGGCATTCTCTGACCTCGTGTTCAAGAAGACAGGTGTCAAGATCAATCCCGATTCGGTATTTGACGTACAGGCTAAGCGTCTTCACGAATATAAGAGACAGCTTCTCAATGCCATGAGAATTGTTGACAGATATATTGCCCTCAAGGAAAACCCCGACCTTGATGTTACACCTCAGACCTTTATCTTCGGTGCAAAGGCGGCTCCCGGTTACGATATGGCAAAGCAGATTATAAAGCTTATCTGCGCTATTTCTGCCGATATCAATAAGAACCCCAAGCTTTCCGAAAAGCTTCAGGTTGTGTTCCTTGAAAACTACTGCGTAAGCCTTGCTGAAAGCCTTATGCCTGCCGCTGATATCAGTGAACAGATAAGCCTTGCAGGTAAGGAAGCAAGCGGTACGGGTAACATGAAGTTTATGATAAACGGTGCGCTTACTGTTGGTACTCTTGACGGAGCAAATGTTGAAATGCTTGAAGAGGTAGGTAAGGATAACATCTATATCTTCGGTCTTACAACTCCCGAGGTTGATGACCTCTGGCTCAAGGGCTACAATGCTTCCTCCTACTATCATCATAACGCAAGACTTAAAAAGGTTGTTGATGCCTTCAATACAGGCTTTAACGGCGAAAGCTTTGCAAATGTTTATGACTATCTTCTCGTCGGCAGAGGCGGTATTTCCGACCCCTATATGTGCCTTGCAGACTTTGATTCTTATATGCTTTGTAAGGATCAGGTGGCAAAAGATTACCTTAATAAGGATAAGTGGCAGAGAATGTCGCTTATGAATATTGCAGCATCTGGTAAGTTTGCATCCGACAGAAGCATAGAAGACTATGCAAAGAATATCTGGCACCTTTCCAAAATCACATCGGAGAATAAGAAAAAGTAATGCTGCCTCATCTTATCGCAAGTGACGATATTAAAAACTTTATAAACATCAAAAAATCTGCCAAAGGTAAAAACGCCTTTGGCAGAGGTGCATTTTCATGTTCTGAAAAACTGAAAATAGAGCTTGAAATCACAAGAAAACTGGGCGTAACAAAGGTATATCTCTGCCTTGACGACGACAACCTTGAAAAATACAGCGAAATTGAGCTTCCTTTTGAAAATCTCGAAGGTAATACCGACTTTTATTCGGTAAGCCTTGATTTCAGTAAGCTTTGTCCCGACGGCGACGGTCTGTTTTTCTGGAAGATAAAGCTTTTTGTCGGAAACCGTGCTTTTTATTCCCATTCCATAAATAACGTTGATTATTGCTTTTCCGATCTTGATAGCACAAAACCCTTCAGACTTTTAGTGTATAATAAGGATTTTTCCACACCCGATTGGGCAAAGAATGGAGTTATGTACCAGATTTTTGTTGACCGCTTTTGTAAGGGAAACAAAAAAGTGCCTGTCAGAGATGACTGCAAAATCAATGACGATTGGTATGACGGCATCCCTGAATTTGCCGCAAAAAACGGTGAGCCCTTGGAGAATAATATGTTCTTCGGCGGAACTTTGTGGGGCGTTATCGAAAAGCTTGATTATCTTAAAGAACTCGGCGTAAATATCCTCTATTTTTGTCCCATATTCAAGGCTTTTTCAAATCATAAGTACGACACGGGTGACTATGAAACTGTCGATGAAATGTTTGGCGGACAAAGCGCATTTGACGAACTTATCAAAGAAGCAAAAAAACGTGACATGAGAATTGTTCTCGATGGCGTTTTCAATCATACGGGCGATGACAGTAAATACTTCAACCGCTACGGTAAGTATAAGAGTGTCGGAGCGTATCAGTCGCAAAAGAGTAAGTATTTTGACTGGTATAAGTTTGAGGAGTTCCCGAATAAATATGAGGCTTGGTGGGGCATTGAAATCCTGCCTCGGCTTATGGGGGATAACCCTAAGGTACAGGACTATTTCCTGTCTGAGAGGGGCATTGTCAGAAAATGGATAAAAAGCGGAATTGACGGCTGGAGACTCGATGTTGCCGATGAGCTTTCCGAATCTTTTCTTGAAGGTCTGAATAAGGCGGCAAAACAAGAAAAGAAAGACGCTCTCATAATAGGCGAAGTGTGGGAAAACGCCGCAGATAAGGTGTCCTACGATAAAAGACGTAAATACTTCCGCGGTAAACAGCTTGATTCTGTTATGAACTACCCCGTAAAGTACGCAATTATCGACTTTATCAAGGATAAAAACGCCGAAAAGTTTTATAACTCTGTAACCGAAATATATTCGAGTTATCCGCAGTTCTGCTCGGATGTTCTTATGAATCTTGTGGGAAGCCACGATACCGAGAGAATACTTACAATCCTCGGCGGTGAGTCTCCCGAAGGCAAGACCAATGCAGAACTTTCGACAAAGAAAATGACACCCGAGCAGCTACGTGACGGTATACAAAAGCTGAAGGTTGCATCCGTTTTGCAGTTTACGCTTCCGGGTATGCCCATGATTTACTACGGCGATGAGGCGGGAATGGAGGGTTATCACGACCCGTTCTGCCGCAGACCCTATCCGTGGGGCAGGGAAAATAAAGAGCTTGTCAGCCACTATACAAGGCTATGCCATATAAAGAAAGAAGAATCATCGCTTCATTCGTCACCCCTCGAATTTGTATGCCGTAACGACGGACTTGTGGTTTATAAAAGAGGCAGTCTTTTGATTCTCGTAAACACCTCGGATGAGGAAAAATCATTTGAGGTTAAAGGCAAGTACACAGAGCTTCTTGTCGGAAAACCCGAAAAGGATGAAGTAATTCTTCCTGCCATGAGTGCAAAAATACTCAAGTAAACAAATCGGCACCCGAAAGGGTGCCGTGTTTCGACTTGACAAACGTGTGATTTTGTGTATAATATCAATAGTAAAATATGCCTGCATAGTTAAATGGATATAACAAGCCCCTCCTAAGGGCTAGTTGTGGGTTCGATTCCCGCTGCGGGTGCCAGAAACGAAGCGCCGATATTGGTGCTTCGTTTCACTTTTATCATTAATTTATCGAAAAACGATAAAAATATATTGACAAACGCAAAAATTCATGATAAACTACAAGTGCAGTAAACAATTGGAGGCTGGCTATGAAAAATAAAAATCTCTCGCATTATGCGGCAAAAATTATTATTGATGTGCTGATTCTTGTTGGTGCAATATCCGTTGTAACGGTTCCGCTTTGGGAAAAGCTGAACGATAAGTGGCTCTTTACAATGGTTGTTCTCATGGTGACGGGTGCTGTCGGTGTGTATATCCTCATTACTCTTCGAGGTATGTACAAAACACTTATTTCGGGAAATCCCTTTGTACAAAGCAATGTTAAGGCATTTCGCAGAATGGCGGTAAGCTGTCTGATTATTGCACTTTGCTATATTGTAAAATGCTTTGTTGTTTTCTCACTTGGAACGGTTATTGTGGTGGTAGTTTTTGTCATTGCTTCACTTTTCTGCGTAACCCTCATGGATTTGTTCGGGGAAGCCGTAAAGTATAAAGAAGAAAACGATTGGACGGTGTAAATATGGCAATAAACGTAAACCTCGATGTAATGATGGCAAAGCGGAAAATCGGACTTATGGAGCTTGCCGAAAAGATAGATATAACGCCTGCAAACCTTTCGATTCTCAAGAACAATAAGGCAAAGGCGGTGCGCTTTTCAACCCTTGATGCCATATGTAAGGCACTTGACTGTCAACCTTCTGACATTTTGGAGTGGGTGGAGGATTAGGGGATGAAGCGGAAAATTTTAACACCTGTACTTATTACAGTGGGTGTGCTTGCGTGCCTGTATTTGCTGATAATGTTTTTCAGGTTTTTGGAAAACCCTGCTTTGGCGAGTCTTCCGAGATATAAGAGTGAAAAGGGGTATATCAGCGACGGTTTTCAGGACTACACAATCTACCGTGAATATCATTATTCCAACAGCAAGAAAATGAATAAAGGTCTCGAAAAAAGTTTGTTTTTTCAAAAAGTTGAAGAAGATGACGTTGATGTGATAAATGGATATCTTGAGAATTTCAAGGATTGGCTGAAACATACGAATTTTGAAAACGAATGTAAATTTGATTCTGAGTGTATTGACACGTCTGACTACTGGTATTTAATCAACAAATGGGAAAATGACGGAGACGATCACCGGTATTATGACTATGATTTGTATTATTATGATGCCGAAACCATGACTATGTATATGATTCATAATAATATTTAGAGAGGGAATATGAAACGAAAAATTCTTGTGTTATCACTTGTATTATTGTTTTTAGTCACTGTAGTGTCGTGTAATGACGCAACGCAGAGCGATGGAAAAATGTACACAAAATATCTGGATGTATATTTTCCATCGAGACAAGCCGATTATTATGAGGATACCCACGGAGGTATGGTCGGCGACGGAGATATATTTATGAGCTTTTTGTTGAATGAAAAGGAAGTGGAAAAACTAAAAGCAGATATTGAAGAAAACTCTAACTGGAAAACCATTGATGAAGAAGCATGGGCGTATCTTTACGGCGGTGCAGAGGGTGTTTATACAGAAGGGTATTTACAGGGCTGGGTGCCCGAAATAAAAAGCGGATATTTCTGCATATATGATAAGCAGATGGAAAGTTTTTCTTTTCCAAAAACAGGTTCGTATTCTTATAATTATATAGCTGCGGTGTGTTCAATAGAAGATAAAGTGATTTATATATATGGGATGGATACATAGAAAATGAAACAAAAACTTAGATATATCCTACTCGGCGTGATATTAACCCTTATCTGCATATATATCGGCACACTTGTGAAAATCGAAATACTGACACATAACCACAAGAACGAACTTATTGATGTGTGCAAAGAAAACACGATGGTCGGGGATGATTTTGACTTTTTCAAAGTGTTAGATTACAGCGAATGTGATTTTGCAAGGGTCTACCTTATATCTGGCGGCAAATATGCAACAACGGGAAATGTGTTTACACTCGGCTATGAAGACGGAGAATGGTATGAAGTGAGCTGAGATACAAGATGGTCAACTTCCGGCACCGCCGATAAAACCGTCTATCCTTATTTTTGGCATTGGGTATATTTCATGTTTGAATGGTGATTGAAATGAAAAAAACAATAGTGTTTTTAAGTATTGCTGTTTTGTCTGTTATGCTTTGTTCCTGTGTAGTAAAGGATACAAGGCTCGGAAAGGAAGAAATAATTAGAATAGTTCTTGAAAACGAAGAGCAACTTCGAAAAGATATAAAAAATAACGATTTTGAAGCATCTCTTAATATTGTGGGAATTCGCGGCATAAATGTTGAATACGACGGAACTGTAGATTTTGATTGTGGCGGTTTTGGCTTCGGTCCCTCAACTTCATATGCGGGATTTTATTATAACGTCGACAATGATATGTCTGCAATATGGTGTGCAATGGGAACTCCGAAAGAGGCTGAAGGCGATAGCTATTTGTATGAGCCGGAAGACGGAACAAAAAGATATTATACCGAAAAGATAGTCGACGGATTTTATTATTACGAGGCTGCTTTTTAGGAAAGGAGAGGCGTAATGCTTAAAAATAAACGCAATAAACAAGCATTGCTTATTATCCTTCTCACCGTCTATCTTTTAATCCTCTTTCGCATCACCGTCTTCCGCTCACATTCCTACCCCACAGAAATGTCGGTCAACCTGTCCCTGTTCACCGACCTTGTTGCAACATACCACGAAAACGGCATTTGGATGGTGCTGTACCTCGTTGTCGGCAATATTGTATGGTTTGTGCCATTCGGCTTTATGCTTCCTGCCATATGGCAAAATCTCAAATCATACCACACAATACCCTTAGGCTTTTTGCTGTCGCTGGTTATTGAAACGGGTCAGCTTGCCTTACATAAAGGCATGTTTGAAATCGACGACCTCGTGTTGAATACACTCGGCACGGCTTTGGGATGCCTTATATATAAAATTTACCGAGACTTCAGAAAATGAAGCCTCGGCTTTTGTTTTATCTTATGGTTGTTGTTTTTAGCTTTCTGTATTTGTTGGGTGTTATAACAATCTTTTCTTTGAAACGTCTCGAAAAATAGAACCTGTCGCAGAAGCCCAGCGTGTCGCTGATTTCTTGGATAGAGTATTCGTTTGATGCAAGCATGGACTTTGCCTTGTCAAATACCATATCGTCGATATATTTGCCTATGTTTCTGCCGACTTCCTTGTTAAAGTGCTTCGAAAGGGTGGTGGCAGGAATACCGAAATGCTCCGATATGGATTTTATCGAAAGCTGGATTGAAAGATTTTTGTCTATGTAGTCAATAACCTTTTGGATTTCAGGTGAATATACAACGGAAGAAACGTCTATTTGCTTGTTTTCGGGTATCATGCGAAGAGCATATTCAATAATGGTGCTTTTGAGTTTTGCAATGTCGACTATGTTTTTTGATAAAAACAGTTTTTTGACTCTTGCTATCCCCGAAGTCCCCACATCAAGTGACATAATATCGTTTACTCCTGAAAACATGTCGCTGCCGTCGGGAAGAAGAATTTTGAAAAAGAAATACAGCTTGGTGTGCTCGCTTTCGCTGTATGCTTTGAAGTTGAGATTTGTGGGAACAAGATAAACGTGTCCGGGAAGTAATTCAATGGTCGTGGAATTGTACTCGATGACGGCTTTTCCGCTTTCTACGAAATAAAGCCTTGTAAATGCGGCGATGGAATCGTTCAGCTTCCAGCCGTTTTCGTTTATGTTGTATGCACCGTCGGTGATTTCGAAACGTATTTTGCTTACGGCACTGTCAAAAAGCGTGCTGTGCTGATCTCTCATAGGTTTATCTCCGAAAATATAATGTTATTGATAATCATGAAAATGTTGTGGTGTTCATCTTGCGGTAACGGTAGGGAGTAAAGTCAAACTTTTCTTTGAAGCGTCTTGAAAAATAGAATCTGTCACAGAAACCGAACTTTTCGCTGATTTCCTGAATGGGAATGTCGGTTTTAATAAGCATCTTCTTGGCACTTTCAAATACAATGTCGTCTATGTACTTGCCGATATTTACGCCTACTTCGTCGCGGAAGTGCTTTGAGAGGGTTGTCTGTGCAACAAAAAGATTGTCCGAGAGTGTTTTGACAGAAAGCTGTATCGAAAGATTTTCCTTGATATAGTCTATGGCACGCTGAACCTGCGGAGAATATATGACCGACGCAAGCTCTCTTGAGTTTTCTTCGGGGAAGAGCGAAAGTGCGATTTCGAGTATTGTGTTCTTGAGCTTGAGTGTGTCAACGAGATTTTCAGAAAAGAACAGTTTTTTGACTTCCCTGATTTTCTCTTCGCCGAGATAGAGCGAAAGAATTTTCCCGCACCCCGAAAACATGTCATAACCGTCAGGACGGTTTATGCAGAAGTGGAAATATACCTTTGTGTATGCGTTTTCGCAATTGCCGTTAAAGGTGAGACCTGTGGGGACGATATACACATACCCCGGCTTCAGTACGATTGTTTCACCGCCTGCGGTAGCCGTAGCTTCTCCACTTTCCATAAAGTAAATACGCGAATAAGGAGAGCAGACTCCGGCAACATACCAGTTGCTGTCGCCGTGAACATATGCACTGTCAAGAATCTCAAGATCAAGCTTATTTACCGAGCTTGAGAAAGCTTTGTTGAAAAAACACTCCATGTAAAAAACTCCATTTATTTCATCGTATTTTTGTAATTAAACACATATTATCACATTTTGAAACAAAATGCATTGCAAAAAGTACGATGATACATTGCAAAAGGTGTAATGTGAGAGAAAAAGAAAACCGACGCAAAAAATGTCGGTTTCTAGATGCGTGGGTGTTAAGCAGTAATTAAACTTCAGGGTACTTAATCTGAATAGGTCTGTTTTCCTTTGCAGATTGAACTGTAGCTACTGCGACAGCAACAGTTTTAGCACCTTCCATAGAGGAAATCGGAACCGGCTTTCCCGAAAGAAGTGCTTCTGCAAATACCTGGGCTTCGCCCTTTGTGTTGTGGTTGTTAACGACGGCGGAAATCTTTTCGGCTTTGCTTTCGTGTCTCCAGTCGTCACCGTCACCCTTGTCTTCAAAGAGAAGAATATGGTCGGATGTGTTGTCGCAGATGATTGTACCCATTGTACCGTAGAGAACAGTTCTCATGGTGTAGGGACGCTTACAGCCCGTGGAAACGAAAACCTTACCTGCAACATTGTTCGGAAACTTGTAAAGAGCAACTGTGCAGTCGTTTGTGGGCCAGTCTGTAAGACACTTGTGGTTTGCAAGGGCATAAACCTCTGTGGGGTCGCCTGCAATCCAGCGAAGAAGGTCAACTGCATGACAGCCGCCGCCGATAAAGCCGTCTCTTTCGGGAGTAACTCTCCAGTCGTCGTAGCCTCTTGCGTGTCCGTAGTGGTGTGCATATTCGCTTTCTACAAAATAAAGCTCACCGATTCTGCCTGCATCAACAAGCTCTTTTGCTTTCTTGAAGTTGTCTGTGAAACGGCAAATCTGGCCAATCATAAGCTGCTTGCCTGTTTCCTTTTCAACCCTCATCATCTCCTGACATTCTTCCATTGTGAGAGCCATGGGCTTTTCGCAAAGAACGTGCTTGCCGTCTCTGAGGAATGCAAGAGTCATCTCTAAATGAATCTGGTCGGGAACAACAAGAAGAACTGCGTCAATGTTTTCGTTTCCTAAAAGCTCCTTGTAATCCTTTACCGCAACGGGAACATTGAATTCCTCCTTGCACTTCTGAAGCCTGTCGTCTCTTGCCGAATCACAGATAGCATAGAGATTGATGCCTTCGATTTCGGTAAGACCTTTTAAGTGAATTCTTCCCATTTCGGAGCAGCCGATAGCTGCAATGTTCAAAATGTTTTTAGCCATAATACTTGCCATCCTTTCTTTTTTGTGATATGATTATAACATACACAAAAGAAAGGTGCAACACATATTTGTTTGTTATTTTCTTCAATTTGTTGGGTGGGTGAGGATATGCTTTACGAGCGTTTTGTTAAGGAACACAGGGAAGAGCCGTCCATATGCCATTGCGGCAGGGACGAAAATTTAAAGCCCGGCGTGAGATTCGGTCCCGTTATCAGGGATATTTATATTGTCGAATGTTGTACAGACGGCTTTGGCTCTGTAATAATAAACGGCACCGAATTTCCTTTAAAAAAAGGCGATTGCTACTTCCTGTTTCCGGGCGATACCGTTACTCATACTGCGGCAGAGGTAAACCCCAGAGAAGGCGTATGGTGCGCTATGGACGGACTCGGAATAGGTGCGGTACTGAGGAAGGCAGGCATCACAAGTATGTCTCCTTTTGCACCAAAGGAAGCCTTTGATGAAATCACTCGTGCCGTAAGCAGTGTTGTCGATATGAGGGACGAAAACGATGCAGGCGCAGACTTGAGAAGAACAGCACTTATATACTCGGTTCTCGGTGCACTTATGAAGTATACCTCGGCAAGCTCGGATAAAAACATATGGGTAAAAAAGGCAATAGGTGTCATGGAAACGAACTATCATGAGAATATTACGGTTGAAGATATAGCCTTTGAAATAGGACTTGACAGAAGCTATTTTTCAACTCTTTTCAAGGCACAGACAGGTAAAACACCCCATGCCTATCTTACAACGCTTAGAATAAAAAAGGCTTGTACACTTATGGGGCAGCAGAACATGTCCGTGTCGGAAGCGGCAAGGTCTGTGGGACTTGACGCACGTAATTTTGCCAGACTCTTTAAAAAGGAAACGGGTAAAACGCCTAAAGAGTATTTTAAAATCAGGTAAAAAACTTGACATTAAGGGTGTTAATTTGTATAATTTTGAATAATATATTTTCGGAGGGTAATGACAATGAGAAACTACAACCCCGCAATGCTGTGTGACTTTTACGAATTCACCATGTCAAACGGCTATTTTCAAAACGGCTACTATAAAAAAACGACATATTTTGATGTTTTCTTCAGAAAAGTACCCGACGGCGGCGGCTTTGCCATTGCCGCAGGACTCGAAAGCGTTATTGAGTATATAAAGGATTTTCACTTTGAAAAAGAGGATATAGACTACCTCAGAAGCAGAAATATGTTCGGTGAAGATTTTCTTGAATACCTTTCAAATCTGAAGTTTACAGGCGATATTTATGCCGTGCCCGAAGGAACACCCGTGTTTCCTCATGAACCCATACTTACTGTAAAGGCACCTGCTATCGAAGCACAGCTTATCGAAACATATCTTCTTCTTACACTCAACCACCAGTCTCTTATTGCAACAAAGGCAAACAGAATTGTGAGAAGTGCAGAAGGCAGAGGAGTTATGGAATTCGGCTCGCGTCGTGCTCAGGGTGAAAGCGGTGCCGTAATAGGTGCAAGAAGTGCATTCATCGGCGGTTGCAGTTCAACTGCCTGTACTGTGTCGGATGAGCTTTACGGCGTCAAAGCTGTCGGTACCATAGCGCACGCATGGGTGCAGATGTTTGACTCGGAATATGAGGCATTCAAAACCTATTGCGAAACATATCCTGATAATCCCACGCTTTTGGTTGACACCTACAATACAATAAAGTCGGGCGTTCCTAATGCAATAAAGGTGTTCAAAGAATTGGGGATTACCAATGGAGGTATCCGTCTTGACTCGGGTGACATTGCCTATCTTTCAAAGAAAGCAAGAAAGCTTCTTGACGAGGCGGGACTTTGCAATATAAAAATCGTAGCTTCAAATTCCCTTGACGAATACCTTATCCGAGACCTTCTTCATCAAGGGGCGAAAATTGACCTTTTCGGCGTAGGTGAAAGACTTATCACATCAAAGATGACACCCGTATTCGGCGGTGTATATAAGCTGTGTGCAGTTGAAGATGATGACGGAAATATAGTGCCGAAAATCAAGGTAAGCGAAAACAGCGCAAAGATTACAAATCCCCACTTCAAGACGGTATACAGACTTTATGATAACGAAACGGGAAAGGCCATTGCCGACCAGCTCTGCGTTTATGATGAAACTATAGACGACACAAAACCTCTGACAATCTTTGACCCTAACGAACCATGGAAGACAAAGACTGTTGAAAACTTTACGGCAAAGAAGCTGCTTGTGGATGTTTTCAAAGACGGAAAGTGCGTTTATGAAAGTCCCTCGCTTCCTGAAATCCAGAAATACTGCCTCGAGCAGATTGATAACCTTTGGGACGAACTCAAGAGATTTGAAAATCCCCACGAATACTATGTCGACCTTTCGAAGAAGCTCTGGGATATCAAGCAGAATCTTCTTATATCGCTTAAATGACAAATACAGCCCTTGCATTCGGCAAGGGCTTTTTTCTATGGAATTATAACCGTGCGGCAGTCTTTGAGTTGATTTTCTTCTTTGCCGTTGGCAAGACATATCTTTTCGGGACTTACTCTGTACCTTTTTGCAATTTCCCAGAGGGATTCGCCTTTTTTTGGATAGTAAATGATGATTTCTCCGCCTTTTCTGCACATGTCTTTCTCGTCGTTTTGCGACATGGAAGAGACAACCGTGCTTTTTGAACGCAGGACAAAAACGCCGTTGACGTCAACCTCAAAATCCATCTTGAGACCTCCGTCTTTGATTTGTGCAGAGCATCCTGAAATGCCTATGATGCAGTCGGGAATTGCGTCTGGCGGGAGGTTTTCCTCCGTACCGAGGGGAATTTTCAGCATAAGCGGAACGTCAAGTGCCGAAAGCTCTCCCGAAAGATTTGTGCCGAAGATTCCTGCAAGGCATTTGATAACGGCAAAAAATCTACCCTCGGAATGCTCTGTTGAGACGGATAGAATTTTTGTGTTGCAGGCATTTACTTCGGTAATTTCGCGAATGTCTGCACGCACATTCTGAGATATGTATTCCTTCTTGGATATGTGCGAGTGAACGGTGTCAACAAAAACAGCAGACATTTCGGGACTTGCCGAGCAGCCTTCAAGAAAGGCGTCGGTGACAAATTCGCACTCTTTCTTTGAATATGCAAAGCCCGAGACTGTGTACTTCACCGTCATGGAAATGAGCCTGTTTTCGCCGTAGGGGTCAAGAGCCACCGACGGCTCTGCCGAAAGTATGTCGATATATAAATAAGGCATATCACCATCTGAGATGTTTGCGAAATGCACAGTGTCGGCAAGCTTTATGTCGGTGTCAAGATAAGAGTAAGTGCCCTTTTCCGCACTGTCATCTTCTGCTGATTCGTAGAGCATACGAAGGGATATGCTTGCATTGAAATCAAGGCTTCCGTCGCCGCATTCTGCCTCAACTCCCAAAAACGCCGCATCTGTGTAGACTATTTCGCCGACGCCTGCTTTGTCGGCATCAATGGATATTTCGGCTGTTTTTTCAAGCTGCGTTTCGGGCAGGATTTTTTTGCAGAAGGCAAGCTCCTTGTTTTTCAGAACACACATGCCGTCTTTCCCGGATGGCGAGAAAATAGGTGTCACATTTTCCGAGTAGGCACTTACCGAAGCTTGAAGGGTCATCTTTACGGATACCTTTCTCGGTGAGAGCATGGTGGTATGGGCAGAGGAAACAAAGAAAGAGGGAATTGCCGTAAACTCGCCCGTGTGTCCGAAGGGTTCCTTGAATGGAACGGAAATATCTTCTCTGAATGAGGCACTTTTGATTCTTCCGTCGTATTCTGAAACGTAAATGATGCTTATTTTGACGGCAGTCTGACAGGCACATTCTCCTATATTTGCGATAAATGTGCACGTTTCGGGGGACACGGCTGTTTTGATTATCCGTGAAATGCCGGGAAGATATTCGGGAAGAATATAGTCAAAGCTTTTTTCGGCGTCGCTTTTTGCTGAATATACAACTGCTTGCTCGGTAAGGTATTGCTGCATAGTCAAATCTCCTTTTCACATGACTTTTTTGTAAAGCATATGCAAAGGAGTATGTCTTTATGACTTTTTATTGCTTTGTGCGTACAAAGACGGAAAGGATTTTTTTTAAAAGCTTTGGCGGACTTATAAGTACGATTTTCATCTGAGTACCTCCGTATCGATGATTTATTTTGAACAGATAATAAGAAATCCCGCGACAATCAGAAGCAGGGCTTCGATGCTGACCAGAAGAACGTCGGGCAGGAACATGGACAGCAGTATTCCTATCCCTGCCGAAAGCAGACATATGCCTATTATGAACGACAGCTTTTTCACCGTCAGCACCTCCTTTTGCCTATTACATTGTATGCGGAAAAGGCCGGAGTGACACAGGATTTGTCCGTGCCGGCACGGTGATTTTTGCAAGAATGAAAAAAAGTCGTAAAAAAGTGTGAAAAACTTTGAAAACAGGGCGTTTGGCGAGGGTAAAAAACTTGACAAAACCGCCATTAAGTAATATAATTATACTGTATATGTAGGAGTATATGTATTTTTAGCAATTTAAGCACGGAGGCGGTTAGTATTCTTAGTATGACAGGCTGCGGATATGCCAGAATCACAGGCACCGACAGCATAATAACGGTTGAAATCAAATCGGTAAATTCCAGATACCTTGACCTTAACGTAAAAATGCCCAGAATGTATTCGAGGGTTGAAGAAAAGGTAAAGGCACTCCTTGGAAAATATACAACACGTGGCAAGGTTGACATCTACATTTCAAGTGAGGCACTTCCGGGTGCTGAGGATGCGTTTATTTCACTTGATGAAGCATATCTTGAAAACTATCTTGCCTGCCTTAAAATACTCAATGAAAAGTACGGTCTGAAGGACGATATTTCTGTTATGACAGTAGCCCAGAACAGGGATGTTTTCACAAACGTTAAATCAACCGAATATACGGTGGACGAGCTTTGGGAAAGACTTTCTGAAGCGACAACAGCTTCAATGGAAGATTTCTTCAAGATGAAGCAGACCGAAGGAAAGAGACTTGGCGAGGATATTCTCTCGAAGCTTGATATTATCTCGTCGTATGTGGACATAATAGAAAAGGCGGCTCCCAAGGTTGTTGAGGATTACTCAAAGAGAATCCGTGAAAGGGTTGAAGAAGTTCTCGACGGCAAGGATATTGACGAAACAAGAATCATTCAGGAGGTTGCAATCTTCTCTGACAGGGTTGCAATTGACGAAGAGCTTGTAAGACTTCGCAGCCACATTGACCAGTTTACAAGGATTATCAAAGAAACAGGCAATGAGCCTTGCGGAAGAAAGCTCGACTTTTTACTTCAGGAAATCAATCGTGAGATTAATACCACAGGCTCCAAGTGCAACGATGCAGATATTGCCAAGGTTGTTGTTGACGCCAAGAGCGAGGTTGAAAAAATCCGCGAACAGGTACAAAATATAGAGTAAGCGGGTGCGGAGTCCGCACTGACAACTTCGGAGTATGTAACTGCTAACCGAAGTGATATGCCACGAGGTGACGGCGTCACTTTGCTGCCATTAAGGTAAGCTGCAAAGTGATTAAAAAAGGAGAAAACAGAATGAAACTTGTAAACATAGGCTACGGCAACATGGTAAACACATCGAGGATTGTCTCGGTTGTAAGCCCCGATGCCGCACCCATAAAGAGACTCGTTCAGGACACAAGAGGCACAGGCAAGCTTGTTGATGCAACAGGCGGCAAAAAGACAAGAAGTGTTATTGTATCCGACAGCGGTCACATAATTCTGTCGGCGCTTACCAGTGAGACAATTCAGTCGAGAATTGCAGGCGGTGCCGACAATGCGGAGGATGAGGCAGATGAGTAACAACACAAAAGGACGTCTTGTTGTAGTGTCCGGCCCTTCGGGGGTCGGAAAAGGAACGGTGCTTGAATACGTTCTGAAAAGAGACGATTTTGTATATTCTGTTTCGGCTACCACAAGAAAACCCAGAGACATTGACGAAGACGGCGTTACATACTTCTTCAAGCAAAGAGAAGAATTTGAAGCAATGATTGCCGGCGGCGAGCTTATCGAATATGCCGAGTACAACGGCAACTACTACGGAACACCCAAGTTCTTCGTGGAAAAAATGCTTTCCGAGGGCAAAAATGTAATTCTTGAAATCGAAGTCAAGGGTGCAATGCAGATAAAGAAGCTTGTTCCCGATGCAGTCTTTGTATTTATCGCACCTGAAAGCAGAAAGGTGCTTGAGGACAGACTCAGAGGCAGAGGCACAGAGGAGGAAAGTGTAATCGCAAACCGTCTTGCCATTGCCGAAAGGGAAATCAAATGCTGTCTTATGTATGACTACATTGTCATAAACAGACAGGGCGGTGCAGAAAACTGTGCTGAAGATATCGTTTCTGCCGTCAGGGCTGAGAATTTCAGACCCGTTAACATGTACGGCAGCGTAGAAGAATTTTTTAACTGATAAAAACATTATTACATAACAACAAAAGGAGAAATTTAAAATGGTAAAACCTTCAATCGCAGAACTTTCCAAAGGAAACACTTACAACAGATATATGCTTGTTATGATGGCGGCAAAGGGTGCAAAGTATGTAACTGACAGAGAAAACTTTGCAAAAGAACATGCAGATGATGCAGATATGCTTTACAGCATGAACAACGAAATCGAGCTTGATTTCAACAACAAGCCCGTAAAGAATGCCATTAAGCTTTTCCACGAAGGCAAGATGCAGATAAAGCTTCCCGAAGAAACAATCAAAGCTATGGAAGCACACGATAAGACAACTCTTAATGAGGTTGAAGCAGAATAATCAAAGTAAAGGTTAAAGGAGTATTTGTCCGTGATTTTTGCCAAAGTGCATATTCTCAATGCACCCTACCACATTGACAAGGCATATAGCTATCATCTGCCGATAGAGCTTGAAAAGAAAGTGAAAATAGGCAGTATTGTCGTTGTGCCCTTCGGCGGAGCAAATAAGCAGAAACTGGGTCTTGTGACGGAAATATCGGACAAATGCGACTGCAATACCACAAAGCCGGTTCTCGGAGTTCCCGGAAAATATATGTTTGTTGACGGGGAGCTTCTGGAGCTTTGCAAATACATGAAGGAGCATCTTTTCTGCTCCCTCGGAGATGCGGCAAGCTGTGTACTTCCGTCGGGTCTCGGCGTAAAGAACGTCAGAATGTACACACGAAACGATAAGCCGGTATCCTCCTTCAGTCTCAATCATTCCTCGATGTCCATTCTCAACGAAATCGAGAAGAACGGCGAGATGAGCGAAACTCAGCTGAAAGCAACCTTCGGCTCGGGTGCTGTGGCGTGCGTCAGAGCACTTGAAAAAATGGAGCTTCTTTCGTCCCATGACGACTTTGAGTGCAAGGTCGGCTCCAAGAGCGAAAAGTATGTAGTGCTTTCCGAGGATGAAGGTGTCATTTCCGATATATCCGACGGAAGCCTCAAGATGTCACCTAAGCAGATGAATGTGTTTGAAGCACTTCTCCGATATGAATCGCCATGCCCCGTAACCGAGCTTTGCGAAATCTCGGGTGCGGGAATTTCTGTTATAAATGAGCTTTCAAAAAAAGGCGTAATTACCTTTGTAAAGGTTGATTCCGACAGAAACAAAGAGCTTCTCGAAGGCTTTTCAGATAAAGGCTATTCAAAGAATTTTGAACTTTCGGAAATGCAGAAAGACGCCCTCGATGTGCTGTTGTCCCTATATAAAAAGGATGAGGCTGCGGCGGCGCTGCTTCACGGCGTTACCGGCTCCGGCAAGACGAATGTCATGCTGAAGCTTATCGAAAGAGTAATAGACGACGGAAAGAACGTAATTGTACTCGTGCCGGAAATTGCCCTCACGGGTCAGACCGTCGGTAGATTCACGTCCGTTTTCGGTGACAGAATAGCGCTTATACATTCGGGACTCTCGGCAGGCGAAAGACTTGATGCATATAAGTCTATTAACGAGGGTAAGGCAAAAATAGTTATAGGAACAAGGTCGGCGGTATTTGCACCTGTTAAAAATCTGGGACTTATTGTTATTGACGAGGAGCAGGAAGGCTCGTTCAAGTCTGACAAATCTCCGAAATATCATGCAAGGGACATTGCGAGGTTCCGCTGTGCATATAATAAAGCACTTTTGCTTCTTGCATCGGCAACCCCCGGCATTGACAGCTACTATAAGGCAAAAATGGGAAAATATACCCTTGTCAGCCTTACCGAAAGGTACGGTGGAATAAAGCTTCCCGAGGTTGTTTTCCATGACATGAGGAATGAACCCTACTTTGAAGTCAAGGGCGGCTTTGACGAAAACGAGGACGAAAGAATCGCAGGCGGTATTCCTACAACGGTGGGTTCCACCCTCGAGGCAGAGCTTGCAGAAAACTTGGTAAACGGAGAACAGTCCATACTCTTTATCAACCGACGCGGTTTCCGCTCCTTTGCCCAGTGCCATTCCTGCGGACATACTTTCCAGTGTCCGTCATGCTCCGTAACTCTTACTCACCACAGGAATAAACGCTACGGCAGAGATACCATGACCTGCCATTACTGCGGTCACTCCGAACCAATGCCCGAAGCGTGTCCCGTATGTAAAAAGAGCGACAGCATTGTGTATATGGGTGCAGGCACACAGCTGCTTGAAAATCAGCTTTCAAAAATGTTTCCCAACATGAGAATACTCAGAATGGATGCCGACACAACCGGCGGAAAATTCTCTCATGAAGAAATCTTGGATAAGTTCAGAAATAAAGAGGCGGATGTGCTTGTCGGCACTCAGATGGTGGCTAAGGGACACGACTTTCCCGATGTGTCTCTTGTGGGTGTAATCAACGCCGACACTTCGCTTTATATGAATGACTTCCGTGCAAACGAGAAAACATTCTCGCTTCTTACACAGGTTCTCGGCAGAAGCGGAAGAAGCGAAAAGCGGGGAAGAGCCGTAATCCAGACCTATAACCCTGACAACGATGTGCTTGGACTTTGCTCAAAGCAGGACTACGAACAGTTTTACGAGAGGGAAATACTTTTCAGAAAAGCCTCTGTATTTCCTCCCTTCTGCGACATTGTGACAATCACCTTCTCGGGTGAAATCGAAAACGATGTCATAAATGCCGCAAAGCAGTTCGGCTTGGGTCTTGATGAGGCGGCGAAAACTCAGTTTGAAGGCACAAAGTTCATTCTCTACGGCCCTTTCAGAAACGATGTGTATAAAATTGCAGGCCGATACAGAATGAGATATTTAATCAAATGCGTAAACAATAAAGAGATGAGAAATATGATTTCAAGTCTTTTGATGAAATATATGGGCGGACTTAAAAATGTCAGCATATCAGCTGACGTGAATCCGCAGAATTTGTAAAACAGGAGGCTATATAAAATGGCACTCAGAAAGATAGTAACAGACGAGGATCCGCTTCTCAGAAAGGTATCAAGAGAAGTCGGCACTCCCAACGACAGAACAAAAGCACTTCTTGATGATATGCAGGATACCCTCCGCGATGCCGAGGGCGTTGGCCTTGCCGCACCTCAGGTAGGAATTCTCAGACGAATTTTCATCATAAATGTAGGTATTGAAGAGGGCAGAGAAGAATTTGTTGAATTTATCGACCCCGTTATCCTTGAAACAAGCGGAGAGCAGGACGGAGCAGAGGGATGTCTTTCTGTTCCCGGCAGACAGGGCAACGTCAAGAGACCGAATAAGGTAACAGTAGAAGCTACCGACAGAAACGGCAATCGCTTCACATATACCGGCACCGAGCTTATGGCGAGATGCCTCTGCCATGAATATGACCACCTTGACGGTATTCTCTATGTTGATAAGGCGTATGAAATGACCAGCGACGACGAATAAATGAGGTAAATAATGCTTAAGATTTTATTTATGGGTACACCAGATTTTGCCGAGGCTTGTCTGAAAGCCCTTGTTGAAAACGGACAGAATGTTGTGGGTGTAATCAGCCAGCCCGACAAACAGAAGGGCAGAGGCATGAAGGTGCAGTATTGTGATGTTAAAAGATATGCACTCGAAAAGGAACTTCCGGTATATCAGCCGGAAACCCTTAAAGATGAGGCAATCAAAGGACTTCTTGAAGAACTGAATCCCGATATTATCGTGGTTGTTGCATACGGCAAGATTCTTCCTGAATATGTGCTGAGGTTCCCGAAATACGGTTGTATAAACGTACACGGTTCGCTTCTTCCCGAATACAGGGGTGCATCTCCCATACAGAGAGCCGTAATCGACGGCAAAAAGGTAACAGGCGTTACCACCATGTACATGGATAAGGGTCTTGATACGGGAGATATGCTTCTCACAAGAGAATATGAAATCGGTGAAAATACAAATACGGGAGAGGCTTTTGACGATTTGGCAAAAATCGGAGCAGAACTCCTTCTCGAAACCCTCGACGGACTTGAAAAGGGTACAATCACGCCGGTAAAACAGGATGACAGCAAAGCCACCTACGCCGAAAAGATTTTCAAGGAAGAGTGTGCTGTTTCCTTTGATGATAACGCTTGGATTGTGCATAATAAGATAAGAGGTCTTTATCCCTTTCCGGGAGCATTCTGTTACCATGACAGAAAAATGCTAAAGCTTTGCGAGTCAAGCCTTTATAAAGATGAAGCAAAAGACGGAAAGAACGGTGAGGTAATAGCTCTTTCCAAAGACGGAATACTTGTAAAGTGCCGCGACGGTGCAGTGCTTCTTACAAAAGTGAAGCCCGAGGGCAAGGGCGTTATGAATGCGGTAGACCTTATCAACGGCAGAAAAATAGCTTTGGGAGATATGCTTTCTCCCGAAATCTGAAAGGAGAAAATAGATGTTCTGGTATAGTGCAGATGCAATGTGGACATATATCGTTTTTGTTATTCCCTGCGCGATTTTCGCAATGTGGGCATCGGCAAACGTAAGCTCCACCTATAAAAAGTATGCAAAGGTTATGTCAAAGTCGGGCTACACCGCAAATGACGTTGTAAGAAATATCCTTAATGCATACGGACTCCATCACATAAGAATCGAACACATAAACGGCGACCTTACCGACCACTATGATCCCAAGGCAAACGTTATAAGACTTTCGGATACGGTTGACGGACAGAGAAGCGCTGCGGCAATAGGGGTTGCGGCACATGAGGCGGGACATGCGGTTCAGCATGCGACAGGGTATCTTCCCATAAAAATAAGAATGGCGATAATTCCCATATGCAATCTTGGCTCTAACCTTGCAATGCCCCTCGTTCTTTTAGGACTTGTTTTCAGCTTTTATCCTCTTTGCTATATCGGAATACTTGCTTTTGCTACGGCTACGATTTTCCAGCTTGTGACGCTTCCGGTGGAATTCAATGCCTCCTCCAGAGCACTGAAGATTCTCAGAAACGCAAGCTTGCCCGATGAAGATGTAAAGGCGGCAAGGAAGGTGCTGACAGCGGCAGCTCTTACCTATGTTGCGGCTCTTGCCACAGCCCTTGCAAACCTGCTTCGTCTCATTGTTATAGTGAACGGAAGAAGAAGAGACTGATATGCAGGAAATGACACCGAGAAAAGTGGCGGTTCTGTCGCTTAACTCAAGTATAAAAAACGGAAAATATTCAAATCTTGAGCTTGATGCAGCAATTAAAAAGTACGGCTTTGAGGATAAAGATAAGGCATTTTTTACAAGACTTTTCTACGGAACGGTTGAGAGAAAAATAACCCTTGACTATGTCATCAAAAGACTGTCGAGCGTAAAGTTTGAAAAAATAGAGCCTTTGGTGTTGTGTATTCTCGAAACAGGGCTTTATCAGGTGTTCTTTATGGATAAGGTGCCTGACTCTGCGGCGTGCAATGAGTCGACGGAGCTTGTCAAGACAACATGCCCGAAGTCTTATGCAGGCTATGTCAACGGCATAATGAGAAGCGCAGTAAGAGAAAAAAAGGCAATTCTTGATGAAATTTCGCATCTCACAGGCTCATTCGGTCTCAGTATCAAGTACAGCGTTCCCGAATGGCTGTGCAAAATGTGGGAGAGGGACTACGGAGAGAGTGCTAAGATTGTAAAAGCACTCAGCCGAGTAAAGGTGGGCGTTGCCCTCAGAGTAAACACTCTCAAGATAAGTGCCGAGGAGCTTCTTTCGCACCTTCCGGAGGAGCTTGATGCAAAGTGCGTCGGAAATACAAGTATTGTGATTCCGAAGTCATGTGTTGTGACAGAGCTTTATGGCTATAACGAAGGATTGTTCTTTGTTCAGGACCCTGCCTCTACCATTGTTTCGTCACTTGTAAACAAGCAGAGCGTTAAGGCGGATAAACCCTTTATAGTCGATACCTGCTCATGCCCCGGGGGAAAGAGCTTTTCCATGGCGATAAATCTCGGAAACGAAGCGGAAATGCACTCCATGGATTTGCATGAAAACCGGCTGAGGCTCGTAAGAAGCGGTGCCGAAAGACTTGGCATTACCTGCATTGAAACACATGAGTGTGACGGCAGAAAGCCTATCGAAGAATTCTTCGGCAAGGCGGATGCGGTTGTTTGTGACGTGCCTTGTTCGGGACTAGGTGTTATAGCCAAAAAGCCCGACATAAGATATAAAACATATGCAGAGATTGAGAAGCTTCCCGAGGTGCAGTACGATATCCTTGAGGCTTCAAAGAATTACTTAAAGGACGGCGGATTTATTGTTTACTCCACCTGTACCTTGAGAAAAGCAGAAAATCAGGATGTAATAGAAAAGTTTTTAAAGAATAATGATGATTTTGAGCTTTGTCCCACGGGAATTTTCGGGGACGATGTCGGAATGGTGACATTCCTTCCGCATAAGACGGGGACAGACGGCTTTTTTGCGGCAAAGCTCAGAAAGAAAAAGTGAGTATAATATTGGAAAGAATTGATTTGGCAAGCCTTAATTTGGAGGAACTGACGGAGAAACTTCGTGAGATTTCCGAAAAATCGGGCGTGAAAATTGAAAAATTCAGAAGTGCACAGATTTACGGCTGGTTGACTCGCGGCGTGTATAGCTTTGAGGAGATGCTAAATGTTCCAAAGAATATAAAGGCTGTTCTCGACGAATACTGCTTTATAACTCTGCCGAGAGTTGAAAAGAAGCTCGTGTCAAAGATTGACGGTACGGTAAAGTATCTTTTCAGACTTCATGACGGTGAGTTTATCGAGAGCGTATTCATGAGATACGAACACGGCAATACCCTTTGCGTTTCAACTCAGGTCGGCTGCCGTATGGGATGCTCATTTTGTGCATCAACCCTTACGGGACTTACCCGAAACCTTACTCCTTCCGAAATTCTCGGACAGGTGGTTGCGGCGCAGAAGGATATGGGCGAAAAGGTGTCCAACATTGTTATGATGGGCATAGGCGAGCCTCTTGACAATTACGATAACGTAATGAAATTCTTAGAGCTTGTCAACGATGAAAAGGGGCTGAATATAGGTCACAGACATATCAGCCTTTCAACCTGCGGTCTTTGTGATAAAATAAGACAGCTTGCAGATGAGAAGAAGCAGATAACCCTCTCGCTTTCGCTTCATGCAAGCGACGCAGAAACACGAAGAAAGCTTATGCCCGTGGCGAGAAAGTATGACCTTGACGAGTTGATTTCGTCCTGTAGATACTACATAGAAAAGACGGGACGCAGGATTTCCTTTGAATATGCCATGATAGCAGGGGAAAATGATACTCATGCCCATGCGGAAAGGCTGGGAAATCTCCTTTCGGGAATGATTTGCCATGTAAATCTCATTCCACTTAATGATGTTAAGGAAAGAAACTACACAAAGAGCAGTAAAAAGGCAATTGATGACTTTGTAAAAATCCTTGAAAAGAAGCATATAACGGCAACGGTAAGACGCAGGCTCGGAAGCGATATCAACGCTTCCTGCGGACAGCTGAGAGCCGAAAACGAAAAGAAATAAAGACATTGGAATTTTCCCTGTATGGGAGTGATAGAAATGGGAATCAATTATTGCGGAAAAACTGACATAGGTTTGAAGCGAAATACAAATCAGGATTATTTTACCGTAAGCGAGCTTGATAATGGACTTTTGCTTATGGTAGTTTGCGATGGTATGGGCGGTGCTGCAGGCGGAAGCGAAGCAAGCAGCATTGCGACGGGAACTTTCTCCGAATATGTGAAGTCGCACCTGATTGCTAAGAATAAAGACGAATATCTCGCTGTCCTTGAAAACGCCCTCGACGAGGCGAACAAGGCGGTGTGTGCAAAGGCTTGCTCCTCAAGAGAGCTTGAGGGCATGGGAACAACACTTGTTTCTGCCTTATATGATGGCGAAAGTTACTATTGCATATGGGTGGGAGACAGCAGAATTTACGCTCTGTCGGCAGGCAAACTCAGGCAGATTTCTCATGACCATTCCTTTGTGCAGACGCTGGTTGACGGTGGAAGCATAACAAAGGACGAGGCAAGGGTACATCCCAACCGCAATATTATCACAAGAGCTGTTGGCATAGAAAAGGGCATTGCAGGCGATGTTTGCAGGCTTTCAGATGCATCTCTTGACGGAATCCTTCTTTGCTCAGACGGTCTTTGCGGATATGTTGAAGAAGACGTAATCGCAAACACAGTCTTTGGCGATGATAACACCGAAGAAGTCTGCGAAAAGCTCATAAAACTTGCAAACGAGTCAGGCGGACCGGATAACATAACGGTAGTAATTCATAAGAAACAGTAATAGTTCTGAAAGGATTAGAATGATGGACAATTCTTTTGAAAAGCTTATAAACAGAGTACTTGACGGAAGATATAAAATAGAAAACGTTGTCGGCATAGGCGGCATGGCGTATGTTCTTAAAGCTACAGATTTAAAGGATGACAACAAAACCGTTGCCATTAAGATACTTAACGAAGAATATAACGGTGACGAGAATGCGGTAAAGCGTTTTGTCAATGAATCGGAAGCAGTAAAAATGGTGGATTCGCCTTATATTGTCAAGATTTTCGACATTGCAATTTCCGATAATCTCAACTATATCGTCATGGAATTTATTGACGGTATAACCCTTAAAGACTATATCGACAAGGTTGGAGCACTCGGTTGGAAAGAGGCTGTACACTATGTACGCCAGATACTCAAGGCTTTGTCCCATGCCCACGAAAAGGGAATAATCCACCGTGACATCAAGCCGCAGAACATAATGCTGCTTCGTGACGGTAAGGTTAAGGTTACGGATTTCGGTATTGCCAAGACTCCTACATCCGAGCCTCTTACCATGACGGATAAGGCTATCGGTACGGTCAACTATATAAGCCCCGAGCAGGCAAGCGGCGGCAAGGTTGACGAAAAGAGCGACCTGTATTCTGTTGGTGTCATGCTTTATGAAATGCTGACAGGCACGCTTCCCTTCAAGGCGGACAGCCCTGTTGCTGTTGCGATGATGCAGGTCTCTGAAGAGCCGGTAAGTCCGAGGGAAATCAATCCCCAGATACCTGTAGGTCTTGAACAGATAGTTCTTAAATCCATGAATAAATCACCCGAGGAAAGATTCGGCTGTGCTTCGTCCATGGAAAAGGCACTTGAATATTTTACAAAGAATCCTGCAGTTGTGTTTACGGGGGTTCCTACATCTGTCGGAGGAAACTCCGCAGGAACGCTTGTAGGAAGACATCCTAAGGACGACGAGGACGAGGAAAATGAAAGAAAGTCCATGTTCCCAATAATTCTCGGCGTTACTGCGGCATTCATAGTTGTATGTATCATTGTGGGGATTGTTCTTCTTGTTTCGTCGGGCGTCAGCTTTGACGACGGCTTTGCAGGTGCCCTTGACAAGATATTCAATGTAGAAGAAAACAACAGCGATAAAAACAATGTTCCCCTTGCAAACTGCATTGGCGAGATGTATACGGAAGAACTGAAAAGCGGTCTTGAGGAAAAGGGCTACAGGGTTGTAATAAAGGATGACGAGGACAGAAGCAAGCCTAACAATATGATTATCCGTCAGGATCCCGACCCCGAGACCACACCCGAAATCAAGAACCCCCTTCTCGGCTCGAGAAGAACTCTTACTCTTTACGTCAACAGAATTCCCGGCTCCTACATCAAAATGCCGGACTGTCTTGACATGAGCATAGAGGATGCCAAGGCAATGATCGTCGATGCTTTCGGCGGTGCAGTTGCTGCAGCAGATATTAAGGAAACGGAAGTTTTCAGAGAAGGCACAAAGGGAAATGTTTTTGAATGTCAGCCCTCACCGGGAACTCCAATTGACCTTGAAAATATTCCTGCAATCAAGCTTTATATATGTAACGGTGTCGAACCGGAAGAAGTGGTAATGCCGTCGGTTGTTGGACTTCCCAAAGACGAAGCATATTCCATTCTCAAAGAAAACAAGATAACTTATACAGAAACTCGCGAGTACAGCGATGCTCCCTCAAATACGGTTCTCAGAACAAGCGTTGAAGAGGGCGAAAAGTTCATGAACGATGTAGAGGTAATAGTCTATGTCAGCGAAAAGAACAGAAGCGAGTCCTTTATAATGCCCGACTGTATCGGCACAAACAAGAACAGTGCCATTGTGAAGATTGCTTCACGCTTCAGAATATCAGAGGACAGAATCGCTGTTGTCGAAGAATATAACGATAACGTTGCCAAGGATAAGGTTTTTGCCACAGAACCTGCGGCAGAAACCATGGTACTTAACCCTGCAGAAACAAGCTTTGTTGTTTATGTCAGCCGCGGAAGACAGCCGAAGGATGCGGAAATGCCCTATGTTGAAGGAAAGCCCCTCAGCGAAGCGGGAATACTCCTTGACAATGCAGGCTTTGGCAACATCTCAACAGATTATGTTGACAGCAGTGCCAAGAGAAACACCGTTCTGTATGCCAATTATTCGGTTGGTGCAATAATCAGCCAAGATACAGAAATTGTACTTATGGTAAGTAACGGCTCTCTTGCCGATGATGAGGGCGGAAATAATGACGCCTCGGAGGATTCCGAGGATACATCCAACATGGATGAGCTTCTCGACATGGCAGGCAGACAGTAAACTAAATGAAAACGGAGAAAAGCTTTGGAAAACACTTCTTTTGAAGGAATAATCATCAAAAGTACAGGCGGTCTTTATACCGTTGAAAAAAAAGACGGCACTACCGAAGATTGCCGTGCCAAGGGTGCATTCAGACACAGTAAAATTACGCCTCTTGCAGGTGACAGGGTGACATTTGAAGCCTATTCAGGCAAGGAAGGCTTTATTACAAAGATACATGAACGCAAAAACAGCCTTATACGCCCTGCTGTTGCAAATGTGGACTTGCTCTGCGTTGTAATTGCGGCAAAGAACCCTGACCCCGATTTGTTTATCCTCGATAAACTGTGCGCAGTTGCAAAACATAATGGAATTGAAGTTCTGCTTATAGTCAACAAAGACGATATCGGTGACAGTGATGAGATAAGCAGAATCTACACAAAGGCAGGCTTCAAGGTTGTGCCCATGTGTGCCACAAGTACAGACGGATACGAAAACGGTATAGAGCAAATCCGAAATGAAGCCAAAAACAAAATCTGCTTTTTTACGGGAGCATCGGGAGTTGGAAAATCCAGCGTACTTAATGCGGTGTACCCCGAACTTAGCCTTGAAACAGGGGAGATAAGCAAAAAGATTTTGCGAGGCAAGCACACAACGAGAGTGACAACCCTCTTCAAAATGGGCGAAAATACATATGTAGGCGACACCCCCGGCTTCAGCAGCTTCGACGTTGTGGGTTTCAATATGCTGGATTCGGAGTCGCTTCTGTCGGCGTTCCCGGATATTGAAAAATTTGCCTTCGATTGTAAGTATAAAAAATGTACCCATGTGTGTGAGGACGGCTGTAATGTAATGGCGGCACTCGAAGACGGGAAAATTTCACCGTCAAGACACCAAAGCTATAAAACACTCTTTAATGAACTCAAGGATGTAAAGCCTTGGGACAATTGAATTAGGAATTAGGAATTAGGAATTGCGGAGGTCCGCAAATAAATCTAACATCAGGAGACATCTAATAATGGCTAAAAAAGCAGGAGAGTACGGCAATCAGAGTATTTCATCACTTAAAGGTCCGGATAAGGTCAGAAAAAGACCTGCGGTAATATTCGGCTCGGACGGTCTTGAGGGCTGTGAGCATTCCTTTTTTGAAATACTTTCAAATGCGATTGACGAAGCAAGAGAAGGCTACGGAAATCTCATAAATATCACATGTAAAAAGGATAAAACGCTTATTGTCGAGGACTTCGGACGAGGTGTACCCCTTGACTGGAACGAAAAGGAACAGAGATATAACTGGGACCTTGTTTACTGCGAGCTTTACGCCGGAGGTAAGTACGATAATGACGAGGGTGAAGCATACGAATACTCCCTCGGTCTTAACGGTCTCGGTGCCTGTGCTACCCAGTGCAGCTCGGAGTTTATGAACGTAACAAGCTACACCAAGCAGGGCAAAAACTCCATTTCCTTTGCAAAAGGTCTGCCTACAAGTGAACTAATAAAAGAAGACCCTGTCCGCCGAAGAACGGGTACTGTTGTTGAGTGGAAGCCTGACCTTGACGTATTTACCGACATTAACATTCCCCTTGAATATTTCGAGGAAGTGCTTAAAAAGCAGGCTATCGTTAACGCAGGTCTTACCCTCAGCCTTGACTATGAACATGAGGACGGCAAGCATACAAAGAAAGAATACCTTTACAAAAACGGTATTGTTGACTATGTAAACGAGCTTATCAGCGTTGGAGATATTGTTCCTTCCTCCGAAGAAAAGGATGAAGAAACAGACGGCGAAGAAAATACAGAAGAAGCTGCAGAGGAAAAAGACGGCGACACATCAAGAACACTTGCCCTTTCAACCCCTGCATATTTCCAGACAGAACGTCAGGGTAGAGACAGAGAGGATAAGCCTGAGTATAAACTCAAGGTTGAAGCGGTATTCTGCTTCTCAAATGCAGTAAATAAGATTGAATACTATCATAACTCATCCTACCTTGAACACGGCGGCTCGCCCGATAAAGCGGCAAAGAGTGCCTTTGTAAAGGCGTTTGATACCTATCTTAAAAATAATAATAAATATAATAAAAACGAAAGCAAAATCACCTTCGGCGACGTTGAAGACTGCCTTGTGCTTGTTGTAAACTCACACTCCACAAGAACAAGCTACGAAAACCAGACCAAGAAGGCGATTACCAATACATTTATAACCGAGGCAATGACACAGTTCTTCCTGCATTCCCTTGAGGTTTTCTTTGCCGAAAATCCCAAGCAGGCAGAAAAGTGCGCGCAGCAGGTGCTTGTCAATAAGAGAAGCCGTGAGAATGCCGAAAGCACAAGAGTAAATATTAAAAAGAAGCTGTCGGCTAAAATTGATATTGTAAACAGAGTTGAAAAATTTGCCGACTGCAGAAGCAAAAACGCAGATAAGCGTGAGCTTTTCATCGTGGAAGGCGACTCGGCAAAATCGTCCTGTATGCTTGCACGTGACCCTGATTTTCAGGCTATCATGCCTGTAAGAGGTAAGACTCTTAACTGCTTAAAGTCGGGATATGACAGAATTTTCAAGAGCGATATTATCGTAGACCTTCTTAAGGTTATCGGCTGCGGCGTTGAAATGGGTAAGAGTAAGGCAGGAAAGCTTAATGACTTTGACCCCGATTCCTTAAAGTGGAGTAAAATCATTATCTGTACCGATGCGGATGAGGACGGTTATCAGATAAGAACTCTGATTCTTACAATATTCTATAGACTTCTTCCCACACTTATAAAGATGGGCAAGGTCTATATTGCAGAATCACCCCTTTATGAAATTACATCAAAGTCGGGTATCAGATTTGCCTATAATGAAGCCGAAAAGGCACAAATTCTCAAAGAAATCGAAGGCGAAAAGTATACAATCCAGCGTTCAAAGGGTCTTGGTGAAAATGAACCTGATATGATGAATAAAACCACCATGAATCCTGCAAGCCGAAGACTTATCAGAGTTACACCCGATGATGAACAGGCAACATATATCATGTTCAATACACTTCTCGGTGATGACCTTGCGGCAAGAAAAGACTATATTGCAAGATACGGCGCAGATTATATTGATTTAGCAGATATCTGATGAACTCATTTTGATGCCTGCCTTGTGGCATCAAAATGAAACTACAATCGAGCACAAAAGAAATGATTTAAAACTATGGCAGAAAGTAGACGGATTTGAAAGGTCTTTGCCTACTTTCTCCTTAAGAAAGTAGGGGGAAGAAAACCTTATGCACACAATAGCAGCGCTGGCAACTGCAGGCGGAAAAGGCGGTATCGCCGTAATAAGACTGTCGGGTGACGACTGCATCGAAATTGCATCAAAGGTTTTCAAGCCTTTCAAGACAAAGCTTTGTGATGCACAAAGCAATATGCAAATCTACGGTGAAATCGTCGGCAGCGACGGAGTGCGGATTGATACGGGACTTGCTACGGTTTTCCGTGCACCTCATTCCTATACAGGTGAGAATACGGTTGAAATAAGCTGTCACGGCAGTCCTGTCGGTGTAAGCCTTATACTCACGGCACTTTTTGAAAGCGGTGCAGAGCACGCCTTACCCGGCGAATATACAAAACGTGCCTTTGTCAACGGCAAGCTTGATTTAACTCAGGCAGAGGCGGTGGGCGAGCTTATTGATGCCGAAAGTACCACGGCACATAAGCTGTTCTCGGCACAGCTTTCGGGAAGCGTAGGAAAACTTGTCAGAGAGCAAGCCGATGAAATAACACACCTTCTTGCCTCACTCTATGCTTATATAGATTATCCCGATGAGGATATGACGGATATTCCCGAAGACCAACTGAAAGAAAGATTACTTACAATAAAAAAGAAGCTTCAAAAGCTGACAAACAGCTACTCGACGGGTCTCGCAATTACAGAGGGTGTCAAGAGTGCAATAGTCGGACTTCCCAATACAGGCAAAAGTTCGCTTCTCAATGCACTTCTCGGCTTTGACAGGGCGATAGTTACCGATATTGCAGGCACGACACGAGATGTTGTAACCGAAAGCGTAATTGTCGGCGGAATAAAGCTGTGCCTTTCTGATACGGCAGGACTTCACGAAACGGATGATACAGTCGAAAAAATCGGTGTTGAACGCTCAAAAGCTGCACTTGATGATTCAAGCCTTGTTTTCGGTGTGTTTGATGTCAGCGAGAACGTGGGAAAAGATGAAGAAGAAATAGCAAAGCTTCTTGTCGATGCAAAAGAAGATAAAAACGTCATTGTCGTACTCAATAAGTGCGATAAGAATACATCGCAAAATCACGAGGAGTATTTCAAAAACCTCGGCTTTGACAAAATCGTTTCTGTCAGTGCAAAAAGCGGTGACGGCATGGAAAGAATAGAGGATGCCGTAAAAGCATTCTATCCCGATGTTGATTCAGCCATGGGGGGCGAAATTCTTGCAAATGCCCGTCAGCACTCTGCACTTACAAAAGCGGTATCTGACATTGATAAGGCGCTCGTAGCACTTGAAGCGCTCACACCCGACACAGCTTGCCTTGATATGGAATCGGCACTCGGAGAGCTTCTCGAAGCCGACGGCAGACAGGTGTCTGAGGAAATAGTAAATAATATATTTGCACATTTCTGTGTAGGTAAATAGAAGTATGAGAAGAAAAATTTATGATATTATAGAAATTTCAAACCATCAAAATATAATCAGCAAGCTGTATGACTGCTTTATGATTGTTTGCATTGTTGTAAGCATAATACCGCTGTTTTTTAAGCAGAATTATATTGCTTTCTCTTATATTGATAAGTTTGTAGTTGTAGTTTTTATAATTGACTACTTGTTGCGATGGATAACGGCTGATTATAAATTTACAAAATTCAAGAAAGTATCGTTTGTACTTTACCCGTTTACGTTTTTTGCTATTATTGACCTTTTGTCTATTCTTCCCGCACTTACAGCACTTAACAGCGGGTTTAAGCTGCTTAGGCTTATAAGAATGACAAAGGCATTCAAAATTTTCAAGCTTTTGAGGTATTCCAAAAGCTTTACGGCTATTATTTCGGTGATTAAAAAAGAAAAGAAAGCGTTATCTGCGGTTTGTTTTCTTGCAGGAGGATACATATTGATATCGGCTCTTGTTATGTTTCAGGTTGAGCCAGACAGTTTTGATACGTTTTTTGATGCAGTATATTGGGCAGTGGTAACTCTTACCACGGTGGGATACGGAGACATTTATCCTGTAAGCGACATTGGCAGAATTGTCAGCATGTTTTCGTCTTTTATGGGAATCGCAATTGTGGCATTACCAACCGGTATTATTACTGCGGGGTACATGAACGAAATTGAAGCACAAAAACAAGATAGAGATAATTAATTTTTAGGAGACATATATGATAGTACAACTTGAAGAAGCAAAACAGCAGCTCGGTGTCTTGAAGAATGATGCCGCAGAACTTAAAGGGGCTCTTAACGTTGATGAGCTTTCGGCAAAGGTTAAGGAGCTTGAAGAAGCGACCTGTGCAGAGGACTTCTGGGGCAGGGATGACACGCAGAGCGTTATGGCTGAACTTAACAATGCAAGAAATATCGTAAACACATATAACGACCTTGCCGACGGAATAGATGCCCTTTATGAAATGATTGAAATGGCAATTGAAATGGATGACGAAAGCTTTACAGAGGAAATTCTCACAGAGCTTTCAAGACTTTCAAAGAGCTATGATAATCAGAGAATTATGGCACTTCTGTCGGGCGAATTTGATAAGAATAACGCAATTCTTGCAATCCATCCCGGTGCAGGCGGAACAGAGGCACAGGACTGGGCACTCATGCTTTATAGAATGTACTGCCGCTGGGCTGAAAAGAGAGGTTTTAAGGTGAAACTGCTCGACTACCTCGACGGTGAAGAAGCGGGCATTAAGAGTGCAACAATCCTCATCACAGGCGACTATGCCTACGGTTACCTCAGAAGTGAAGTCGGTGTTCACAGACTTGTGCGTGTTTCACCCTTTGACTCGTCGGGACGCAGACACACATCCTTTGCTTCTGTTGAAGTAATGCCTGAGTTTAACGATGAAATTGCCATTGAAATCAGAGATGAAGATATCGAAATCGAAACCCATAGAGCCAGCGGTGCAGGCGGTCAGCACGTCAATAAGACCGACTCTGCTGTACGTATTACCCATAAGCCTACTGGTATTGTTGTCGGCTGTCAGACCGAAAGAAGCCAGCTTCAGAACAGAGAAACCTGTATGAAGATGCTGAAATCCAAACTCATGGAAATAAAGCAGAGGGAAAAACTCGATAAGATTGAAGATATCAAGGGCGAAAAGCTCAATATTGAATGGGGTAGCCAGATTCGTTCCTATGTTTTCATGCCTTATACTCTCGTTAAAGATACCCGTACAGGCTGTGAAGACGGTAATATCTCGGCTGTTATGGACGGCGATATCGATGAATTTATCACAGCATTCCTTAAAGCAAAGGGAAACTTTATTAAGTAAAAGTTAGAAGTTAGGAGTTAGGAGTTAGGAGTTAGGAGTTGTCATTGACACCAAATGTGAGAGGTAAGGCTCCGTGCCGAAGGAGAGAAGTCAGCGCAGGGCGTGCGGCTGTATCGTGTAGACTTGCAGTTGCCCAAATTTTGACGATTTCGTAGAAGAATTTTGCCGAAATTGTTTATGTCAAAATTTGCCTCGTGGGAAAACACTTCTCACGACCGAGCCATCTCTCCTGTTGAGCGGAGAATTTTTGGTTCTTTTGTTTCGGGACAAAAGAACGGCTCGCACGTCGCAACGTGCGAAATCCCTATAACATAAAGATTCGCACCGTAAAACACAAAGAAAAACTCCCTCAACAATTTACAATTCCTTAACAAACTCCCCCGAACCCTATGGTATAATACATTCGTTGCGTTATGGGCATTTGCCCTTAACATACATTATCACGGACAGTCCTCTGTTAAATAGCTGGCATGAATGTCCGAAAAATAAGGAGGAAAACCCAATGAGCAAGAATCTTGTCCTTGAGGCTTTTACAAACGAACAGCTTAAAACTGAAGTTACTTCCTTCAATGTTGGTGACACAATCAGAGTACACAACAGAATCAAGGAAGGTAACAGAGAAAGAATCCAGCTTTTCGAAGGTACAGTTATCGCAAAGCGTAACGGCGGTATCTCCGAAACATTCACAGTAAGAAGAGTAGCTTATGGCTGCGGTGTCGAAAAGACATTCCCTCTCCACTCTCCTAACGTTGCAAAGATCGACGTTATCAGACGCGGTAAGGTTAGACGTGCTAAGCTCTTCTATCTCCGTGACAGAGTTGGTAAGGCAGCTAAGGTTAAGGAAAGCATCTAAGACCTTTTTGCCGATGGCCGCAAAAGCGGCTTTGTCTTAATAAGACGTAAGAAGCCGTGAGTAATCACGGCTTTTTTGCTTATTTTGATGTGAATATAAGATTAAAATCCTTTATTTATTTTTTGAAAAGAGGAAAACAATTGTCTGAAACAAAAAACGAAAAGATGGGACTTATAGCATCTCTGTACGAATGGGTTGAGGTATTCTGCTTTGCCCTTTTTGTGGTTGTATTGCTCTTCACATTTGTCTGCAGACTCATTACTGTTGACGGATCTTCCATGAATAATACCTTTGTCCACGGGGACAGGGTTGTAATTTCGGGATTGTTCTATACGCCCAAAACAGGTGATGTGGTAGTACTTCAGGATTCCACGTCTGTTGAAATGTCTGCACCCATTATCAAGAGGGTGATTGCAACAGAGGGCGAAACGGTTGACATTGACCCAGAAACATGGACTGTTACCGTAACGGATAAGGACGGAAATGTAAGGGTTCTTGAGGAAGATTACGCTAAGAAAATATACACAATAACCCTTCCGATATCGTGGGGTGAGATTCTTGAAATTGATCCCGAAAGCCTTTCGGCTGTTGTCAGAGACAACGACGGCGTGCTTGTTAGCGGACCTGTAGAGGTGATTGCCGTGGATGAGAAGAATCTCGAGGTCGGCATCAACGGTAAAACCGTAAAGGTCAACACAGAAACCCTGAAGGCGACGTCTACGGACGGACTCGGAAATGAGTATGAGGTTGACAGCGATAAGGTCAAGATTAATCTTGTAAGAATGAGACTTCCGTCGGTTGGCGAAATGTATTACTACCAGAACGCAATTCCGCCATCGGCATATCCTCATACAGTTGAGGACGGGCATGTGTTTGTTATGGGCGATAACAGAAACGGCTCCCTTGACTCAAGATTTCTTGGTGACATAGATGAGAGAATGATTATCGGCAAGGCTCTTGTAAGAATATTCCCAAGACCGAAAATAGGCTTCTAAAAGAAACATCCCACAGGTTTTCCTGTGGGATTTGTTTTATTCTTCTGAAGCTTTCTTGGCGTATTTTTCCCAGCGTCCGCTTCTGTACCGTATGTATATTATGATTGCTCTGAGGATAATGTCGGTAAGTGTTGCCAGCCATACAAAGAATATTCCCAGATTAAGTATGTTGACTACTATATAGGCAAGCACTACTCTTACAAGGAGGGTACATACAATTGCCGAATATAGCGGAAACTTTGTGTCTCCTGCACCTTTTAATGCACCGGAATAACAGTTTTGGAATGCTGTGGTTACAAGGATAAAACTGCAGACGTACATGATCTGCGTCGCAATCCGGATTACGTTTTCGTCGTCGGTGTAAAGTCCCAGCAGTTTTTTGGCAAGCAGTGCTATAAAAACGGCTGCAACACAGCAGATTGAAACGGTAAGCTTTACAATGGTGCGTGTATAGTATTTTGCACCGTCAATGTTTTTTGCACCCAGATTCTGTCCCACAAGCGTTCCCGCCGCAGACGAAAAGGAAACGCATATCATAAGAAACATGTTGTTTATACTGTTTGAAATCTGGTGGGCTGCATAGCTGTCGTTGCCGGTTGAAATAACAAGCTTTGTAAACAGGAGCATGCCTGCTTGCATTATAACGCTTTCAAGCATTGACGGCACGCCTATTGCAAGAATCTTCTTTGAAATTGATATGTCGGGAACAAAGAAAGGAAGCTTCTTTCTGCTTCTGCCGTTTTCCGAAAAGTTCGTGGCATAGACCTTGTTGCGTAAAGCGAATTTCGATCTTTTCGAACAGCATAAAAAGATAATAGCAAAAGCCATCGCAAGAAAACGGCTTATGGAGGTGGAAAGTGCCGCACCCTGTGCTGCCATTTCGGGAATTCCGAGAAAGTCGACGCCATAAATGAAAACATAGTTGCCGATAACGTTGAGAAAATTGGCAAGCATATTGTAAAACAGCGGAATTCGGTTTTCTCCGGCACCTCGAAGCGTCGAGGTTATAGCGGAAGTCACACCGGTAAAAATAAAGCCCAAGGAGCATATCTGGAAAACCTGCACACCGTCGTAAGCGATAGTGCCTTTTTCGTAAACGCTTCCGTATTTGCCGCCTGCCATGTAGTCGATAATCGGCTCAGCAAAAAACACACCGATAACAGTAACTATAATGCCGACAAGTATGTTGAGAATTATACTTGTTCTCATTACTCTTCGTGCAGAATCAATTCTGCCTGCACCTATGTTCCATGCAACGCGGGTGGTAGTGCCTGTGTTGATGGCGGTGAACAGAACAACAAGAAGAGCCTGAGGGCTGTTGAAAAGACCTATCGCATTGAGAGCGTGGGTAGAATGCTGTCCTGCCATCATGTGGTCTACCATGCCGAACAATGACGACAAAAGCGTCTCGCAGAGAATGGGAAGTACGAGAGCGAATATGATTTTTATACTGCCCTTTTCAAAGGTGAAAAAGTCTCGGATACGGGGAATGAGTCCCTTACTATTTGTCGTCATAATCTCTACCTCCGACAAATTGTTTCCTTAAAATGTATGTGTTTCGGTTGTTTACGGCTATAAAAAGAGCCGACAGAATTCGTTTGCTGAATCTGTCGGCAAATTTGAATTATTCGGTTACTTCTGCTGTTTCTTCTGTTGTTTCAGCTTCGGTTGTTGCTTCGCCCGCTTCTTCGGGGGCTGTTTCTGCTTCTGCCTCGGGAGTGGTTTCCGCTTCGGCCTTTGCTTCTTCTTCAGCAGCCTTTGCTTCAGCTTCTGCCTTGGCTTCGAGGTATTCTGTAAGAGTCTGTTCCTGAGGAACTACTGTGTACTGACCGTCTTCTGTCATCTGCAGACCGTAGCTCTGGATTGTAACCTTGTCGGAAATGCTTTCGACGGGTGTCCAGTCGTCAATGGAGTTGCCCATGAAGGTGAGCTCTGCAACATTTTCAAGGTTGAGAGACTTTGCGATTGTCGCAAGGTCTTCGTTTGTAAGACCACAGTCTGAGAAGTTTGCCCTCTTGATGTTTTCACCCTTGAAGCTTTCTGCATCGAATGTGATGCTTGAGAAAGCTACATTTTCAACACCTGTGAAGTATTCGATGTCGTCAAACACAAGTCCTTCGTCGTCTACATCAAACTGTGCATGCATAAGCTTGCTTGTGTCAACGGGAGTTACTTCGGGAACGTCCTCGACGCCTGCTTCCTTTGCGATTTCCGCAGCATCAAGCTCGGTAAGATATCTTTCGTAATCCTTTGCAAATTCGCTGTCGCCAAAACCTACAACACCCATCTGTCCGTCATTGAAAACTTCGAGATACTTAACTGCTGCAAGGTCTTCCTTGGAAACGTTTCTTGCCGCTTTTCCGTATGCTTCGGAAAGAGCAGATGCAAAATCCTGTTTTTCAAGGAATGCGCTCTTTGCCATGAATGCGGAAAATACTACATAAAATATCGCTGCCAACACAACAACGATTGCAACGAGGAGTGCTGCAAACTGGTTGCGCTTTTTCTTCTGAGTACCTGTTAAATTTGCCATAATGTCCTCCAAAATTAAATTGTCCTTTTGGCTTTTCCAGCCGTCTCATGTATTATAACACCACTTTACGAAAATTACAACCACTTTTTACAATTTTTATTAAAATGTATAAAATTTATTCTCATTAATAATATATATAATTGACGGAAATGATTGAAAGTGATATAATAATTATATACTGAGAATAAGCGAGGAATAAAAAATGACAGAGCTTCAGGCAGAGAAAAGAATAGAAGAGTTGTCAGAACTCATAGATTATCACAGAAAAAAGTATTATCTTGAGGATGCACCGGAAATCTCCGACGATGCATTTGATGCACTCATGCATGAGCTGAAGGCGTTGGAGGCTGAATTTCCTCAGTTTTATAAGAGTACATCTCCCTCAACAAGAGTGGGCGGATATGTTGCCGAAAGATTTGAAAAGGTAAATCACAGAGTACCCTTAAAGAGCCTGAATGATGTTTTTTCTCCCGAGGAAGTCAAGTCCTATCTTGAAAAGTGTGAAAACGCCCTCGGCTATAAGCCTGCGTTTGCCGTTGAATATAAAATTGACGGTCTTTCGGTAAGCCTCGAATATGAAAACGGACTCTTTGTAAGGGGTGCTACACGAGGCGACGGAATGGTTGGCGAGGATATTACGGAGAACCTCAAAACTGTGTCCTCAATTCCTCTTGTTCTCAATGAAAAAGTACCCTACCTTTGTGTAAGAGGCGAAGTTTATATGCCAAAGAAATCCTTTGCCGCTCTCAATGAAAAGAGGGACGAAAACGGCGAGGCTCCCTTTGCGAATCCCCGAAATGCCGCGGCAGGCTCTCTTCGTCAGCTCGACAGCAGAATTTGTGCTCAAAGAAACCTCAGCATTTTTATTTTCAATATACAGAAAATCTCAGGCGGCAGGGAAATTACATCTCATAAAGAAAGTCTTGATTATCTTAAAGACCTTGGCTTTGTTGTGTCGCCGAGCTATGATACCTTCTGTGAATTTGAGGACATTATGGCAAGAATTAATTCTTTCGGCGAGCATAGACAAGAGCTTTCCTTTGATATTGACGGTGCTGTTGTCAAGGCTGATTCCTATGCCGATAGAGAGGTACTTGGTGAGCTTCCCCATGTTCCCAAATGGGCGATTGCCTATAAATATCCGCCGGAAGAAAAGACAACAAAGCTTATTTCTATTGAGGTGAATGTAGGCAGAACAGGAGTTATCACTCCCTTTGCCGTTCTTGAGCCTGTAAAGCTTGCGGGCAGTGTTGTCAGCCGCGCGACACTCCATAACGCTGACTTTATTGCCGAGCGTGATATCCGCGAAGGTGACATGGTTGTTGTGCGTAAGGCGGGTGACATTATCCCTGAAATTCTGAAGGTTGATACAAAGTTCAGAGATATTCAGATTCCATTTAAGATGCCCTCATGCTGTCCGTCATGCGGCGAGCCTGTCACAAGGGAAGAGGGGGAAGCGGCGTACAGGTGTGTAAACTCCGAATGTCCCGCACAGCTCTCACGTTCTCTTGAGCATTTTGTCAGCCGTGATGCCATGAATATTGACGGTTGCGGTGAGGCGCAGATAAAGGCACTTATCGAAAACGGACTTGTAAAGGACGCGGCGGATTTGTATACGCTTATTCCGGAGCAGATAGAAACTCTTGAGCGCATGGGTAAAAAGAGTGCGGAAAATCTTGTGTCAGCCATTGAAAAATCAAAGACGGCAGGGCTTGCAAGGCTCATTCATGCTTTGGGAATAAGACACGTCGGAAAGCAGACGGCTGCGGCTCTCTCGAAGCACTTCGGCTCGCTTGATGCCATTATGTCAGCGAGCGTTGAAACACTCTCGCAGATTGATGATGTGGGTGAGGTTGTGGCAAGAAGCATCTGCGGATTTTTCTCGCTTGATTCAAGTCGCCGCATTTGCGAAAAGCTGAAAAATGTCGGCGTCATTACAGAGAATACACAGAGCGAAAAGAAGAGCGATAAACTCGAAGGGCTTACCTTTGTTATAACGGGTACACTTCCGAACATGAAACGTGAGGAAGCGGCGGCGATAATTGAGGAAAACGGCGGCAAGGTGTCCGGCTCTGTTTCAAAGAAAACAAGCTACCTCCTCTGCGGCGCAGATGCGGGAAGTAAGCTGACTAAGGCGGAAGCTCTGGGGGTTCCTGTTGTGAGTCTTGAGAAGCTTTTACAGATGATTGAATAATAACCTCATCAGTCTCGCTATACTCGACAGCTTCCCCTGTGAGGGGAAGCCCTAAATAGACATAAACTAACACAAAAGCCTTCCCAAAAATAAATTGGGGAAGGTGGCAAAATCTTTGATTTTGTCGGATGAGGTTGAATGGAATAAATGAAAAGGCACGGGTGACCGTGCCTTTCTCGATGCTTTGCGTTATTCAGCGTTGTTTTCGTTGGATTTGTTTAACAAGTGTTGCTCGATATTTTCAGCAGACTGAACAAGCTTTCCGAATGCATAAAGTGTAAGGCTGGAAACGTAACCGATAATCGGATATAGAATTATAAAAATCAATCCGCCCACAATACTTTGTGTCATCATTGCGAGACCTGCAAAAATGCCGATCGCTGCAACAATAACTGCAATAACTACGGCAAATGTCATAAGCTTTTTGCCAATGTTTGAGTAAAGCTTTTTCATACCTATTCTCCTTTCAGACCTATTATGTTACATAATGTAACATAATTAGTGTAACAAAATGTTACACTATTGTCAAGGGGTGATTTAATGAAAGGACTGAAAACCGTCAGAAAAGAACGAAACTTAAATCAGCTCAAAGTCGCCCTTGACTTGAATATTTCGCGTGAAGCACTTTCGCACTATGAAAACGGCAAACGCGAGCCGAGCCTTTCATTGCTCAATAAAATGTCCGAGTATTTCAATGTTTCAATAGATTATCTAATAAACGGAAAAGAATTTATAAAAAAATAGACCGCAGGTGTTATTACAACCTGCGGTTTTATCATGGATTCAGTTTTGAACCGATGCCTCATTTTGCAAAGCCCTCCTTGTGTAAAGGAGGGTGTCAGCCAAGGGCTGACGGGAGGATTGTTATTCACCCTTAGATAACACCGTAATCTTCTTCTGTGCCTCATCCAGCATTTCTAAGCAACCCTTTAAGAGCTTTGCACTTTCTTCATACATTTCCAGTGCCTTGGATAAATCAGGAGATTCGTTTTCCAGTACGTTTGCTATTTCTTCTAAGCGTGTGAGAGCTTCTTCAAAGGAAAGCTCTTTTTCTTTTTTTGCTGTTGCCATATTTATTCTTCTCCTTTTGGATTAATTTCGTAAATTTTCGCTTTTGCCTCACCGTCTGAAACCTTGAATGTGATATCGTCATCCTTCTTCAGCTTTCCGACAGAGTTTATAACCTTGCCGTCACCGTCAAAAACAGCGGCATATCCACGGCTGAGTACCGCCATGGGATTTAGTGCTGTCAGCTTTGATGCGGTGACAGATAATCTGTTTGCTTTTGCATTGTACAGATTTTCAAATAAGGCGTTTATCTGCTTTTCATAGGATAGTAAAAGCTCCTGCTTTGAGTCTACATAGTACATGGGAGACTTAAGCGAACGCCTTTCGGCAAGACTTTGTAAATACTGCTTCTTGAAGCCGATGATTTCTCCCATTCGTGTCTTTAATGACGATGAAATCATTGAAAGCTGTCTCTTTAAATCCTGCATATCGGGAACAGCTATTTCCGCTGCGGCAGAAGGAGTCGGCGCACGTCTGTCTGCCACAAAATCGCAAATTGTAAAGTCGGTTTCGTGTCCTACCGCCGATATTACGGGCGTTTTGCAGGCAAATATTGTCCTTGCCAGTATTTCGTCGTTGAATGCCCACAGGTCTTCAATCGAACCGCCGCCTCTGCCTATTATGATGCAGTCGCAGTCGGGGTCGTTGTCAAAGTGGACTATGCCGTCGCAAAGCTCTTTTGGTGCACCCGGACCTTGCACAAGGGCAGGGTAGATGTGGATTTCACAAAGCGGATAACGGCGGGTAAGAATGTTTTTCATGTCGGCAACGGCTGCTGCTTCGGGGCTGGTTATTATGCCGATACGACGTGGGAATTTCGGCAAATCTTTTTTGTGTGCCTCGTCAAACATTCCTAGACTTGAGAGCTTCTTTTTAAGTTCCTCAAATTTAAGATACAGGTCGCCTACACCGAACTGCTCCATATCCTCGGCATATAGCTGGTACACACCGTCTCTTGGAAACACCGATATTCTGCCGTATACCAGCACCTTCATGTTTTCCTTTGGAACAAATCTGAGTCTGCCTGCATATGTCCTGAACATTACTGCCTTTACAAGTGCACCTTCGTCTTTAAGGGTAAAGTACAGATGTCCCGTCTTATAGTGGTTTGTAAAATTAGAAATCTCGCCTACAATGCATACGTTTGAAAGCACTTCGGATGAATCAATAAGTGCCTTGACGTAATCATTGAGCTGCGAGACTGTCATTGCAAAAGGCTTGTCCATTTCTTACCTGCCTTTCATATGTTTTCTGTATGCCAGTATTGCTGTACCGCAGGCGTTGTCGCTTGATAATTCAGGGGAGGCAAAGTGTACATTTTCAAGCTTTGAAAGCTCGCCTCTTATTACGCTGTTGGACATTACGCCGCCTGCATATATTATGGGTAGATTACCATATACTTTTCTTAAATGCTCACTCGATTTTCCGAGTGCCGATGCAATGCTGTTAAAAAGGAACATTGCAATGTCTTCATGTTTTTCTCCGTCAGCGAGGAATTTCTGCACCTTGTTCTGAAGTCCTGACATTGAGAAATATCCTTCCTTTGCACTTACCGTGACGGGGAGTTGTTTTGCACTGTTTTCCGACAACACATCAAGCTCTTTTCCGCAGGGGAAGGAGAGCCCCATTTCCACGCCTGCTCTGTCTATAATCTGACCGCAGGAAGCGTCATTTGTACCGCCGATGATCTTGCAAAGGTATGTTTCACCGTTAAAGGCTGTATAGAGGGCCTCGGTTGTGCCGCCCGAAACGTGAAAGGCAATAAAGGGAAGTCCGTCAAAAAAAGAAAACTCCTTGCCCGAAGAGTAAATGGCAGCGGCAATGTGCCCGCTCTGATGGGAAAAGGCGTGCATTGGGATATTGTGGGAATGGGCTACTGCCGAGGCATAGGAGTATCCCGCGAGAAAGCAGGGCATATAAGAACCTTCGGCATCCCTCGGCTTTGAAGAAACGCCGACGGCAGAAAGCTTATATTCTTCCATGCTGACCGATGAAAACAGCTCACACGACAGCTCGGGAAGTGCCTTTGTGTGAAGAAAAACGGCATCGCTCTGGCGAAGTCCCTTTTCCCCCTCTTTAACGGGAAGAAGACGCCTGACACTTGAAATAACCTTTCCCTCGGATACAAGGGAAAGGCTTGTGGTATAGTTGCTTGTGTCAACGCCGAGAAATAAATTCTTCATTTATTTGTTTTCTCCGCGTACATATGCACCTAGTATTCCGTTTACAAAGCTGTAGCTTTCGTCTGCATCAAACTTCTTTGCGAGCTCAACCGCTTCGTTTATGGAAACCTCGGAAGGAATATCGTCCATATATTTGATTTCATAAAGAGCAAGACGCATAATGCTTCTTGAAACGCGTGAAATTCTCTTTGAACTCCATTTTTTTGAGTTGGCTTCGATTATTTCGTCAAGCTCCGCAAGGTTGGAAATAACACCAAAGTATACCTTTGTGAAGTATTCATCGCTTCTCAGCTCTTCGCTGATGTTCTTTTGGTCCTTGTCCTGAAAGTTGTCAAGATAAAGTTCGAGCTGTTCATTTCCGTCGTCTTCTGAGTGAAAGCTGTAATCGAATATCATGCAAAGGGCTGCTTCTCTTGCTTCGCGTCTGTTCATTATTATGTATCCTTTCGATGAAAAATAGGTATTAACGTAAACGGTGCCGCAAAGGCACAATTGTCTGAATATATTATATACTCAGTTTGAGGCTCTGTCAAGAAACAAAGAGGAATATTTAATAGTTTGTTTATTGACAATATAAGAAAAGTAAGTATAATTATAATGATACATTGCGTATCACAGAATTAGGAGTGAATTTTTACAATGAAAAAAATTGAAAAAGACGTACCCCACGCAAGAAGTCTTCGTGCCATTGCGAGATATAATGCCCTCAAGCGCCCCGACAAGGTTGCTTACAAGTATCTCGGCGCGAATAAAGAAATTGTTGAAGTCAGTTATTATCAGAACGGCGAAAATATAGAGAATATGATCTGCGCTCTCAAGAGCGGCGGATTTGAAGGTAAAAGAATTGCTCTCATCGGCGAAACCTGCCCCGAATGGCTCCAGTCGTATTTTGCAATTATCAGTGCAGGTGCTGTGGCAATTCCCTTTGACAAGGAGCTTGCATACGAGCAGATCCGCGGCTTTCTTGATATTGCAGAAGCACACGGCATTATCATGAGTCCTAAATACTCCCAGAAGTATGAGGAATTGAAGGCGGCAGGCGTTTTCGATAACCTTGAGCTTGTTATCAGGGTAGATGACGGAACCGAATGGACTGTTGAAGATGAAAAGCTTATAAAGTTCAGCGACTTTGTGAAGAAGGGCGAGGGACTCGAAAGAGATTCCGACGCCGATATCATGAGAAGAGGAGCAAGAGGGGACATGAGCATCATGCTCTTTACCTCCGGCACAACAGGCACAAGCAAGTGCGTAATGCTTTCCGAAAGAAACCAGATTTCTTGTGCAAAGAGTGCCGTTCATGCAACGGACTTTTATGAACACGATGTAATGCTTTCGGTGCTTCCCATTCATCACACATACGAGCTTACCATCAATGTTGCCATACAGTCGCTGGGTGCTACATGCTGTATAAATGATAATCTCAAGAATGTGGTTAAGAACCTTGGAATATTCAAGCCTACGGGTATTGTTATCGTTCCTCTTTTTGCAACAACCTTCCACAAGAAAATTGTTGACAGCGTAAAGAAGAAAGGCAAGGAAAACCAGTTAAAGCTTGGTATGCTTGCATCGGGTGCCATGAGAACTGTAGGTCTTGATATGAGAAGAAAGCTCTTCTCTGAAATCCTTGCTGCTTTCGGCGGAAATCTTCAGAAGATCATTTGCGGCGGTGCGGCGATGAACCCTGAACTTATGAAGTTCTTTGACAATCTCGGTATTACCCTCTGCGAGGGATACGGTATCACGGAATGCTCACCCCTTATCGCAGTTAACCCTTACTATGCAAGAAAAAAAGGCTCCGTAGGTCCTGCGTGTGATTGCTGTGAGGCAAGAATCGACGCCGAGGAGGTTGACGAAAACGGAAACCTCACGGGAGAAATTCAGGTCAGAGGCGAAAACGTAATGCTCGGTTACTATAAGAATGAAGAAGCAAATACCGAAGTTTTCACCGAAGACGGCTGGTTCAGAACAGGCGACGTCGGACATATGGATAAGGACGGCTACATCTACATCACAGGCAGATGCAAGAGCGTAATCGTACTTGAAAACGGCAAGAACGTATTCCCCGAGGAAATTGAAGAATACCTTGAGGATGTCAATGAAATTGCTGAATGCGTTGTTGTGGGCAGAAAGAAAGAGGGCGGCGAAGAGGTCGTACTTACAGCCGTTGTATATCCCGATTTCAATGCATATGAAAAGGGCACAGAGATTTCCGATATTGCTGCTGATATCAAGGGTAAGGTCATGGCTATAAATAAAAAGCTTCCTTCCTTCAAGCAGATAAGAAATATCGAAATCAGAAAGAACGAATTTGAAAAGACTACAACAAGAAAGATTAAACGCTTCCTTGTAAAATAATAACAACCTAAGGAGATTTATTATGTTTGAAGAAATCAAGACAATGCTCGTTGAAGAAATGTCAATTGATGAGTCTGAAATCAAGGAAGATGCCGAATTTATAAACGACCTCGGCTTTAATTCACTTGAGCTTGCTGACCTTGTTTCTCTCTGCGAAGAGAAGTATGATGTTGACCTCGAAGAAGATAAAATCCGCGAAATCGTAACAGTCGGAGATTTTATCAAGTATCTTGAAAGCCTTGTGGGCTAAAAGCTTCATATGAATACAATTAAAAGGTTTGTTTGCTGTTTGTCCGATGCCAGAGGTGTAAAGAAGTTTCTTCTTCTTTTTGCGGCAGCTTTGTTGTTTTCGCTTCCCTTTGTGACCAAAAACTTGTTTTCTGACTCGTTTGTTGAAAACATGGGACTTGGCGTTTTCGGATGGATAGGACTCGTACCGCTGTTTTTGAATGTATTCGATTTTGAAAAAACATTAAAGAGAGTATTATGCTCTCTTTTTTGTTTCTTCTGGTTGTTTTACTTTTTTGTATACAGCTGGTTTATAAATCTGTATCCCCTTGACTTTGCCGGACTTGGAAATCTTGAGAGTGTGGGTGTTATTGTAATTGCAGAAACGGTAATACCGTTACTTCACGGTTTTCTTATGACGTTTTGCGTCTTTATCGGATATGTTGCGGCAAGAGGGGTTAAAAACAATTATTTGAGGGCTGTTCTTGTCAGCTTCGGATATGTTCTCGGAGAGTATGTGCAGTCACTTGGGACATTTGCTTTTCCTTGGGCAAGACTCTTTGTGGGACAAACAGAAAATGTGTATCTTCTTCAGTCGGCATCTCTGTTTGGCTCGTATTTCATTACATTTGTCATGGTGCTTGTCAATGCACTTGCGGCTTTTTCTTTGATGAGTCCCCGGAAATCGAGAGAAAAAAGAAGAATGTATGCATTTGTGGCAGCAGGAGTTTTTGCACTCAATGCCCTTTTCGGTGTTGTGCGTGTAAATACATTTGACTGCACAAAATGTAAATCGTTAAATGCCGTGGTGCTTCAGGGAAACATTCCTTCAGGTCAAAAGTGGTCGGGTGAGGTTGACGAAAAAGAGGTCTACCTTAATCTTGCGGATTGGGCAAAATCATACCGCATGGCAAAGGACTTTGATGCAGATATAGCCGTCATGCCCGAAACTGCATTTCCGACAACGATTTATCCTTACGACGGATATGATTCACCCTCCGAAGAAGCTTTGATGCAAATTTCAAAGAAGCTTGACGCCGTTCTTTTTGCAGGTGCTTTCAATAAGCAGGACGGCAACAGCTATAACTCGATTTTTGTATATGATTCGGGTGGCAGTATATCAGAACCCTATAACAAATATAACATTGTACCTTTCGGCGAGTTTCTGCCGTACAGAAGCATACTTGAAAAAGTTGTGCCTTCCCTTGCCGAAATCAATATGCTTTCCTCCGACCTTGCAAGAGGAAACACCTTTACTCCCACCGAGACGCCGGCGGGCAGTGCGGCGTGCCTTGTGTGCTTTGACTCAATTTTTCCCGAAACCGCAAGACGCCAGATAAAAAACGGCGGAGAGTTTATCGTTATTTCCACCAATGACTCATGGTATAAAACCTCCTCGGCCATTTATCAGCATGCAGACCATGCCGTCATGCGTGCAATTGAAAACAATGTGCCTGTAATAAGACGCGCAAATACAGGTATTTCAAGAATTATAGACAACTTCGGCAGAGTGCGTGAAGAAACCAAGGTCAATGAAAGAACGGCGATAAGTGCAAGTGTTTTCCTGCCGGACAGCAGCACGCTTTATACTAAAACTGGTGATGTGTTTGTGCTTTTGTGCGCAGTGGGAATTGTGACGGCACTCCTTGTCGGTATTTCAAAGAAAAAAGCCTCTCACTGAATGTAAGAGGCTTTTGATGATGTTCTTCTATAACAGGAAGTTTGATATATTTTTGTCGTTTTCTCCTGAATTCAATGCTGCGGCACAGCTTCCCTTTTTCAACAGATTTCCGCCAAAAAGTACCGTGCTGACCCTGGAAGAGACACCTGCAGAGTGGATTATTTCCTGTGCCAGCTCGTCAGGATTGTAATAGATGCAGTCAAAGCCGGATGAGGCATTGCTACTGCAGAGTGAAATTACAGAAAGTTCTTCGGGTATGCTTATTTTGTAGTATTTTGCCGCCTTGAGAATTCCCATTGCGACTTCGTCGTTGACAGCACATACGGCAGTGAACTTTTTGCCGTGACGGCGGAATAACTCCGAGAAGCCGTCAAAACCGCTTTTCTCGCTGCTTCCCGAAAGCATGATAAGCTCATCATCGGGATAGGAATTTACGGCGTTGAAGGAATCGTATGCGGCATTTTCAAATGAATAGCCGTTATCCGTTCCTATGAAGGCGATTTTTGTATGGCCAAGTTCCTCAAGGTAACTGAGGGCTATGTATGCACCTTTGTCGTTGTCGGGAATAACGCTTCGTCTTTCATCAGACTGGCAGAGGGCAAGGCAAACGGGAGTGTCAGTTTGGGGAGTTGTATCAAGGGCAATTATTCCCGAGCCTTTGTCGATGTCGGAAAGCTTGTCTGTCATAAAGCCGACCCCTGCTTTGCCGAGACCTGAGATAAGATTAAGCACAAATGATGGCATGCTGTCAAGACTCTTTTTTGCGGGAAGAAGAATGGAACAGCTCTGTAACATTTCCGTTTTGTCCGAAACCTTTGAGGACGCTTTGTCTGAGGGGGCGGGCGAAGCTGATTTTACAACTGAGCCGAGACCTGCAACCTTTTTTATATAGCCGTCTGCACTCAGTAAATCGAGACCTCGTCTTACTGTTGTTCTCTGAACACCGTAAACGGACATGAGCTCTCTTTCAGGAGGGAGAAGTGAGCCGACGGGGTAGACGTTGTTTCTGATTTTGTCAAGAATGTCGTCGGCAATATTTGAATAAACGGATTTTTTCTTTTCAGACATTTGTTTTTACCTCGCTATCAGAAATTGAAGCCGTTCCAGCCCCATTTGTCATATTCGCTGTAGGTGACATAGGTGCGGTCCGGACTTATGCCTGTAACCTTTGAAATGAGCGAGCAGATTTCGCCTGTCAGTGCAGAGTATGAATCGGCATCGGACTTGCCGAAAATGGATACCGAAATAAAGGCCGTTTCTCCGTCTTTGTTGCCTTTGAAATAAAGGTTCTTTTCATCTTCTATGTTTACCATGAGCCAACCTTCATTTTTGCCGGGGATGCATTCGATTGCCTTGCCAAAGCCGCATTTCAATGCTTCGGCTTTTTCTGGTGTGAGTTTGCAGGAAAGTTTTGCTTCAATATAAGGCATAATAAAACCTCCGATAAATTCATATTACGTATATATTTTACAGCAAACGCCGGAAAATATCAATAGATTTTGCAAAAAAAGTATACCTGTTTACTAAAAAAGTATAGATTATCAGTGTTGTTAACAAAAAAGGAGTAGACATGGAAGTCTGGGACATATATGATATAAATAGAAACAGAATAGATGGACGTACCTCGGTAAGAGGAAGCGACGATATGAAGGACGATGAATTTCATATTGTGGTTTTTGCCGTGGTATGCAATTCCGACGGAAAGCTTCTTTGCTCGATGCGGGACAGAAACAAAATGTTCGGTGGAACATGGGAGTTCTGCGGCGGCTCGGCGATTACGGGAGAAACTTCCAGACAGGCAGCCGAAAGGGAACTGCTTGAGGAGACGGGTCTTGACGTGAGAGGCTGCGAGGGCAGGGTGGTTGCAACAAATACAAAGTACTGGCCCGGCAGTAACTGGTTCTATGATGTATGGCTGTTTGAAAGCGAATTTGATACGGCGTTACTTACACCTCAGGAGGGTGAAGTGGAAAAAATCGATTGCTTCGGCATTGACCAAGTAAAAGAACTGCTAAGGCAGAATAATTTCACGGGAATTACCTCGGAATTCATTGACAAAATTGAAGAAAATATAAAAAAATAATTTTTTTAAAAAAATGCGGAACAAAATAGAAAAGGTTCCGTCTAAGGACTTGTGTGACAAAAATTAAATTTAAAACAAAGCACGAAAGGAAAAAACAAAATGAAAAAATTACTTACTCTCTTGATGGCTGTAATCGTAGCAGCTACACTTATCGCTTGTACAAACACACCCGTAGATGACGGCACTGAAAATGACATTGCCGAAGGCGGCGAAATCGCAGGTGCACCCGAAAACGAAAAAGAAAACGAAACAGAAAACGAAACAGAAAACGAAGAAACTCCCGAAGGCGAAGACGTTGTGTTAGAACTTCCCGAAGTTGATGCCGGCAACGAACCTGCTATGGGCACAGAGGAAGAAAATGTTCCTGCTGTTATGCCCGAGGTTGACCCCGAGACTGAAGATGTTCCCTCTGTTATGCCTGAAGTTACCCCCGAAGTTGAGGAAACCCCCGAGGTTGAAACACCCGAGGCTGAAGCACCCGAAGCCAATGCACCTGCTTCCGATGTTACAATCGATGCACTTTACGAAATTGCAGACAAGCTTTACGAAGGCATCAATCCCGAAGATATGCCCATGGTAGGCACAATGGAGCTTGATTCCGAAAGCTTTGAATACTCCGCATTCGTTCCTTATAAGGATTCCTATCTTGCAGTTGAAAACATGCCCATGATGGGTTCACAGCCCCACTCGGTTGTTATCGTAAGAGCTGACAGCGAAGCAGAAGCAGCTGCCCTTGCATCTGCAATGGAAGAAAACGCAAACCCCAGAAAGTGGATCTGCGTATCCGCAAAGAGCGTCAAGAGTGCATCCAAGGGTAACTATGCAATTCTTGTTATGACAAGCGTTGATGTAATGCCCTCTGACGATATCGACGAAGCTAAGGCAGAAGAAATGTCCTACGAAAAGTCCGAAGAAAGAGCAGACATTATCATCAAGAACTTTCTTGCGGCTGTAAAATAAAAATAACGGAGACGTAAAATGCTATTTTCTAGTGTAACATTTTTATACGCCTTTTTACCTGTAGTTTTGGTGCTGTATTTTGCAGCACCAAAAAAATTGAAAAATTTTGTGCTTCTTATTGCAAGCCTGTTTTTTTATTACTTTGGCGAAAGAACATATATTGCAATAATGCTCATTTCCTCCGTAACCGACTGGATATGGAGTCTGCTTATTGAGCATTTCAGAGCAAAAGGCAAAGAAAAAATCACAAAATGGTTTCTTGTCGCCTCGCTGGTTGTTAATCTGGGGCTTCTCGGATTCTTCAAGTATGCCGATTTCTTCATCGGAAACATAAATGCACTTTTCGGTATTGCAATTCCTCTTACCAATGTGCATCTTCCCATCGGCATCAGCTTTTATACCTTCCAGACTCTGTCCTACACAATCGATGTATACAGAGGAAGGGCAAAGGCACAGAGAAACTTTGTCAGTTTTGCAACCTTTGTCTGCCTTTTCCCGCAGCTTATAGCAGGTCCTATCGTAAGATATACGGATGTTGCGGCAGAGCTTGACGAAAGACGTCATTCTCTCGAGGGCTTTTCAATCGGTATCAGAAGATTCGCCATGGGTCTCGGCAAGAAGGTAATTCTTGCCAACGGTATGGGTGAGCTTTGCAAAGACCTTCTTGCAACAGGTGAGAGCAACGTGCTTCTCTACTGGCTTTATGCAATTGGCTTTGCCCTTCAGATATACCTTGACTTTTCGGCATATTCCGATATGGCAATAGGTCTTGGCAGAATTTTCGGCTTCAATTTCCCCGAAAACTTTGATTATCCATTTATATCGAAATCCATAACTGAGTTCTGGCGAAGATGGCACATGACCCTCGGTACATGGTTCAGGGACTATATTTATTTTCCCCTTGGCGGAAGCAGAACAACCACACTCAAGTGGCTGAGAAACATTCTTGTTGTATGGTTTGTAACAGGCTTCTGGCACGGTGCGGCATGGAACTTTATACTGTGGGGACTCTATTTCGGAGTGCTTCTTGTAATTGAAAAGTTCTTCCTTGCTGATATTCTCAAAAAGTGCGGCAGCCTCATTCAGCATTTGTATGTGCTGTTTACAACTCTCATAAGCTTTGTTATATTCAGCGTTGAGTCGATGGATAAGTTGCCTATTTTTGTCGGCGGACTTTTCGGTATAGGTACAGATGCCCTTGCCGGAGCAAAAACTCTTTATTTTGCCGACAGCTATATTGTGCTTCTTGCACTTTGTATTCTCGGCTCTACACCTCTTCCCAAAATGCTTTGGAAGAAGTTTTCCGAAACAAAGGCGGGAAACGTGGTTCTTACCTTCGCAGAGCCTGCAAGTGTTGCACTTCTTTTGATATTCAGTACTGCACTTCTTGTTGACGGCTCGTTCAATCCGTTTCTTTATTTCAGGTTTTAAGGAGGGGAGAAAATGAAAAAAATAAGACTTATTTCAAATGCAGTTGTTTTCTGCCTTGTTATTCTTACTCTTTCTCTCATGCTTTTCCTGTCACCTGAAAAGACGATATCCAAATCCGAACGCCGTCCACTTGCGACAATGCAGTCGCTTAAAGAGAACGATACACATATATTCGATGAAATCGAAGGATATTTTCTCGACCAGTTTCCGCTTCGTGATTCTTTCAGAAGTCTCAAGGCGTTTGCTTTTATGGATGTTCTTAAGAAGAACGATAACAATGACATTTATGTTCAGGACGGAACCGTTATAAAGATTGAAGAAAAGCTGGACGAAGCTCAGGTACAGTATACCGTTGACCTTGTAAACAAGGTTGTGGATAAGTATTTTTCAGACGATAAGGTTTATTACTCCATTGTCCCCGATAAGCATTATTATGCTTCAAAGGAAAACGGATATCCCGCCATGGATTACGACAAGCTTTTCACTTTGGTGCATGACGGACTTTCGGGCATGGAATATATCGATATAACAGATAAGCTCAGCCTTTCCGACTATTATAAAACCGACTCTCATTGGAGTCAGGATAAAATCCTCGGCGTTGCTGATAAGCTTGTTTCGTCGATGAATCCGAGTGCACATGTTTTTGATACAGAGTGGAAGACAAACACCCTTTCTCCTTTTTACGGTGTGTACTACGGTCAGTCGGCACTCAGCCTCAGCCCCGATGAGATAAAGTACCTTTCAAATGATGTGACGGATAATATGGTCATGACGGTGATTGATGACATGGGAAAGAGACACGAATACCCCGTGTATGTTACCGATATGTTTAAGAACAATGACCCCTATGATATGTTTGCGGCAGGTGCACAGCATCTTGTCATAATCGAAAACCCGAATGCGACAAACGGCAAAGAGCTCGTTGTGTTCAGAGACTCCTTTGGCTCCAGCATCGCACCGCTTCTTGCTATGGGATATAAGAAGGTAACATTTGTTGACCTTCGCTATATTGTCCCCGATTTTATCAAGCAGATTTCCGGCTTTGGAGACGATGCCGATGTTCTTTTCCTTTATTCAACAGGTATCATCAACGGTGGCAGAGCGCTTAAGGATTTTGCAGGCAGCACCCGCTGACTTACTTTCTCTTTGATAAAAAGAGAAAGTAAGCAAAGAGAAAATAATTTCGCACAGCCATTTTCTATGTTGCGAAACTATTGTTATATTCACAATTATTATGATTCGCCCATGTCAAACTACGACATGGGCGAATTTCTTATCTTGACACAATATAAAAAATGTGCTATTATAATCCTGCGACACAATTTAATATGAACCACAACTTTGAAGTGTGTATTTTTATATCCTTTGGTAAAAATACATGCTCTGTTTCGTATGCACTTCGGTGTGGTTCGATAATTGTGTCGCAGCAAAAGGAGTCATGTGTTTTTCGTGCGTGGCTTCGGCTGCGCACTTTTTATTTTACCGAAAGGGTGGTTGTATGAAGCGTGAAGAACTGAAAGCGGATGTTGCAAAAAGAATGAGATTTTTCAGAAAGCTCAAAGGGGTGTCGGCAAAGCAGATGAGCCTTGATATCGGCAAAGCTGAAAGCTATATCAGCAAGGTGGAAAACGGTCAGCGTATACCTTCGCTTGACACTTTTGCGGTCATCATAAAGTATCTTGGAATCACCTTTGATTTGTTTTTGGGAGCTAAAATATAAAGCAAATATCCCTCATACCAATTGCGGTATGAGGGAGTAATTTTTGTCATGGAGTCTGACCGCTTGTAAAAAAAGATAATTCCCGCGAAAATGGCAATAGAAAATCACCAATATGCCGCTGGCGATTAGTTTGCCAACCGCGACTCGCTACAAAAATCCCTTGCGCCGGTGTTTGGTGCAAGGGATTGGTTATTTATGCGAAAATCAAGATTTGCTAATCGCAAATACTGCCCGGCGTACTGCTGTCGGGCTTTCCCGACTAGTCGCTGATGTAGGGCATAAGAGCAATGTGTCTAGCTCTCTTTATAGCGATTGTGAGTTCTCTCTGGTGCTTAGCGCAAGTACCTGTAATTCTTCTGGGAAGAATCTTGCTTCTTTCAGAAACATACTTGCGAAGCTTGAGAACATCCTTGTAATCGATGAATTCAGACTTTTCTGCGCAGAAATTACAAATCTTCTTCTTTCTCTTAGCGCGGAAAGGCTTCTGCATTTCTTTATCCATTTTAAAATACCTCCTTAATTAGATTGGAACTTTTGTGAAAAGCTTAGAAGGGAAGATCGTCTTCCGTGGAAAGCTCTTCAAATGTTGCAGCTGCGGGTTTTGCACCCATATTCTGAGCTGCAGGCTCTGCACCGTAGAAAGTGCCGCCGTCGTTCTGTCCGTTTCCACTTCCGGAATTGCCTGCGAAGTAGCACTCGTCAGCAACAACCTCTGTGATGTAGTGCTTCTGACCGTTCTGATCAGTCCAGTTTCTGTTCTGGAGAGAACCTACAACAACGATTGCTCTGCCCTTTGTGAAATACTTGGAAACGAACTCAGCTGTGTTTCTCCAAGCAACGATGCTGAAGAAATCTGCTGTTACTTCGTCGCCCTGCTTTGCGAATCTGCGTCCAACGGCGATTCTGAAAGTTGTAACACCAACGCCCGAGGGAGTTGTCTTGTATTCGGGATCTGCTACGAGATTACCCATGAGTATAACCTTGTTAAGTCCTGCCATTGTCTGCATCTCCTTTACATGGCAAATTTGTTACCGAAAGCCCGTGAATTACTTGTCGAGCTTAACGATAAGTGAACGAAGAATACCGTCAGTGATATTGAATACTCTTTCAAGCTCAGCAGGAAGAGTTGCTACGGATGTGAAGTTAACTACATAGTAGTAACCTTCAGCGTAGTCGTCAATAAGGTAAGCAAGCTTCTTCTTACCCCATTCGCTGACATTGTCAATGATTCCACCGTTTGCAGTGATAATACCTGTGAACTTTTCAAGAAGAGCCTTTGCTGCTTCTTCTGTAAGATCAGGGCTAACGATGAAAACATTTTCATACTTGGATGTAAGCTGTTCCATTATCTGCACCTCCTTATGGTCATATGGCCGAATGTCTCAGCACCCGGCAAGGAGAAAGGTACGTAAAAAATTACACCTTTCCACGAACAAACATTATAACGTATATTAATTGTTTTGTCAATACCTTTTTTTCTTTTTTACCAATTTTTAAACTTTTTATATTTCTGTTGACTACATAACAAAAATGTGGTAAAATATATATAACAAAAATGTTGATGTGTCAACAAAAAGCGGAGGTCATTTAAATGATACAGAGATTTGACGATTTTGTTAGCCTGATCAATACGGCGTATAAGGGACTTCAGAAGATAAAGTCGTATGAAGTTGAAGAACTCGGACTCAAGGGAAACCATGTTATGTGTCTGTTTTATCTCGGTCAGAACGAGGGCGGACTTACCTCGGGCGAGCTTTGTGAAAAGTGCAGGGAGGATAAGGCTGCCATTTCGAGAAATCTTAAATTCCTTCAGGAAAAGGGCTATGTCACTGTTGCCGGAGATAAGGATAAGAAGTATAAACTGAAGAATGTTCTTACGGATAAGGGACAGGAGGTATATTCCCGTCTTGAAATAATTATCGGAGATGCTGTAAATAAATTCGGCAAAGGACTTACTGCAGCCGAAAGAAAGGCATTCTATAAAGCCCTCGGCGTAATAGTCGGCAACTTTGATGCTTTTTGCGATAAATTGGATAATTAATACATTATAATTGTAAATTATCTGTTACGACGCTTGCAAAAATAAAAACAAAATGTTATACTAACCCAGTAAACGCGTTGAAAAAGAGTGCGTTTCCATGTAAACCTTTGGCAGAGAGGGACGTAAGCTGGAAAGTCCTAAAGGTTGTGGAAATTGCGTTTCGCTTTGGAGCGGCATATCTTAAAGGATATGACGGTGTGTCCCGTTACAGACAGAGCATATGAAGTGTATGCAAAGAGGTGTCCGATATTTGTCGGAAACAAGGGTGGTACCGCGTAATATAACGTCCCTTACGGTGAAAGCCGTAGGGGATTTTTTATATGTATATAATCAGAAAGGATTGAAATAAATGAAGGCACAACTTGAAAAGGTTAAGGCTGAGGCACTTGAAGCCATCGCAAAGGCTGAAAGCGCACAGGATCTCGAAAATGTAAGAGTATCCTACCTCGGCAAAAAGAGTCCGCTTACTGCGGTTCTCAAAAATATGGGTTCGCTTACCCCCGAAGAAAGACCTGTTATGGGTGCTCTCGGTAACAGCGTAAGAGAAGCAATCACCAATGCTCTCGAAGAAGCAAAGAAAGAGATCGGCAAGAAAGAACTTGCAAAGAAACTTGAGAAGGAAACTATTGACGTAACACTTCCTGCAAAGAAGTGCTCCTGCGGAAAGCTTCATCCTCTTACATCCATTCAGAGAGAAATGGAAGAAATTTTCCTCGGCATGGGCTTCTCCATTGCAGAAGGCCCCGAAGTTGAAACAGATTACTACAACTTCACAGCCCTCAATACTCCCGAATTCCACCCTGCGCGTGACGTTCAGGATACATTCTATATCACAGACAAGGTGCTTCTCAGAAGCCAGACAAGTACCACACAGGTTCATGCCATGGAAGAGAATAAGCCTCCGATAAGAGTTATTTCTCCCGGACGTGTTTACAGAAGTGATGCCGTTGACGCAACACATTCTCCTATGTTCCACCAGTGCGAAGGTCTTGTTATCGATAAGGGCATCACAATGTCCGACCTCAAGGGAACACTTCTTCTCTTTGCTAAGCAGATGTTCGGCGAAAAGACAGAAATCAGATTCCGTCCCCACCATTTCCCCTTCACAGAACCCTCCTGCGAGGTTGACGTTTCTTGCTTCGTATGCGGCGGAAGCGGCTGCAGCGTATGTAAGGGCGAAGGCTGGATAGAAATTCTCGGTGCCGGCATGGTACACCCCAACGTTCTCAGAATGAGCGGCATTGACCCTGAAGTATATTCCGGTTTTGCCTTCGGTATGGGTATTGAAAGAATAGTTATGACAAAGTTCGGCATCAGCGATATGCGTCTTCTCTATGAAAACGATGTTCGCTTCCTGTCACAGTTTTAAGTAAAGGAGGAAGTCAAAAATGAAATTATCAATGAACTGGTTAAAGGACTATGTAAAAGAAGACTTTGACCCCAAGGCTTACTCCGATAAGCTTACAATGACAGGCTCAAAGGTAGAAGGCTACGAATGTCCTGCCGATGAAATCAAAAATGTAGTAGTAGGTAAGCTTATTACCGTTGAAAAGCATCCCGATTCTGACCATCTTCTCATCTGTATGGTTGATATCGGTGCGGAAGAACCCGTACAGATTGTTACAGGTGCACAGAATGTAAAGCCAGGCGAGCTTGTTCCTGCGGCGCTTCACGATTCTTACCTTCCCGGCGGTGTTCATATCAAGGCAGGTAAGCTCAGAGGAGTTCCCTCCAACGGTATGCTCTGTTCACTCGGCGAACTCGGTCTCGATAAGCATGATTTCCCCTATGCAGAAGAAGACGGTATTTTCCTTCTTCAGGAAGACTGCAAGCCCGGCGACGATATTTGTAAGGTTCTCGGACTTGATGACGTGACTGTTGAATTTGAAATTACATCCAACCGTCCCGACTGTCTTTCCATGATTGGTCTTGCAAGAGAAACTGCGGCATCTTTTGATACAGATGTTACAATTCCCACACCTGTTGTAAAAGAAACTGATAACGGCAAGACGATTAATGACTATATCAGCGTTGAGGTTCTCGACTCAAAGCTCTGCCCTAGATACACAGCAAGAGTTGTTGAAAATGTAAAGATTGAGCCCTCTCCCAAGTGGTTGCGTTCAAGACTTCGCGCTTGCGGCATAAGACCCATCAATAACATCGTAGATATCACAAACTACGTTTGTCTCGAATACGGTCAGCCTATGCATGCATTTGATGCATCCTTCCTCGGTGGCTCAAAGATTGTTGTAAGACACGCCGAAAAGGACGAAAAGATTACAACTCTTGACAGCATCGAAAGACAGCTTTCAGAAGAAATGCTTGTTATTGCAGACGCTGATAAGGCAGTTGCGGTTGCAGGTGTAATGGGCGGCGAAAACAGCGAAATCAATGATAATACCAAGACAATAGTATTTGAAAGTGCAAACTTCAACGGTCCTTCCGTAAGACTTACGGCAAAGGCAATCGGTCTTCGTACAGAAGCATCCGGCAGATATGAAAAGGGACTTGACCCCGAAAACACACTTGGTGCAATTGAGAGAGCCTGCGAACTTATCGAACTTCTCGGTGCCGGTGAAGTTGTAAAGGGAATCATCGATGTATATCCCGAAAAGCCGGCAAAAAATGCAATTCCTTTTGATGCAGACAAGATTAACGCATTCCTTGGCACAGATGTTGCCGAAGAAGAAATGAAAGCAATTTTCAAGAAGCTTGAAATTGAACTTGTAGACGGTGTTCTTTATCCTCCGTCATACAGAGCAGACCTTGAATGTATGCAGGATATTGCAGAAGAAGTTATCCGTATCCACGGCTATGACCTCATTCCCACAACAAACTTCAAGGCAGAGGCACTTGTCGGAAGACGCAATGCAAAGCAGAACAGCTTAAAGCTTATTGATGAGCTTCTTACAGGCGAGGGCTACTATGAAGTGCAGACCTTCTCCTTCATCAGCCCCAAGTACTACGATAATATTTGTATGCCGGCAGATTCTCCTCTTCGTAAGTCTGTAGTTATTTCAAAGCCCCTCGGTGAAGACACCAGCATCATGAGAACAACCGCAGTTCCCCGCGTTCTTGAAGTGCTCGCAACAAACAGAAGATACAGAAACAAGAATGCTAGGATTTATGAAAACGCAAAGGTTTATATCACAAAGGAAGGCGAAGATCAGCCCGACGAACGTATGTCAACGGTAATCGCGGCATACGGCGACGTAGACTTCTATGACATGAAGGGTGTTTGCGAAAACATTCTCGACCTTCTCGGTATCAAGGGTTACGATTTTGTACCCAACACAGAAGCTCCTGCATTCCACCCCGGAAGATGTGCAAGTGTTGTCAGCCGTGACGGACAGAGACTTATCGTATTCGGTCAGCTTCATCCCACAGTTCAGGAAAACTACGGACTTGATATTGAAAGCTATGTTATCGTATGCGATACAGAGCTTATGATGACAATGCAGAACTTCGATAAGCACTATAAGGCACTTCCCAAGTTCCCCTCATCTGAACGTGACCTTGCATTTGTATGCGATAAGGCACTTACATCCGGCGAAATCAAGAAGGCTATCAAGAAGTACGGCGGAAAGCTTCTCGAATCTGTTGAAGTATTTGATATCTTCGAGGACGAAGAAAAGGTAGGCGTAGGCAAGAAGTCCATGGCTTATAACCTTGTTCTCAGAAGCCCTGAAAAGACACTTTCCGTTGAAGAATGCGATAAGGCAGTTGCCAAGATTCTTAAGGGTCTTGAATTTGACCTTGGAATTACTTTAAGAGGTTAGCGGGTAGCACCCGCCGGCATTTTCGCGGGCAGTGCTTTCAATAAGCAAATTTTATTAATCGCATAAATAACTTTTTCCCGATGTCAAACAACGACATCGGGAAAATTGCTACACCGACGAATTGTCGGAGATAATCTATATTTTTATTTCTCGGTTATCCATCCCTTGCGCCAAACGACGGCGCAAGGGATTATTGTTTATACCTGTAATACCGCCAAATGAGGGGAGATAAGCCGCCACGGCAAAAGAGGGGAAGTCGGCGGAATGAGGGCATTAGAACGGCTTGGATTTTTGATACTCCAAATTTTGACGGCTGGGTAGAGTAATAGTATTCCACTTGTTCAAGTCAAAATTTGCAAATTTGTATTTTGTTTCTCCCGAATGAGCCATCCCCTCTTGTTGAGTGGGCGTTTTTGGTACTTTTGTCGATACAAAAGAACAGAAACAAAAAAGAGCATAGATTCTCATCCATACTCTTTTCAAAGAAATTACATTATCCTTAAAAGCACCATATACAGCACCGTTGCAACCCCGATACTTACAAAACTGTTCCTCCAAATCCAGTGTAAAACACCTGCACAAAGTACACCTATAAGCTCAGGAATTCCGTGAGCACCTGTCAGAACCTCTGTGTTTCTCAGTGCGTAAATAACAAGCGTTGCAATGACCGCAGGCGGAAGAACCTTGCCGAGATAAAGAACAATTTTCGGTACCTTCTCTGCATCTCTGAAAACAAGAAAGGGAATGGCACGGGTGAGCATTGTGCATACGGCACAGACGGCAATGATGAGAATAAGACGTGTTGTTGTCATGCCCTATGCACCTCCTTTTTCTTTGCCTCGTTCTTTTCATACAGGCTTCTTGTGAAGATAAGCACCACCGACGAAAGAACAAGAGAGGGGAAAATGAAGTTGTCTGGACCAAGCAGAAGCAGGAACACAACCGAGGAAACAAATCCCGTAATTGCGGGAAGCTTATATCCGCTTGACTTCCACTGCTCAACGAAAAGCACAACAAACAGTGCCGTCATTGAAAAGTCAACACCCGTAAAGTCAAAGGGAATAGAACCGATGAGGTTGCCGATAACAGAACCGATAATCCAGTAGGAGTGGTCAAACAGCGAAATAAAGAGCATTGTCAAGGGATGTGCATTGTCCTTTTCTGTAAAACAGAGAACCGAATATGTTTCATCCGTAAGTTCTAAAATGCTTATCCATTTTTTCTTGCCGAGTACGTTGAAACGGGTAAGGAAGCTGAGACCGTAGAATATGTGGCGGGAATTAAGTAATATTGTCATGACACCGCAGGTAATAAGGGGTGCATTGTCGGCAATGAACTCGCACATTAAAAACTGCCCCGAGCCTGCATATATAAATAAACTCGATATAAACGCCCAAAAAACACCGTTGCCTGTTTCTCTCAGCATAATACCGAAGGTGATCCCGAGAAACAGATATCCGTACATAACAGGCTGTGAACGTTTAAAGGAGTATGAAAGTATCTTTTTCAAAATACGACATTCCTTTCTTTTTTCGAACATTATGAGTATAGCACCGGCAATTTCTTTTATCAAGATGAAATTGTAAATAATGGCAAATCTTTTCATTTTAACAAATACCCCTTGAAATCTCCCCATAAATGGTATATAATAAACCCATAAAGCAAAACACGGAGGTAATAAACTATGGCAAAGATTACAAAAGACACAATTGTCGGCGATATTCTCGACCTTGCACCCGAAGCTGCGCCCCTTTTCCTTGAAATCGGTATGCACTGCCTCGGCTGTCCTTCAGCTAGAGGTGAAACTGTTGAAATGGCTTGTGCCGTTCACGGCGTTGATGCAGACGAGCTTCTTCAGAAGATTAACGATCTTATCGGAGAATAATTCGTGGGAAGAGATATAACAACGCCATCGACAAGGCTGGTAGCGGCGGCAAGGATTGCCGCCGCTTCTTTGTATGATGGCGAAGACACAGACAATTTAGTTGCCATAGATGTCGGCTGTGACCATGCAAAGCTTGCAATTTACCTCGTGCAAAGCGGTATTTGCCAAAAGGTTACGGCATCGGATATAAACGAAGGGCCTGTCAGTAAAGCAAGGGAAAATGTCAGCCGCAGAACACTTATGGGAGCACCTCTGTCGGATTATATAGACATTGTTCTGACAGACGGTCTTACGGGACTTTCAGACAGAAACGCAAACAGAATTTTTATTCTCGGTATGGGTGGCGAAGTCATTTCGGGAATCTTAGACAGGGCAGACTTTGTAAGAAACGACGTGAATAAAGGTAAGATTAAATTTATCCTCCAGCCTATGACAAGCGAAGATAAACTTCGTGAGTACCTGCTCGAAAGCGGCTATAATATCCTTGATGAAGAAATGGTGCTTGATAAGGAAAGGGTGTATGCCGTGATGTCGGTGTGCTTCGACGGTATAAAAAGAGAGTATACACCTGCACAGCTTCTTCTCGGTAAAAGCAATATAGAAAAAGGCGGCGAGCTTTTCTGCCGTCAGCTTGACAGAAGAATCAGAATTACCGAAAAAGCCATTGCCGATAGAAAAAAGGCAGAGCTTGATTGCAGTGAGCTTGAAAATTTGCTCAGAGAGATGCAGGAAATGAAGGAGAAAACAACATGACAACAGTAAGAGATATAGATAAAACTTTGACCGAAATATCCCCAAAGGAGCTTTCTGAGAGCTGGGACAACGACGGGGTTATGATTTGCTCACGCCCCGATAAAAGCGTCGGTAAAATCCTTGTTGCCCTCGATGCAACGTCAGATGTTATCGACTATGCAGGCAAGAATAAGTTTGACCTTATTGTAACACACCACCCCTTTATTTTTAAGAAGCTTTCACGTATCACAGGCTTTGAGTATAAGAATCTCGAAACACTTATAAAAAATGACGTTTCCGTGCTTTCATATCATACAAGACTCGACTCGGCAGCGGGCGGTGTAAACGATGTGCTTGCACAAACTCTCGGACTTTCCGATATTCACGGCTTTGGCGGTGATAGAGGAGACTTTGGAAGAATCGGCATTCTTTCTGAGGAAATGTCGGGAAAAGAATTTGCACTCTATCTTAAAGAAAAGCTCGGCTGTGACGTGAGATGTGCGTTTAATGACGGCAAAATGATAAAAACGGTTGCCGTTCTCGGCGGTTCGGGCAAGGATTTCGTTTATGAAGCCATGATGACAGGTGCCGATGCATATGTCACATCTGAGATACCCCATAACCTTTTCATTGATGCTAAGGTTCGTGACTTTGCACTCTATGACTGCGGTCACTATTATACCGAAAACCCCGTCTGCGAAAAAATAAAGACACTTCTTGAAGAAAAGTTCTCGGATATTGAGGTTGAAATTTTTGATACAAAGAGTCCGTATGTGACTTATTAATGTCAGCCGAAACCGCTTTTCGGCAAAACAACTTGACAGTTTTTTTGCCATATGTTAAAATAATTATGCCAAACAGATTTAATAATGGAATTGGAGTATTTTTATGGGTATAATTGTACCCTTTTCTGCCTATAATCATTTGTGAATACGGTAAAAAAGCGTGCTCCTTTAAATGATTGTAGGGGTTTCTCTAATTCTATTTAAATTTGTTTGGCGACAAGTGGAGTGGCGTTTTTCGTGCGGCAGCTTCGTTTGTCGCACTTTTTATTTGAAGTAAATGCGTGTGGCGGCAGGTTCGTGCGAAGGATAAACTCCGAAACAACTTATTATGACAAAAGAAAGGAAAGAATGTCATGAAAAAACTACGTGTATTATTGGTTACGGCAACACTCACACTTCTTCTCTGCGGCATTTGCCACGCACAGAATGTAAAGGTGAAAATTGCACCCTTTTATACTCAGATTGAAGATGTCAGCGTTGATAACAGATACGTTGAATATCCCCTTATTACCTACAAAGATGTAACATATTTCCCCATGACATATGACCTTTGTACCATGCTTGGTCTGTCGGTAGGTTTTGACTCGCAACAGGGGCTTTTTATTACAAAGCACTATCATGAAATGGAATACGATTATGTTCCAAGACTTTTTGGTTATGACGGTGTAATAAACGAAAAGGATGAATATAATGCTGTTATACCTAAATACCCCGTGTATCTTAACGGCATAAGAATTGATAATACAAAGGAAGAATATCCTCTTCTCAATTTCAGAAATGTTACATATTTTCCTATGACATGGCGTTTTGCCTATGAGGAACTTAATTTTGATATAACCTTCTCGCAGGAAAACTATTCCTTCTTCCTTGAACGCGGCGATAACTATGGTATGGCATATGCTTATAAATCGGATGAAAAAACAGCTTTTTTTGAGAATCAAAGGGCGGTTTATGAAGAACGTATCAACGAAAACGGAAGTTTTGGCTATCATTTGCTTTATACCTACTGGGATTTCTACGAGCTTGACCTTGAAAGTGAAATGTTGACAAAGATTGAAAGTAAGAATGAGAACGAAAAGTTTGAATTTGACAGAAGCTATGGTAGAGAAGAAGCAAAAGAGATTGAAGTTGTTGCAAAGGAAAACGGACTTTATCTCGGGGAAAAACTCATAATGGAATGTAACACAGAAAACATTTCCGATATTCAGGCTTTCGAATATGCAACCGGAGAAAACAGCTCGCTTATACAGCTTATTGTCTACTCAGGTCAGATTGTTGCACCCTATTCCCACCACAATGAATATGTTGTCGAGAAAAACGGCGATAAATTTACAAGGCTCGAATGGGATAACAAGAATAATTTCAGCGGTGTTTTCTCGGATGGTAACGGCGGATACTACGTCTGTTCAAGCGGTTATTCGCCGAATAATATGTCAAGATGGTCAAACTCATTCTCGGATGTTTACTATTACAAATCGGGAAGTAGTGTGCTTTTGAGCTATGCTGAAAAGTATTCAGAGAAGATCAACTCCGTCGAGGTTATCGGCAAGGCAAACGGCAAACTTTATGTAAAGTCTATGTGGTTTGATGCAAATAAAGATAGAATCGGCACTGTAAATTTCCCGATTTCTGCCGTAAACAGCGGTTTCTATGAAATAGATTTGCAGAGTGGCGAAATGTCAAAGATTTATCCGTATATCCACGGTGAAACCTTTATGACACCCAACGGCGGTGTGTATTGTAGCACTGACTATGCAAGAACACAGAGACTTGTAAATCTTGTGACGGGTAAAATTATTAATGTTGATTAAATTTGTGAGGTATTAAGAATGAAAAGAGGAATCACCCGCAGAGAGCGAGAAGTAACAGATTTAAATGAAATAATTGGCATACTCGACAGGGCAAAGATTGTTCATGTGGGCATGGTGGATGAGGGAAAACCTTATATTGTTCCCATGAATTACGGCTATACCATGATAGACGGAAAGCTGTCCCTCTATCTTCACGGTGCGACAACGGGCAGAAAACTCGATATTCTCAGAGTAAACCCCGACGTGTTTGTTGAAATAGATACCGATATTGTGCCCTTTGAGGGAGAATCTGCCTGCCAGCACGGCATTTGCTATTCGTCTGTAATGGGCGAAGGCAAGGCTGAAATTATCGAAGATGTTGAAGGTAAAATCGACGGTCTTAAAAAGCTCATGAAAACACAAACAGGCAAGGACTTTGAGTTCAATGATAAAATGGTCGGCGGTGTTACGGTTATCAGAATTGATGTTGATGAATATACCGCAAAGAAAAGACCTATGCCGAACAGAGGTTAAGCCAAAACGGTATGTGGTTTTGCAGGTGTAGGATATTATCCTCCCTAATGAGATAATAAAAAAGGAAGTATTATGAAAAAAACTATTATATCTATTACAATTCTTTTGACGGTGTTGACTGCTTTTAACGGTTGTACAGTTGTTTTGACGGATGAAAACAATGAAATAAAAGAGGTAAAAGAGGTCTTTGACACATAAGAAACATATATTGAGGATGAACAATCTGTAGATGAAGTTAAAACCGCCAATGATGAGAGCCAAGAGCCTTCGGAGGAGACGGTTTTGCCTGTAAGTGATTCTCATAATTATGTTACCGAAGCCTATGAAGGAGAAATTACAGCTCCTGATGGAACAGTTCTCGCGACTTACGATTATTCTTATCCTGTTTTTGAACTTAACGAGGATGATAACGCAGAATTTCTTGCAACAATAAACCAAATGTTCAAGAAAAATGCGCTGAATGTTAAAAGCAATACAGAGAAAGAATATGAAACCTTGATTCAAGAATATGAGTATGTCACAGAAGACGACGGGCACTGGTTCGGACCGTATGATTACAGATACGGTTATGAAATTCATGCAAATGCCAAGGGGATAATTTCTGTGACTGAATTCTGGTACTATTATTCAGGCGGTGTTCATGGCAACACATTCAGAGAATCGCATACCTTTGATGTGGTCGGCGGCAATGAGCTTGAGCTTTCAGCTTTGCTTTACGGTACTCAGGAGAGAATAACAGAGGCATTTACAAATGAGTTCATGAAAATCAAAGATGCTTTTTTTGATGACCCTTCGGAAGTTGTACCTAAAGAGCTTCCCAATGCACAGTATTATGTGGATGCCGACGGCGTGACAGTTTATTTTCAGCAGTATCAGGTAGGGCCCTATTCGTCAGGCTTTGTATCTGCAACAATTTCTGACAAAAAAATGCTGAAGTACGATTTTTCCACAATGGAATAAAACAGGAGATTTATATGCCATTTGATGCAGGCGTAATGGCGGCGGTAGTAAAACAACTGAAAGACACCGTCATCGGCGCAAGAGTAGATAAAATATACCAGCCCGAAAGGGATGAAATAATACTGTCGGTAAGAACAGCAGGGGAAAGTAAAAAACTCCTGCTTTCTGCCTGTGCGGGAAATTCCAGAGTCAGCTTCTGTAAAGCCGACAGAGAAAACCCCATGCAGCCGCCTATGTTCTGTATGCTTCTGAGAAAACACCTGTCGGGAGCACATATACTTGACGTACAGCAAATCGGCTTTGACAGAGCAGTTGAAATAAAGCTGACCAGTGCCGATGAAATGGGATATTCTTCGGTTAAATATCTCGTCTGCGAAATCATGGGAACATACAGTAATGTTATTTTCCTCGATGAAAAGAGAAGAATCCTCGGCGTACTTCATCCCATTTCCCTTTCGACTACCAATAAACGCCAGGTGCTTGTTGGCTTTGAATACGAAAATCCTCCAAAACAGGAGGGTAAAACAGATGCCCTTGATGTGGATAAGGAAACATTCCTTGCCAAAATCCAAAATGACGTATCAAACGGTTTTACGGGCGCTGCCGATAAGTACCTTATTTCCAATTATGCAGGTCTTTCGCCACTTACCGCAAGGGAAATTGTCTATAGAGCAACAAAGGTTACAAATACACCTCTTTGCGATTGCGATGCAGATAAGATGTGGTTCTATTTTGATTCCATCTACGGCGGAGTAAAGAACGGTGAATTCAACCCCTGCCTTGTTACTGATACAAAGGGCAAGGTCATAGATTTTTCCTTCTGTGAAATACGCCAGTATGGTACGGGTAGTGTTGTAACGGGTTTTGATGATATAAGTGAACTGCTTGATGCCTTTTACTTTGAAAGAGATAAGCAGGAGAGGGTAAAGCATAGAGGTCAGGATATACTTAGACTTCTCACAAATGCCTCAACCCGTATCACAAAGAAAACGGCACTTCAGCGTGAAAGCCTTGCCGAAAGTGCACAAAAAGAAGAATTTAAACGCTTCGGTGATATAATAACGGCGAATATCTATCTTCTAAAAAAAGGACAGACAAGTGCCGAACTTGTGGATTACTACGACGAAAATACACCAACCGTCACTGTCAAACTTGATGAAAGAATGACACCTGCCCAGAATGCCCAGTATTATTATAAAAAGTATAATAAGGCAAAGTCGGCAGAAGTTATGCTCACAAAGCAGATAGCCGAATCCGAAGCGGAACTTCAGTATATAGATACCGTTTTCGATTCCCTTACAAAAGCCGATACAGAGGCTGACCTTGCACAAATCAGAACAGAACTGTCAGCTTCAGGCTACGGCAAAACTCTTGACAACCTAAGACGAAGCATGACAAGGACAAAGAAGGAATATAAAAACGCACTTAAAAAGGACTATAAACCCATGCGTTTTATGACTTCGGGCGGATATGAAGTCCTTTGCGGTAAAAACAACCTTCAGAATGACTATATAACATGTGAGGTTGCCTCCAAGGACGACTATTGGTTCCATATAAAGAATGCACCCGGCTCTCACGTAATTCTAAGATGCGGTAAAGACGAGCCGCCGAGTGAAGACTTTACTGAAGCTGCGATGATTGCAGCCTTATACAGCTCGCAAAAGGAGCTTCCTCAGGCACCCGTTGACTATACAAGAGTACGAAATGTAAAGAAGCCCTCAGGCTCAAAACCGGGTTTTGTAATTTATGAAACAAACTATACCTGCTATGTCACGGCAGATGCCGAGAGGGTGGAAAAGATGAGGGCACAGTAAAGGCGAGGTGAAATCATGACAAAGAAACTGCTTGTCACTGCACTCACAAGATGTACTTTGGGTATAATACTTGTGTTTCTTCTCATATTTCTGCCTGCCGGCACACTTCACTTTCCGAAAGGCTGGCTTTTGATGGGTGTGCTGTTTTTGCCTATGCTTATCGCAGGCTTTGTCATGATGATAAAGAACCCGTCACTTCTCGAAAAACGCCTGAAAGCCGATGAAAAACAAAAAGAACAGAAGGCAGTTATAGGAATAAGTGCTTTGATGTTTGTTTTGGGATTTGTTGTTGCAGGACTTGATTTCAGATTCGGCTGGCTCAGACTTCCGAATATTGTTACAGTTATTGCAACGGCGGTATTTCTTCTGGCATATCTGCTTTATGCCCGGGTGCTTCGAGAAAACACCTATCTTTCAAGAACGGTAGAAATACAGGAAAACCAAAAGGTGATTGATACGGGGCTTTATGCGATTGTAAGGCATCCGATGTATTTGTCGTCGATTCTTTTGTTCCTGTCAATGCCCTTGATTTTAGGCTCGCTATACTCATTTGCCGTTTTTCTTGTGTATCCCTTTGTGATTGCAAAACGTATAAAGTATGAAGAACGGCTTTTGGAAAAGGAACTTTCGGGATATAAAGAATATAAACAAAAAGTAAAATACAGACTTTTGCCTTTCGTTTGGTGAAAATCGTATACTGTTTTTAATGATACTTTGAACAGATAAAGAAACCAAAAAGCCTCCCTTGTGTAAAGGGAGGTGTCACGGTTAGCCGTGACGGAGGGATTGTAAAAAGGAGAAACCAATGAAAAAAACAATAAATGTCGCAATTGTCGGCAAAGGTGCAATGGGAAGAACACACTCTGCTTCCATTGCAATGCTCAAATACAGCTTCGAAGATTTACCCTTTGAAGTAAAACTCCATACGCTTGTAACAAGAAATAAGGAAACTGCAAGAGCCGACGCAGATGCTCTCGGCTTTGAAAACTACGCTACTTCCTTTGAGGAAATGCTAAAAAATCCCGAAATTGATGTGGTTGATATCTGTACACCCAACAATCTCCACCTTGATGAAATAAGAAAGGCGGTTGAAGCAGGTAAGCACATCCTTTGTGAAAAGCCTCTCGGCATCAGCAAGGCACAAGCGGATGAAATAATGTCGCTCATTGACGGCAAGGATAAGTGTTACGGTATGGTGTTCAATAACAGACATTTGCCTTGCATTATGCGTGCAAAACAGATAGTAGAAGAAGGAAAACTCGGAAGAATCCTGTCTTTCCGCAGTTGTTACCGCCATTCGTCGGGTACTGACCCCGAGAAAAACGCAGGCTGGAAGCAGAATAAAGATATCTGCGGTGCAGGTGTTCTCTTTGATCTCGGCTCTCATGTTATCGACCTTCTTTCCTGTGTTCTCGGCGATAAAGAAGAAAATAGAATTAAAGAAGTCAAGGCTGTTCCCCAGATAGGCTTTGAAACTCGAAAGGGTGCTGACGGCAAGGAGTGGAAAACCAACGCAGAAGAAGCAATCTATGTAATTGCCACCTTGAATTGCGGTGCTGTCGGAACACTTGAAGCTACAAAAATATGTGTCGGTGCGAATGACGACTTCACTCTTGAAATCTTCGGTACAGACGGTTCATTGAAGTTTGACCTCATGCAGCCAAACTATCTTGAATTCTACGACAACAAGGCACAAGGCACACCTGTCGGCGGATATAAGGGTTATACAAAAATCGAATGTGTCAACAGACTTAATGATATAATCCCCGACAGTGTGCTTCCGGGTATGCGTGCGCCTATCGGCTGGCTCCAGGGACATGTCAACAGCATGAGAAATTATTTCATGTGCGTATATGAAGGCAAAACGCCGTCACCCTCTTTTGCAGACGGTGCGTATGTAAATGAGATTATGGAGCTTTGCTTGAATTAATTACAGAATTGTCGGGAGGATGATATCCTCCCGCTTTTTTGTACCGCTTACCTTTTTAAAACCACCGCTTACACAAAAAACATTGCAACGAGCTTTTTTATATGCTAACATATCTGCGAAGGGAGGAAATGCCATGAAGATTAAAATAGTAATTGACAAAGACAGGGACGAAGAAATTTTAATTTTCGCCAAAGAAAGAACAGAGCTTGTGGACAAAATCGAAAGACTTGTAAAAGGCGACGAAAGTATTGTAGCAAAACGTGACAGGGTTTCCTATAACATTGAGCTTTCGGAGGTCGTCTGCTTTACTTCGGATGATAATAAAGTCTTTGTCCATGCAGGAAAGGATATTTTAGAGGTGGATGAAAAACTCTATGAGCTCGAAGAATTCCTTCCCGATAATTTTTTGAAAATCAATAAATCCTGCATTGCCAATATTGAAAAAATCAGGTCCTTTGATGCAACTATTTCGGGAACGCTTGCCGTAAATTTCAAGAACGGCTACCGCGATTATGTGTCAAGACGCAGACTGAAGTATGTGAAAGAGAGGTTAATGAAAAAATGAAAATGAACAAGTATGTAAAGAAATTTTTGCACCGAGGCCTTATGTTTTCAGGACTCGGATGCATAATTGCCGCAATAATTATATCCTCGGAACCCAATCTTATGCATGACGGAAAATCGGTGCTGACAGCGATTGTTTCTACGTATTTTCTTGCTTTTATTCACGCAGGAACATCTGTGTTTCACAGCGTTGAAAGCTGGTCGGCGGTAAAAAGTGCTTTTTTTCAGCTTCTGACCTTGTATGTTTCATATCTTGTATGTTACCTTGTCAACTCATGGCTGAGCTTTGATATGGCAGTGGTGGGCATATTTACCCTTGTTTTTGTCATAGTTTATGCTGCTGTGTGGCTGACGGTGTACTTTTCCATTAAAGCAACAAGCAAAAAACTCAACAAAAACTTGAAGTAAAGGGTGAAATGTGGTATACTTGTCCCGAAGGGGATGAGTATATGGCAAATTACAATCTTGGACTTGTGTCTGTATCCTTTCGTCAGCACTCGCCGGGGGAAATCCTTGAAGCAATGAAAGAAACAATGCTTTCATGCATCGAGTGGGGAAGTGATATACATGCACCGTGTCACGACAGCGCAAGACTTCGTGACCTGTGTTATCTTCAGAAAGAATATGGCATAGACTGCTGTTCCTACGGCACCTATTTCAGACTCGGCACAACAAACATAAATGAGCTTGAGACCTATGCCGAAGCGGCAAAAATCCTCGGTACAAACATTCTGCGTATATGGTGCGGAAATAAAAAGGCGTCGGACTATTCTCACGATGAAAAGCTTGCCTTTTTTGAAGAAGCGCAAAAAGCCGCAGCGATTGCAAAAAAACTTAATGTGATACTGTGCATGGAGTGCCATAATGACTCGTATACCCAGACACTTGACGGTGCGCTTGAACTTATGCAAAGGATATCTTCAAATAATTTCAGAATGTATTGGCAGCCAAATCAGCATGTAAGCTTTGCACAAAACACAGAATATGCAAAGAACATTTCGCCATACACAAGAAATATTCACGTCTTCAATTGGAAGGGTCAGAACAAGTATCCTCTTTCGCAGGCATATGGAACGTGGAGAGAATACCTTTCTTTCTTTGATAAGTCAAAGACTTTGCTGCTGGAATTTATGCCGGATAACAGCATAGAATCCTTGAAAACCGAAGCAGATGCACTCTGCAGAATAACAGAAAACATGTAAAAAGGAGCCGAAAGGCTCCTTTTATTTTGTCATTAGTCTGATTTCTTTTAAGAATAAATCAATGTCCTCGCCTGTATTGAAGTGGGATATGGAAACTCTTACAGCACCTGTGTCTGTAGTTCCGAGTGCTTCGTGGGCGAGGGGAGCACAGTGAAGTCCTGCCCTTACGCATATGCTTTTTTCGGAAAGGTAAGCCGACACCTTCTCCGATGGGACTTTGCCGATGCTGAACAGCACTGTCGAAACCTTGTCACGGCATCTGCCGTAAAGGGTGATGTTTTCTGTTTGCAAAAGCCCCGACGTCAGTCTTGACTCAAGATATAAGCATTTTTCACCTATATGCCCAAGGCCTGCAGAGGTGATATGCTTTATGCCCTCGTGCAGAGCAATTATTCCCGGTACACCTACGGTTCCGGACTCAAGCCTTTCGGGCAGAGGACCGGATTGAAATTGAGAAATTGATTCAACTCCGTTGCCGCCCTGAATTATGGGTAAAGGTTCTGTGTCGGGCGAGAATACACAAAATCCCGTCCCCATGATTCCACACAGCGACTTGTGACCGGCAAAACATACTGCGGAAAAATAAAAGGCTGACAGGTCAATGGGTATAAGCCCTGCACACTGTGCCGCATCAAATATAAGTTTTATTCCTCTTTTTTTGCATATTTCACCTATCCTTTTGTACGGAAGAATTTTGCCTGTTACGTTCGAGCACATGGTGACAACACACATTTTTGTCTCCGGTGACAGAGTATTTTCAAAGTTTGTAATAACTTCGTCATCGCACCCCAAAGCGTCAAACACCTTAAAGCTTATGTCTCTGCCGCTATGCGACAAATCCGAGACGGGGCGGAGAACCGAGTTGTGTTCAAGATTTGATATTACTATTTCACCGCCGTCATCCATCAGTCCTTTGATTGCCATGTTGAGAGCATAGGTGGTGTTGTAGGTGAATACCACATTTTCCGGATGGTTGAAATTGAGAAAGGAGCATATTGCCTCACGGCAGTTGTATACTGCTCTTGCTGAATACAAAGACAGCTCGTGTCCGCTTCTGCCGGGGTTACCGCACTTTAAAAGGCAGTCATTTACGGCACGGATGACGTTCTTTGGTTTTGGATAGCTTGTAGCGGCATTGTCGAGATAAATAAGACGGCTCATTTGTAATCAAGGATGTCTATTACCCTTATTCCTTCGTCTGAAATTATTGAAACAGCGGCGTCAAGAATTCCCAGATTTACCGCAAGGACATATCCGCAGCCGCCGAGAGCCGATATATTTTTTATTTTTTCAAGTCTTGAAGAAAATCCGTGTCTTTTTAAGAGGGTCATGGCACGGAGTGCATAGGTGACAGAAGAGAAAACCAAGTATTTTGTGTCCATAAATAAGACCTCCTCCTGTTGTAGGAGAATAAAAAATCTCCCGTTGTTATTGTATGAACGCGGTTCGTCCACTGATAAAATCCATACATAACAAACGGGATCTTTAATTGATTATTGAGTTAATTTATCTTTCAAAATAGGAGCAAACAACTTCTCTTTCATCGAAATGGGTTTTTACGCCCTTGACATCAAGATATGTTTCCTGACCCTTGCCTGCAAGAAGTACAATGTCGCCTTCCTCGGAAAGGTCAATGGCTCTGTAAATGGCATCCTTTCTGTCCTTTACGATTTCATATTTTCCGCTTGTTTTGTGCATACCGATAAGTATGTCGGAAATGATATCGTCAAGCTCTTCAAAGCGTGAATTGTCAGCTGTGATGATTGAAAGGTCGGCATATTTGCCGCTGATTTCGCCCATTTCATATCGTCTTAGCTTTGAACGGTTTCCACCGCAGCCGAATACGCAGATGATTCGTTTGGGGTTATATGCTTTAACCGCCGTAAACAGACTTTCAAGACTCATGGCATTGTGGGCATAGTCAATGATGACGGGAGCCTTTAATTTCGGATTTTCCACAGGCTCTATTCTGCCTATTACTTTTACATTTTTGAGTGCCTTTGCAATACTGTCAAAACTGATTCCGAGAGTAAAAGCACAGCTCATGGCACAAAGTGCATTGAACACAGAGAATTTTCCCGGAACACTTACTTCAACCGAGTACTGTTCATCCTTTGATACAACATCAAAGTGGGTCTTCATGCCGCCGTCAATAAAGAACTTTTCGCCTACTGCTCTGTAGTCGACATCCTCTCTTTCACAGCCGTATGTAACAACTTTTTTTACATCGTTTACCTTGCACACGTCAAGAATGTACTGAGCCTTGTCGCTGTCTGCATTGATAACCGCCTTTTTACACATAGTGAAGAGCTTTGACTTGCAGTAGAGATAGTCGTTAAAGTCCGAATGTTCTCCTTCGCCGATATGGTCAGGACTGATGTTTGTAAAAATGCCGACCTCAAACTCAATGCCGTAGACTCTGTACATCATGAGTGCCTGCGAGGATACCTCCATGACAATGTGGGTAGCACCGAGCGAGAGCATTTTTGCGAAGAGGGCGTGAAGGTCACGGCTTTCGGGTGTGGAGTGGCTCATTTCCTCAAAATAGTCTTCAAAATATGCACCGGTTGTGCCTATGATACCGCACCTTTGTCCAGCCTCGTTTAAGATTTTTGAAATCATAAAGGAGGTGCTTGTCTTTCCCTTTGTACCTGTGATACCGATAATTGTGAGCTTATCGCAGGCATTACCGTAGAAGCATTTTGAAATAATGGCAAGAGCGCGTCTTGCATTTTTTACAAGGAAAAACTGAACGTTTTTGTATTCTTCCTTGTACTCTCTGTACATCTCGGCGTTTTCGCAAACGATTGCCGCAGCACCAAGCTCTACGGCTTTGGGAATATACAGGTGTCCGTCTGTCACAACACCTGTGATTGCAACGAAAATGTAACCTTTTTTGACTTCTCTGGAGTCAAATGTAACCCCTGAAAATTCGCCGCATATACCGTCACAGGATACACAGCTGAGATTTGCAGATTCGTTCAGCACTTTTTCGGCAAATTCTTCTTTTAATATTTCACATAAATTCTGCAGTTTCATTCTTTACCTCCAAAAGGTTTTATACAGTATGAATAAGACTTGAGTTGCCCTCGTTTATTGCTTTTGCAAGAATGAGGGTTTCTTCTTTGGTGTTGTATTTTGAAAAGCTGATACGAAGTGTCGAATCGGCTGTCTTGTCACTTAGACCGAAGTTGGAAAGCACCCTGTTGTCGGCACTCTTTGATGAACATGCCGAGCCTGCCGAAACATAGATGCCTTTCTCGGAAAGAAACCTTAACATTATTTCGCTTCTGATACCGGGAACGCTTATGCTGAGTATATGGGGTGCAAAATCTTCTTGTGAGTTTATAAGAACATACGGGCAGATTTCAGAAAGATTTTTGCGAAGTTCCGTATTTAAATTTTTAAGTGTATTCAGACGTTCTGACTTTTCATTCATGTATTCATCGACTGCTTTACCGAATGCCGCAATGCCTGCAAGATTTTCCGTTCCTGAACGAAGACCTGCTTCCTGCCCGCCGCCAAACATTCTTGAGGGTAAACGGACGCCCTTCTTTATAAATAGTCCGCCCACACCTTTGGGTGCATGAATTTTGTGTCCGCTGACGGAAATCAAATCTGTACCGAGAGCCGACAGGGAATAGGGCAGCTTGCAGAAGCCCTGTACCGCATCTGTGTGGAGATACGCATCATTTGCGTTTCTCTTGCGTATTGCATCAAGAGCCTTTATGTCGTAGACTGCACCTGTTTCGTTGTTTACAAGCATACAGGAGATGAGCATTGTTTTTGCATCGATCGCTTTTTCTGCAAAGTCAAGGTCGAGCTTTCCACCCTTTGTGGGAATTCTTCTGATTTCAACGCCGTTTCTTTCAAGCTCTCTTGCACAGTTTTCGACGCTCGGATGCTCTGAGTCGGAAATCACTATATTGTTTTTTCTCTTGCCAAGCACTTCATATGCACCGAAGAAAACCATGTTGCTTGCCTCAGTACCGCAGGAAGTAAACAAAAGATTGCCGTCCTTCGTGGTATATCCAAGTCCCGAAATCACCTGAACTCTCGCCTTTTTCAGTATATGCTCTGCTTCAAGACCTTTTGCATGAGCAGACGACGGATTACCGTAAAACGATGTCATAACATCAAGTGCCGACCTTGCCGCTTCATCGCTTACTCTTGTTGTTGCCGCATTGTCAAAATATATTTCGCTCATAATCACTTTTCCTTATGATATAATCAACACTATTTTACAGCAAAGCGTCAAAAAAAGCAATAGAAAAGAAAACAAAAAAGGTGCAGGACATAAATCCTGCACCAAAATGTTTGTATGATTACTTGTTGGCTTCAATAAATCTCATGATAATTGTAGCAGCTTCTGCTCTTGTAGCCTTATCCTGAGGATTAACTGTGGTTGCTGTCTTACCGTTGATGAGCTTTGTGTTTACTGCCCACTGCATAGCTTCCTTTGCCCAGGAAGAAATTGTTTCGTAGTCTTCGTATTCTCTGACAGCCATGCCGCCCTGAGTTGTGTCATATTTCTTTGCCTGCGCATATCTGTACATGATAGCAGCAATCTGCTCTCTGGTTATTGCGTTGTTGGGAGCGAATTCTGTTTCGGAAATACCGTTTACAATGCCGTTTTCTGCAGCCCAGATTACAGGTGCGCCGAACCAGTCTTCAAGGTCAATATCGGAGAATTTACTGTCGGATTCTATTCTGGGAGAACCTTCTGCTCTGTAAAGAACTGTTACGAGCATTGCTCTTGTGAGTTCCGAGCCGGGAACGAAGGTGTCTTCTGTCATACCATTGAAGATGCCGTTTTCGGAAACGTACTTGACTGTTTCATAATACCAGTCGGATTCCTTGACGTCTGTGAAGGGATTTGTCCATTCCTTTGTTTCGTCTTTCTTTGTTTCCTCGCCTGTGAAGATATCTTCATCTTCATCTTCATCTTCTTCGTCTCTTGTTGTTGTGCCTGTGGAGGGTTTGTTTCCTGTAGAAGGCTTTGTTGTAGAACCTGTGCCTGTACCTTCGTTTTCGGAATCACCGGTTTCGGGATCGGATTCCGAAGGACCGAAAAGATCGGAAAGGTCGATTTCAACGTCAATTGTTGCAGCATATGCACTTACTGCAAGGCTTGAAATGAGCATTGCAAGACATAAAACGATTGCTAAAATCTTCTTGTTCATAAGTTTCACCTCATAAATATTGCAGATACGTCTGCATAGTTTGATTATATTATACAATAGTTTTTTTACCATTTCAAGTACATACAACCAATAATTTATAAAATTTTTTTGCCAAAGATGGTCGAAAATGCATATTTTGGTGCATAAGAATCAAAAAATACATAAATTTCTTTTACAAATTGTGCAAGCTGCATAAAAATGTTTTTATAACTACGTCGAAACGACAAAATTGAAAAAATACCCCTCGCAAGATTGACAAAGGTGGTCAAATTTGGTATAATACTAAGGACGGAAACCATTTAAAAACAGGGAGGAAGCATGGGCAAGAGCTATATTGTAACTTCGTTCAAAGGCGGAGTTGGAAAGACAACTTTATCGGCAAATCTTGCCATGAGCCTTGCAAGACGCGGACACCGTGTGGTTGCTGTTGACTGTGACCTTGAATCGCGCTGCCTCGATATTGTTCTCGGACTTGAGAATGCAACGCTTTTCAATCTGTGTGACTGTATCAAGGGAACATGTACAATTGATAACGCCATAGTGCGTGATACCCGCTGTGAAAACCTGTATTTTATTTCCGCACCTGCCTTCTATCCCGAAAGGCATGAAATCGGCATGACCGCTGATTCATTTTCAAAGGAGGCAATCACCGCCCTTGTAAAAGAGCTTACCAACCGTTTTGACTATGTAATATTCGACCTTCCGGCAAGACCTGACAACCTTTACCGTAATCTTGCCCAGCTTGTGGATGCGGCACTTGTTATTTCACTTCATACCGCGGCCTCCATAAGAGCGGCAGAAAAAACAGCCATTGCCCTTAATGAACTGACGGGCTACGGCAAGGATAATCTTACGGCAGGCGGCCTTGATATAAGGCTGATTGTCAATGGCTTTAAGCCAAAGGACGCCAAGGACGGAGTCAATGTCGGACTTTACGACATCATTTCAAAAACAAAAATGCAGCTCTGGGGCGTAGTTCCCTTCAGCATTTCCATGTCTAAGGGTCAGGAAATGGGCAAGCTTGCATATGAGCTTTACCGAGGTACAACTCCCTTCTGCAAGGCGGTTGAAAATATTGCGACTCGTTGTGAGGGATATAAGGTTCCGCTGTTTGACGGCGTAGATACGGGAGTAAAGAAAAAACAGGTCTTTTAAAACGGAGTGCGTTATAAATCAGGAATTAGTGCGGCGGTGTTTTACCGTGGTTAATCGAATACAATAAAAGAGAAAGGATTGATTGGTTTATATGGAAATAGCAATCATAGCATCAGACACAAAAAAAGAACTCATCGCGGAATTCTGTATTGCATATCAGGGTATTTTGTGTAAACACGAACTGTGTGCAACAGATGCCACGGGTAAATATATTTCCGAAGCAACGGGTCTTAAGATTGAATGTCTTATGACAGGTATGCAGGGCGGTATTGAACAGATAGCATCAAGAATTGCCTTTAATGAAATAGACCTTCTTCTTTTCTTCAGAAATACAATTGCAGCACCCGAATACAAGGAAGCAGAGCATAATATTTTGAGACTCTGCGACATATATAACGTACCTTTTGCCACAAATATTGCTACGGCAGAAGCACTTATCCTTGCCCTTGACCAGGGTACACTTGATTGGAGAAATCTTGTAAATCCCAAGGCTAAGCGGTGAAGCACCGCTGCAAATTTCGCAGGCGCGGAGTCCGCGCTGACCAGTTCGCGGGGCAGATTAAATCGTAAACAAACTATATCAACCGCGTAAATAACTAATCCCTTGCATCAAACACCGATGCAAGGGATTTTTGTATTATTCGCTTACTTTTAATTCCTCAATCTCACACACATAAACCGTGTGATAATCCTTGTTCGGATAATTCTTTTCAAGCACCGACTTGTCAATAAAGTCAGCCTCTTTCATGTCTGCGGCAAAAAGCTTTCTGCCTATGACAGTTACTTTTGCATCTTCAAACTCTACAATACCTTTGTCCGAAACGGTTACATTCAAGCCTGCCTCGGATAACTTGTCACCGTCTCGTCCCGAATTTCTTCCGCAGTAGGTGAGTGCCTTTTTCTTGTCCTCGTCAAAGAACGAAAGTGAAATGTACTCGGACTTGTCAATAAATTCCTTTGTGTATCTCTGAGGTCTTACAAAGCAGAAAAATACATTCTTGTTCCAGAGAACACCCATGCCGCCCCAGCTTGCAGTCATTGCATTGTAGGGAAGACCCTCATGCTTTTCGTCGTACGATGCAATAAGACACCATGAGTCGTCGAACATTTTGAATAGGTTTTCACCAAAATCCTTTGGATTTACCAATGTCATAATATCACCTCTTAATATACATATTCACTTTTGTTTTATTAATTGCAAAAAGCGTTGCATAAACTTATAAACTTATTTATATTTGAAAATCCCTTGCGCCGTTGTTTGGTGCAAGGGATTGGTTTGTTACGCGAATAATACGGTATGTTTTCGCAGGAAACTAATCCGCGAAATTGTCCGCGGCGACTCGCCGCTTATACAATACCCTGTGCCATCATAGCATCTGCAACCTTCTGGAAGCCTGCGATGTTAGCACCTGCAACAAGGTTGTAGCCGAGACCGTACTGTTCGGAAGCCTTTGCTGCATTGTTGTGGATGTTTATCATGATCTGTTCGAGCTGTGCATAAACCTGATCGGGGCTGAATACTGTGTGACCTGCATTCTGACCCATTTCGATACAAGAACAAGCAACACCGCCTGCGTTTGCAGCCTTGGAAGGACCAAGTACAACGCCGTTAGCCATGAGATATGCCATAGCTTCGTTTGTTGTGGGCATGTTGGATGCTTCGCAGAGGAACTTGGCACCGTTTGCTACCATAGCTTCTGCTTCCTTCATGCCGATTTCGTTCTGAGTAGCACAAGGAATGTAGAGGTCTGCCTTAACGCCCCAGGGCTTTTCGCCGGGGAAGAACTTAGCATTCGGGAACTTTTCTGCATAAGGTGCACAGACATTCTTGCCGGATGCACGAAGTTCAAGCATGAAGTCTTCCTTTTCCTTTGTAGAAACGCCGTCGGGATCGTAGATGTATCCGTCAGGACCGGAAATTGTGAGAACCTTTGCACCGAGCTGGTTGAGCTTCTGAACTGTACCCCAAGATACGTTACCGAAGCCGGATACAACAACAGTCTTGCCTTCAAGGCTTTCGCCGAAGTGCTTGAGCATTTCTCTTGCAAAGAATACTACGCCGTAGCCTGTAGCTTCTGTTCTTCCGGAAAGTCCGCCGTATGCAAGACCTTTACCTGTGAGAACGCCTTCGTAAACGTTCTTGAGTCTCTTGTACTGACCGAACATATAACCGATTTCTCTTGCACCAACACCGAGGTCGCCGGCAGGAACGTCTGTTTCAGCACCGATATGTCTGTAAAGCTCTGTCATAAAGCTCTGGCAGAATCTCATGATTTCTGCATCGGACTTACCTGTGGGATCAAAGTCTGAACCACCCTTACCACCGCCGATAGGAAGGCCTGTAAGGCTGTTCTTGAATGTCTGTTCAAAGCCGAGGAACTTGATAATTCCAAGGTATACGTTGGGAGCAAATCTGAGGCCTCCCTTGTAAGGACCGATTGCACTGTTGAACTGTACTCTGTAGCCCTTGTTTACCTGTACGTTGCCGTTGTCGTCAACCCAGGGAACACGGAACATGATAACTCTTTCGGGTTCAACAAGTCTTTCGAGAAGTGCAGCCTTTTCGTATTCGGGATGCTTTGCGATAACGGGCTCAAGGCTGGAGAGAACTTCTTCTACAGTCTGGTGAAATTCAACTTCACCGGGGTTCTTGGCGATTACCTTTTCGATAACGCTCTTGATGTACTCATTCTGTACGTTCATTTTTATATCCTCCAATGTATAGATTACAATAATTATGAAATGAATATTACTGTATAGTGGAATTATAGCACAACTGCAAATATGTGTCAATAGAAAAGTTGCAATTTTTTATCAAAAAACTTGCAAAAACAGGTGAAAAAACAATGAATTTTGTTAAATTTTGAATTTACTAAGGGTAAAAAATTCATTTATCCGTCAAATACAACGATTTTTGCCGGTATCGTGACAAATTTTTGTTGACAAAAAACAAATGGGGCTATATAATTATAAATGAAAATATTAATTAATATGCATATATGAAAAAAAGTATTAATACGGAGATATTATAATGCCTATAAAGAAAAACGGAAGAAATACAAAGGGAAGAATAATCAAGGCGGCATGGAAGCTTTTTTATGATCAGGGCTATGACAACACAACCGTAGATGAAATAATTGAAGAATCGGGAACGTCAAAAGGCTCTTTTTATCATTATTTCAAGGGGAAGGATTCACTTCTTTCTTCATTATCTTATATATTTGATGAGAAATATGAAGAGCTTAAAGCAGGACTTAACGATGATATGACCTGCTTTGAAAAGCTGCTTTATCTCAATCAGGAAATTTTCAGCTTTATTGAAAACAGAATTGACATGAACCTGCTTGCAGGCATGCTGTCAACTCAGCTTGTTACTAAGGGCGAAAGACACCTTCTTGATTACAACAGAGTTTACTACCGTCTTATCCGTCAGATTGTTGCCGAAGGTCAGGAGAAAGGAGACGTTAAGGATGATATGCCTGTCAGCGATATTGTAAAGCTT
>JAGAUT010000033.1 GCA_017620655.1 Clostridia bacterium | reverse complement strand
AGCGTAGTGCCGTAATCGATGTTAATGTCGATGGGGATCTTTCCGTCGAGAGCCGAGGACGGCTCAAGGAAATAATAGATAAATGCCATTTGCCAAAAACTGAACATTGAGAAGCAGACGAGCAACGGGAGAGGAATATCTCTCCTCTTTTTTTGGTTTTCAAAAAGAATCGAATTATTCATAGCCATACCTTCCTTTTTTGGGGTATCCCCTGTGATTTTTTGCATAAATCCCACGGTTTTGTTAAAAACCCCACCAACGTGGGATATGAAATATTGAAAATAATTTATATAATTATAATATCACAAAACCTTGAAAAATTCAAGACTTTGACGAAATTTGTCAAAAAAGAACGGAGGGATGGCAATGAGGCAGTTTTATAAAAATGTAAAAGTGGATACGGAAACCTTGCAATTTTGTGCCGAATGTGAAATTTGTAAAAAGAAAGAATATGGCTTAAAAATCCCTGTTCTATGCCGCAGTATAAAAACCCTTGCAAGATGCGAAAAAGGAAAAGCAAATAAAATCTGCCAGAGCCTCTATAACAGAGCAAAGGCAAATTCAACGCAAATTATTGCAATAAAGATGAATCAATGCAAACGTTGCCACTCTTGGGTGTGTGATAACTGTTTTATCAGCGAAGATGAATACGGTGCCTGCACAGGTTGCAGAAAAAATGTAAGCGAGGTGTGATATATGGGATATGAAAGCGTAAAATCAGCGGCAGAGCGTATGGGCGTAACAAGCCGTGCAATCCAAAAATGGGCAAAGGAAGGCAGGCTTCCGGGTGCATACTTTGATAACCGTGTCTGGTGGATACCTGATGATATTAAAGAGCCGCTGAAGACAAATGAAGTAACGCCTAAGAAAACTATTACCCGTTATCAGCTTCCGCTCCTTCGCTGCTCCTTTAACGTAGGAGAAGCGATGAAGTTTATCGAATCCATTCCCGATCCCGATGATAAAAACATTGCTCTTGCAGAGTATTACTATTATACAGGTCAGGCAGAAGAAGCCGCACAGCTTTTGGAGCAGTATTTTGACTCAGATGACGAATCGCTTCGCTATTCTGCCAATGTAATGTGTACCTTTGCAAATATATTCAGAGGTCATATTCACCTTGCCGGCTTCTTTTCCGAGCGTGTATCCAAAGAACTGGAGAAAGGGCTTAATAACCAAGACGCACCAAAAGAGCTGCATGCTATCGGTGTGCTTACCGCATATATCGGAAAATATCTTTTGAACGTGCCTGTTCCCGAAGTGCCGCCCCTCGAGGAATATCTGCACTTTCTTCCCAACGGCATAAGACTTTACGGAGCATACATATTGGCTTACAAGGCATACAGAGAAAAGAATTTTGAAAGAGCAATCGGTATATGTGATACAGCCCTTGCTTTTTGCAACAGCTTTTATCCGGTTGCGGCAATTTATGTGCTTATAGTTGCGGCGGCATCCTTTATGGGACTTAAAAAGCCTCTTCTTGCCCGACAGCACTTTATGATTGCATGGGAAACTGCAAAACATGACGGCTTTATAAAGCTGTTCGGCATACATCATAATTTGCTTCAAGGTCTTACAGAACAGTGTTTAAAAACAGACTATCCCGAAGACTATAAGAAGATAATGAAGGTTGTAAAGGAATTTAATGACGGCTGGTACAGACTGCATAAGCCGGAGGAAAACGATTTTTTTCACACCTTAACACCCATTGAAATAAGCATAACCCTTCTGTATAACCGAGACTGGAGTTCAAAGGAAATAGCCGCACACTTAGATATATCCGAGGGTACGGTAAAAAATCACATACGCTCTATTTATCAGAAGCTTTGTATCAGCAAAAAGACAGAGCTTCGGAAATATCTTGAAGACTGACAAAAGCTTAAAGATCCCGTTCGCACGCGAACGGGATTTTTTTGCCCCAAAACACGCTATATTACAGGCTTTTTTCAATTTTTTTGCCTATTGAAAGACTCAGAATTATGCAAAAAATTATACTTTTTCACCTATCAGACGTGACTTACAATAAGATTATTTTTAGTATAAAATAAAGACAACGAAAGGAAAGTTGAGGTGAGCCTATGATATGAAACATGATGTAAAAAAGACTTACCTGCTCGACGGCGACATATTGGAGGTGAATTTCCGATATGATGAGCTGAGCGGAAAGCATCTCGGAGAATTCCCCGATTTTATCGAATGTCCGAGAATAACCCCCGGCGGCAGAAAATGGGTAGATGTCATTACAGAAGACTGTCCATACGCTGACGGTGATGACAAAACCTGCGGAACCTGCAGTTTTATGTTAAAGCAGGATGAGAAAGACATAATCGGAATTTGTATGAATGAGAAATTCAAGAAAAACAAGTAAAGGAGATAAAAATTATGAAATCAGGTGAACTTTTCAGAAAAACAATGCCTTTCGCAATAGCAAAGCTGGTACTCGGTGCGGCAACGGTGCTTATCTCGGTAGTGCTGCTCGCAATACTACTCGGTATCGGCTGGCTGTTTGGCGAAAACGGAATGGTAATTTGTATCTTTATATGGATAGGTGCAACGGGAGTCGTGAGATTCGCAATTATGCACTACTTCGGCTATCTTGTTAAAGCAGGACACGTTGCAGTGCTTGCCGAAGCGGTGACAACAGGTAAGGTTCCTGACAATCAGGTGAATTACGGCAAGGAAGCCGTTAAAAAGAGATTTGCAACCTCAAACGTATATTTCGCAGTAGATAAGCTGGTATCGGGTGCGGTAAAGCAGATTCAGAGAGGCATCTCAAAGCTCGGTAATGCACTTGACTTTATCCCCGGTATGGGAGCAGTAACGGGAATAGCAAACTTCTTCGTTGAGCTTTCCCTCGGCTACGTTGACGAGTGCTGTCTCGGCTACACCTTCTACAAAAAGGAGCAGGGCGCATTCAGAAGTGCCTGCGACGGCGTTGTAATCTACGCACAGAAAATCAAGCATCTTCTTAAAAATGCGGCAAAGACAATGCTGAAGGTTATACTTCTCTCGATTTTGGTGCTTGTGCTTGTATTCGTGCCCATAGGACTTCTTTTCAGGCTTCTCAGTTGGAACGCGTTTATCGGCTTCTTGCTCGCAGTATTCATTACTAGGGTAATAAAGTTTGCATTCCTTGACAGCTACATACTTTGTCAGACAATGGCGAGTTATATGGAGGTAGCTCCCACAACAGAAATTACCTTCGACCTTTACGGCAAGCTCTCTAAGATCTCCGGCAAGTTCAAGGAGCTCTTTAACAAGGGCAAGGCGGAAGAGCCGCAGATGGCTTACGCAGGAGCAGGACAGCCGAATGTACAGCCACAGCATCAGGCACAACCTAATACACAGACAGATGCACCCAAGCCCAGATTCTGCGGACAGTGCGGTGCTAAAAACGAAGCAAATGCAGGCTTCTGCGGAGGCTGCGGAGCAAAGCTGTAAATCAAGACAACAAATAAACAATAAATTTATATAATACGGAGGATTTACTTATGAAAAAGATACTTACTATAATACTCGCTTCCCTTATGATACTTACACTTGCAGCTTGTACGGCAAAGCCCGGAGAAAACGTTGATCCCGGTAAAATGAGCGAAAAAGCTCAGGAAGATTACGAAGACAGCCTTGAAACTTTCAGTCCCGAGGCGGCGGAATACTATCTCGAAAAGGCAACAGGCATAAAGGCTGCCGATATTGAGCCTGACTGGGAATGGGAATTTGCAAGTAAATATTCGGCACTCGGCGAGGACGGACGCGGACTTTTCACCTTTACCAAAAAGGACGGCGAGCTTACCGACGAGGAAATAGATACATACTTCAAAAAGGTATTTGACAAAACCGCCGCCGTTTCTCAGGACGGCTACAACATAATCGGCTACGAATTTGTAGGCGAGGGCGAAAATGCTCTTGACCAAACCACCTTGGAGGATGCTCTGGGCGGATGGCTTCAGGGCTGGGCGTTCAGAGTTGACGACACGATATACACGGTATACGTAAGCTCTGAATATGATAACGACAAGGAAAGCGAGTTTGACAGACTTTTCTACTACAACGCAGTAAAGGTAGACATAGCTCAGGGTATGCAGAAGGGCTGGGACGATTATATGTCCGACATTGAAGAAAATCAGGATGAAATAGAAGAAGCATTGAAGGACTTCGCTAATTAAAGTAATACGGAGGAAAACACTATGGCAGGAATTTTAGACGGAATTGTCAGAGGAATAGCAAGTCTTGCACCGCAGGACGATCCCGACGTTAAGATATTCAACGCACAGAATGAGCTGAGGGATATAACCGAAAAGGAAGAAAAAATATACGCCGCACTCGGACGAAGAGTTTTCGCCGAAAACGGCAAGGAAGCATATCCCGAAACGGCGGCACAGCTTGAAGCACTCAGCACAAACAGAGCAGAAATTGAGGCAAAAGTCGCACAGATGAAGGCTGAAAAGGAAGCACGGGAGAAAGCCGAAGCCGAGGCACAGGCACAGAGAGAGGCGGCAGAAGCAGACCGCACCTGCCCAAGCTGCGGAACGGTCAATGCAGAGGGCTGCAAGTTCTGCTGTGACTGCGGCACAAGGCTTCCCGAAAAGACAGAAGTAAAAAAACGCTTTTGTACCGAATGCGGTGCAGAGGTGGCAGACGGAATGAAATTCTGCTCGGGATGCGGAGCAAGACAGGGCGAATAAGGAGGATGTGAAGATGAAAAAAATCTTATCATTATTATTGATACTTACAATGTGCCTTTCAATTATGACCTTTACGGTCAGTGCTACTGACACTCTCAAAGACATCGAATTACCAAAGCCCGTAACGCCCAACTACTTTGTGGTAAATCAGGATTTTGCAGGTCAGGGCAGCGACTACATCACGATGTATGCAGCCTTTGATGATTCTCTTGTCAAACTTCAAACAGAATATGAAATTGACTCGGATGCATTTTTCGAGAAATATGGTGTTGAGCACAACGGCTATGGGTTATTTCTTAAAATGCAGTACGATGTGAATGTAAACGGTAACGGCTGGCAGTATATTCCCGAATGGGATGAAGTTGACGGCTATACCGGAAGTTATGCTGAAGGTTATGATTATACTTCTGTCAGAACAGAAAGATTTTACGATTTCACGCTTGCAGATCTTTACTGGGATGAAGCGAGAGAGCTTTATAAGGATGTAATATACAGCGCAGAGCAAGACGGTACAACTGTATATCACATTGACCTTGAGAAATATTCGGTGCAGATAAGATGCCGATATCAGATGCAGTACTCACACAATTATAATAATATAATCATAAACGGCGAATGGTCGGATATAGCGGTGCTTGGCAAGGGCTCAACACAGATTATACCCGTACAGCCCACCTCTTATGAAGCACCGGTTATATCCAATATGAAGGT
>JAGAUT010000032.1 GCA_017620655.1 Clostridia bacterium | reverse complement strand
CTGGCGCGCCGCAAGGGACTCGAACCCCTGACCTTTTGGTTCGTAGCCAAACACTCTATCCAGCTGAGCTAGCGGCGCATAGCTGTTCAAGACAGCTTAAATATAATAACACTTTTATATGTGTTTGTCAAGAGGTTTTTTTAATATTTTTTCGGAGATTACCGGTTCAGAGAGAGCACTTCCAATATTTTTCTTTTAAGAATACCAGCACACCTGACGGAAGCATTTACATTGGGATGACCGTATGTTCCTCGCTGATTTTTATAATCATTTACAGACTTTACAATCAGACAGTGGGTATTCTTATCAGTCTTATTGAACTGATTTACTGCCGCTTTCAGCTCCTCATCAAAAACATGCACCATCATGCCGTACATCCAGATAATAGGAGTTTCGGGATATTTACTTCTGATATCCTTTAAAAGAGTAATAACACCTTCAATAAACTCCTCGCTTGTCACATGTGTACGCTTATCATTCGTGCCGCCGTTGACAACAAATATGTCGGGAACAAAATCGTCTGGTGTATAACCCTCCACGCCTCTGCATGTTCTGTTAAAAAACCTAATAAATTGTGTTCCAACCATATCACCGCAGGAGTGACAGATACCCTCACCCGAAATACAGATTGTTCTGATTTCCGCATCAAGTGCCTCAGCCGTAAGATAAGCATATGTTTTGGTGCTGTCCTGCTCATAGGTTGTATATTCCATTTTTTCGCCGTCGGCAAGTACACCGAAGCCTGCCGTTATTGAGTCGCCGAGGAACTCAAGCTTTAGTCTCATTTTCTCGGCAGGAAGAGAAAATTCAGGAGCTTTGCCATAAATCTGTACTTTAAGAACACTGACACAATATGAACCTTCGCTGATACGAAGGATTTTAACCTTATGCATCTTATCTCTCAGGTTCTCAATCATAGCCGTAGTACCTTTACCGGCAACCGAAGCCTTAACTTCAATACCGTCAACGTATATTTTGAAAATAGCAGGCTGTTCAGCGGGATTTTCGCCAAAGAAAACTGTGATTCTGTCACACTTGGCACAGAATTCTATACCACTGTTTGACCATGTAAATGCAGGAACATCATTTACAAAGTAAGGTCTGCCGAGAACATTAAATGTTCCGCCCTTCACTATATCCATAACCTTTGTATTAAAATTCATTTTTGACCTCCGAAACTATTGATTTGTTTTATATTACATTAAACAATTCAATAAATTATCAACAATTTTTGACAATTTTAAAAACTATAACTATAAGAGAATCGGCTGGATCTGAGAGCCTTTTTTTGCTCTTTCAATTGTATCTGTCAATTTTTCAAAGTCACACACAAGACTTCGTGGTTTTTCTTTGGCATCATCCTGTCTAAGCGGCACAAAATACACATTCCTTCTGGCAAGCATTCTTCCGAAATTCTCGGCATTGCCAAGAAGACTGTCATTAGAAGCAAGCGCAATAACAAGAGGTCTCTCGTTCCTTAAATGAGCTTTAGCTGCAAGTGTTACGGGCGTATCACAAATACCGCTTGAAAGCTTTGCGAGAGTATTCCCCGTACAGGGACATATGCATAGGCAGTCAAGCTTTGTCTTAGGTCCCAGTGGCTCTGCACCCTGTATCGTGTGCACAACTTTTCTACCGCAAAGGCTTTCTGCTTTTTCTATAAAGTCCTTTGCCTTTCCGAAGCGGGTATCTGTTGAGTAAACATTATATGACATAATCGGTACAACTTCTTCCCCGCTTTTCGTCAGCTTTTCAAGTTCGTTGAACGCGACTGCAAAATTGCAGAACGAACCGCACATTGCAAACCCAATCATTAAATTACCTCCATATCTTCAAGGGTATCTATAACTGTCCTTGCCATAATTTTACCTGCACTTACCGGCAGCTTTTTTCCGGGCAATGCCAGCGCCCATATTGTCTTTATTCCGCACTCCTTGGCGGCATTGAAATCAACTCCTCCCGGCTTTGATGCGAGGTCTATTATAAGCGTGTCCTTATGCATACAGCCAAGCGTTCCTTTTCCAAGCACAAGTTCAGGAATTGTATTTAAAACAAGTTTGCACGAAGAAACAACTTCGCAAACCTTACTTGTGTCAACCGGTGAATAGCCATATGCTCTTATCCATGAAAAATCGCTGTTTTTCCGAGCCGAAGCATATACATTGACTCCCATCCCCTTTAAAATGCTGCAAAGAGACTTCCCTATTCTCCCATATCCCATTACCAAGACATCTGTATCTCTTAAAGATGATTTAGTTTCAGACATAGCAATACCGACAGCACTCTCAGCCGTAAGGTATGCATTGGCAATAACGAATTCATCTCTTTCTAAGTAATCAATAACTTTCACACCGTATGTGTCGGAAAGAACTTCCGATTTTCCACCAAAAACAACAGCATTCTTATCAATAACATTTGCAAGAGTACTGATGCTTAAAGTCTGAGTTGACAGTGGCATATTCAAATATTCATTATCATTGCTCACCGTCAGAGGTAATAAAACTACAGATGCTTTTCTGACAGCATCTTGAATTTTATCACATCTCGTACATAGCCCAACGTCTCCGTCGAACGAATCAAAACCGTAAAGAGCCACCTCAAAGCCGCGGTCTGCAATATCAAGTGCGGCATATATTTGCCTTTCGTCTCCGCCAATTACTGCATATTTAACGTCTTTTCCATGTGCAATCATCAAAAACGCCTCCACTGAGCAATATACTTCATAATATGATCACATTATTTTTCTGTTACATAGTAAAGATTTACAATTTAAGCACATAATATCGAAAATACTATTGAAAAATAGTAAAAAACATTATATAATTACTATGTATATTTATATATGAGAGGTAAAGCATGACCGAGAAAATTTTATGCGGCATCAATCCGCAAAAGCAATCAGTCATATTTGGCAACTTTGACAGCAACACCAGAATAATAGAAAATGAGTTTGATGTCGTCATTCAATCAAAAACAGACGGCATAAAAATATCGGGACACGAACAGCAGGTAAATCTTGCATCTGAAGTTATAGAAAATCTTTTAAAGTTGTCGGAAAAGAATGAAGAATTGTCTGAGCAAAATGTTAGATATGTCATAAGCATGGTTTCTGGAGGAAATACAGAAGAACTCCGCGACTTTTCGGGCGACTGCATATGTATAACAAGCAAAGGCAAACCCGTAAAAGCTAAAACCTACGGTCAGAAAAACTACATTGAGGCAATTAAAGAAAACACCGTAACTTTAGGCATCGGTCCTGCCGGAACAGGTAAGACATTCCTTGCCGTTGCTATGGCTGTTACGGCTCTTCGAACCAAGCAGGTATCACGAATCATTCTCACCCGCCCCGCCGTTGAAGCAGGTGAAAGGCTCGGCTTTTTACCCGGTGACCTCCAAAGCAAGATTGACCCATATTTGAGACCTTTGTATGATGCACTTTATGAGCTTATGGGCGCTGAGAGCTTCGCAAGGAACATGGAGCGCGGTGTTATTGAAATTGCACCTCTTGCTTATATGAGAGGACGAACACTTGACGACTCATTTATAATCCTTGATGAGGCACAGAACACAACACCCGAACAAATGAAGATGTTCTTAACACGTTTGGGTTTCGGCTCAAAGATTGTAGTTACGGGCGACATTACGCAGATAGACCTGCCGGGCAACACAAAAAGCGGTCTTGAGCTTGCCGCAAAGATTATTGAAGGAATACCCGGAATATGTGTATTCCACCTCTCGGACAAGGACATTGTAAGACACTCGCTTGTTCAGAAAATCATAAACGCATACGAAAAATTCGAAGATAAAAAGAGACAGGCAGCGGAAACAAAAGATAAGCCTGCAACTTCCGAAAGCACGGAAAACAACGGAGGAACTGAAAATTGAAGCACACTATATATTCAACTAATGATCAGAATAAAATAGAATTAACAACAGCACTCAGAAATACAGTAAAGAAGGCAATCGTTGCAGCACTTGACTATCAGGAAATCGACTTTCCGGTTGAGATTTCACTCTCCTTTGTTGACAACGAAAAAATACACGAATTAAACAAAGAATACAGAGGAAAAGACGCACCGACAGACGTACTATCCTTCCCCATGTTTGAAAACGGTGAAATTGAATACGATGACGAATCGGATGAACCCTGTGCAATCGGCGATATTGTAATTTCTCTTGAAAAGGCTGTGGATCAGGCTGAAGAATACGGACACTCTTTGGAAAGAGAAGCGGCATTTCTTGCAGTACACTCTGTTCTTCACCTTCTCGGATTTGACCACGAAGTCAGTGAAGAGGATGACGAATACATGAAGGAAAGTGCTGAAGATATACTTTCTTCTATTGGTTTGAGACGTGATATTTCCGACTCAGTAGAAGGTTCGGCAAAGATACCTGTCAAAGAGCAGAAAACAATGTTTATAAGCCTTATAGGCAGACCGAACGTGGGCAAATCAACCCTTCTCAACGCCATCGTCGGTGAAAAGGTTGCGGCAGTATCAAAGAAGCCTCAGACAACAAGAAACAGAATCACGGGTATTCACACGATTGGATGCGAGCAGTATGTATTTGTTGATACCCCCGGTCTTCACAAGCCCAAGAACAAGCTTGGCGAATTTATGGTAAATGCCGCTGAAACAGCAATTCCCGATACAGATGCCGTGGTATTCATGGCTGAAGTAAACGACTCGATTCATCCGCAGGACAAGGAAATTATCGCTAGAATCAAAAAGGCAAAGCTCCCTGCTATTCTTGTACTTAACAAGACAGACATCTGCAACAAAGGAAAGCTTCTTGACAACATGGCAAAGTTCAACGAGCTTTATGATTTTGTATCTATTATTCCCGCTTCTGCACTCAAGGGTGAAAACATTGATATCATCATGAATGAACTTAAGCCTTTCCTGCGTAACGAGCCCTGGTTCTATCCTGAGGACATGATAACAGACCAGACGGTACGAACAATCAGTGCGGAAATCATAAGAGAAAAGCTGCTAAGACTTCTTGATGAAGAAATCCCCCACGGTACTGCTGTTACTGTTGAAGATTATGAGGAAACAGAAAAGCTTATAAAAATCAGAGCAGAAATCTACTGCGAAAAGGATGCTCATAAGAAAATTATCATTGGCAAAAACGGTGAAACTTTAAAGAAAGCTGCAACCTTTGCAAGAGAAGACATTGAAGAAATGACATCTAAGAAGGTATTCCTCGACCTTTGGGTAGAGGTTAAAGAAAACTGGCGTGATTCCGAGCTCAACATGGCAAGACTCGGTTTCAAGAAGGAAGATTAATGGATATTACTACTGAAGGCATAGTTATAAGGGAAACACTTCAAGGTGAAAATGACAAATTACTTACAATCCTCACTCCACAGCATGGTAAGGTAACTGCATTTGCAAAAGGTGTAAAAAAGATATCCAGCAAAAACGCTCCTGCGTGCCAATTGTTTGTGTTTTCCGAATATGAACTCATAGAAAAATTCGGGCGTCTTACTGTTAAAACAGCCGTTTCCAAGGAGCTATTTTACGGCATGAGGTCAGATATGACAAGATATTCGCTTGCATGCTACTTTGCGGAAGTCCTAAACAGAACTTGTGTAGAAAACGACAACGAAACCGAAGCTTTGAGACTGTTTCTGAATTGTTTATATGCATTATCAAACAAAAAGGAAATTAAGCTTTCTTTGATAAAATCAGCATTTGAACTAAAGCTGATGTGCATTAACGGATTTATGCCCGATTTTGATAATTGCATATCCTGTAGCAGAAATGCTGATTATAAGTCGAGCACTCTATTCAGTTTTGAAGAATCGGGAATTCTGTGCAGCAGTTGCCTTGAAAAATTCAACAAAAGCAGTTTTCCGTATTCATGTACCATTTCTGAACAGGTAGTAGATGCAATGAAGTATATTTGTATGTCTCAACAGGCAAAAATGCTTATGTATAACATTTCAGACAGCGACATTAAAGAACTGTCATTTATTTGCGAGAACTACCTGATTCATAAAACCGAAAAGACATATGAAACCTTAAAAATATATAAATCAATTCTAAACTCATTGGGAGAAAAATGAAAAACAGAAATAATCTCAAATTGAATTCTGACAGTCTCAACAGTCTGTCTGCGGACAATTTTTCAAAATCGATAAAGACACTTGAATTTGATAAAATTTTAGAAAAATTAATATCCTATTGTCCAATTGAAGCGGCACATAATAAAATACTTGACATCACTCCATCTGTTTCAGCAGAGTATATCAAAAGAATGCTTAAAGAAACAAGCGAAGCCAAGCTCCTGATACAGACAAAGAGCTCGCCTTCTCTCGGCGGCGTTCGTGATATAACGTCACATCTTGCACGTGCAGAAAAAGGATCGTGCCTGAATATGAAGGAATTATTGGATGTTGCATCACTTCTCAGAGTGTGCTCATCTCTGAATGTATACTTTAGTTCTCTTTCGGAAGATAATCTGCTTAACGTTTACATTTCTAAACTTCATGAAAACAGATTTCTGGAAGAAAAGATTACAAAAGCCATTATTTCTGAGGACATAATGGCTGATTCCGCATCAGATACTCTATATGAAATCAGACGAAAGAAAAAAAACGCCCAGAATAAAGTCAAGGACGTTCTAAACAAGTATATTACGGGTGATTCTAAATATCTTCAGGAAAATATAGTAACAACAAGAAACGGAAGATACGTAATTCCCGTAAAAGCCGAATACAAAAACGAGATTAAAGGTCTTGTTCATGATGCCTCAGCTTCAGGTGCAACAGTTTTTATTGAGCCGATGGCGGTTGTTGAAGCAAATAACGAACTAAGAACCCTAGAATCACAGGAAAAACTCGAGATTGAACGCATTCTGTATGAGCTGACAAGCGAATGTACAAGATTTTCATCAGACCTCAAAGAAAGCTTTGACGCGATATGTTGTATCAGCATCATATTTGCAAAAGCCGAATTTTCTCTTCACTATAACTGCTGTGAACCTGTTATAAACAACGAAAAGTATCTACGTTTAAACGAAGCAAGACACCCCTTACTTGATCAGAAAAAGGTCGTAGCAACCAACATTTATCTTGGAAAGTCATTTACGACTCTTGTTATTACAGGACCCAATACCGGCGGTAAAACTGTAACTTTGAAAACAATAGGACTGCTCTCGCTTATGACACAATGCGGCCTTCATATACCTGCGTCAGATGGCTCTACTCTGCCTGTGTTTGACGGAATTCTTGCAGATATCGGTGATGAACAGAGTATAGAACAGTCGCTTTCTACATTTTCAGCTCATATGGTGAACATAGTAGATATTCTTAGAAGATACTCGGCGAATTCTCTGGTACTGTTTGATGAGCTTGGAGCCGGCACCGACCCCATTGAAGGTGCAGCTCTCGCTCAGACAATACTTGAAACAATATCGGAACGTGGTACTTTATGTGCTGCAACCACTCATTATGCTGAACTTAAAGCTTATGCTCTAGATGCTAAAAATGTAACAAATTCATCCTGTGAATTTGATATCAAGACTTTAAAACCGACGTACAGACTGATGATTGGTATGCCGGGGCGTTCAAATGCTTTTGCAATAGCAAGAAAGCTTGGCCTCTCAGAAGGTATTATCAACAGAGCAGGCTCCAAAATCAACAAAGAAACACGTTCCTTTGAAGAACTAATAGGAAAACTCGAAGAAGACAGAATCGAGCTTGAAAATCAGAAGGCACACGCAAAGAAGCTCAAAGAAAAGGCTCAGGCCATGTTTGACGTTTCCGAAAAGCAACGTTTGAACTTTAACAAACGAATAGAAGAAGAAGGAGAAAAAGCCGAGGCAAAAGCTCAGGAACTTCTCGAACGCGCAAGAGAAAGTGCGGATTTCGTATTTAATCAGCTTCAGGAAATTCAACGCAAGAAGGATGCTGAAAACTTCAAAGAATTACTTGCAAAGAGCCAGGATGAAGTAAGAAAAGCGCTCGGCATTGCAGAGCTTAACAACAAAATCGGTGAAAAAATTGAAGCCGAATACAAGCCTCCGAGAGATTTTGTCAAGGGCGACAACGTGTTGATTGCAACGCTCAACAAAGAAGGAGTAATTGACAAAATTGACGGTGAAAAAGTAACCGTTCTCATTGGATCTGCACGTTTTAATACAAAGCTTAAAGAACTCAGACTCATAACCGATAAGAAAGACGACAGCAAAAAGAAATCAGGTTCAAGAGGGCCGAGAAAGATGATGGAAGCAAAGAGCGAAGTTGACGTTCGCGGCTTTATCGGCGATGACGCAATCTTTGTTGTTGATAAATTCCTTGACGACGCCGTGCTTTCTGGGCTTGTGAATGTGAGAATTATTCACGGCAAAGGCACCGGTGCTCTGAGAAAAGCTCTTTGGGACTACTTTAAGCGTGACAAAAGAATTTCCGAGTTCAGAATGGGAACATTCGGTGAAGGCGATTCGGGAGTTACCGTCGTTACACTCAAATAAGGAGAAACAATATGAAAAAAATTATACTGATATTCGCAATATGTCTTATACTGCTTTGTTCCTGTTCTCGAAAGTCAAACGATAATCAGCTCAGCGACAATGTAATAAGGCCTGATTTTAATAAAGAAGATCTAGATGAAAAATTCGGAACTGATGAAATCTATATCGTAAAGACATACAAAGAAGATAACCATGAGGATTTTGAGCAATTCCTTGATGAGAACAAAATTTTTACAAAGGTCAGTCACTATCAGCTAAGCGACGGAAGCTGGAAGACAGACGATTACTCCTATAAGTACAAGCTTGAAATCTCGGGAGTAATGAACAATGCTGCCTGCGGTACCACCTATCACATTTTGTCGAACACCGACGACATAACCTTCGACATGGCATGGAAAGCTGCCGGCTACTCAAGCAATACTGATGATTATTTCAAACCCGAAGATGCAATTATTGTCGGCGTGGGAAAATTTGATATTGACAGCAATCAAACTTTGTGATAAAATTATCAATGTAAAGAATCCGACCTGAAGATTTATATCTGAAAGCAGGATGCAGTACATCAATTTAACACATTCCCCTTTTAGGTGAATTATGTTTATTTTGACTGCATTCATGTCGGATGCAGTCATTTTTTATTAAGGAGAAAATTGGAATGGAAACAAGAGTTGCCGTTATGGGTATAATTGTATCCGAAACGGAATCGGTTGAAAAGCTGAATGCACTGCTTCACGAGTACGGCAAATACATAATCGGCAGAATGGGTATCCCCTACCGTGAAAAGAATATTAGCGTTGTATCGGTTGCCATTGATGCTCCGCAGGACGTAATTGCTGCACTGTCGGGAAAAATCGGAAAGCTTGAGGGAATTACAGTTAAAACCGCTTATTCCAATGTAATAACAAATGAAAACTGTTAAAGATTTTATTGAAAAACTGAATATAATCAAAAGTCTTTCTCTCGAAGAATACAGGTTCATTCTTGACAATTACACCCGCGAAGATGCCGAATTTACAAAAAATCTTGCGGTTGAAATAAGGAGAGCTGTTTACGGAAACTCAGTATACATCCGTGGTCTTATTGAAGTATCGAACTATTGCAAAAACGGCTGTCTTTACTGCGGAATTAACCGTGACAACAAGACGTGCAGTCGTTACAGGCTGACAAAGGAGGAAATCCTTTCCTGTTGTGAAAACGGATATAAGCTTGGTTTCAGAACCTTTGTATTACAAGGCGGTGAGGACAATCATTTTACGGATGAATTTGTCTGTGATGTTGTACGCAAAATCAAGAAAAAATACCCTGACTGTGCCGTAACGCTGTCTCTCGGAGAAAAAGGTTTTGACAGCTACAAGGCTTTATATGATGCCGGTGCTGACAGGTATCTTCTTCGACACGAAACGGCAGACAGCGAGCATTATTCAAAGCTTCATCCATCGGATTTATCTCTGGAAACAAGAATGGAATGTCTTTACAATCTCAAAAAAATCGGTTTTCAGGTTGGATGCGGAATAATGGTCGGAAGTCCTTATCAAACAAACGAGCATATAGCAAAAGATTTGAAGTTCATCGAAGAATTTGACCCGCAGATGTGCGGAATAGGTCCGTTCCTGCCCCACAAGGACACGGTTTTTGCTGACTTTGAAAAGGGTTCATTTGAGTTGACATTGTTTTTACTGTCACTTATACGCATAATGAAGCCGTCTATACTCCTGCCCTCAACAACGGCACTCGGAACACTCAAAGACGGCGGCAGAGAAATGGGAATACTTGCCGGTGCGAACGTCATAATGCCAAATCTTTCACCCGACTCGGCAAAAGACAAATATATGCTGTATGACAACAAATTAAGAACAGGTCTTGAAAGTGTCGAAGGTCTTGAAAAACTTAAAAAGAAATTTGCCGACATCGGTTATGAAATCGTAACAGATAGAGGTGATTATAAATACAATAACAACTGACGGAAAGATATGATCTGACCCAAAGAAAGGAAAATACATCATGGCAAAATTTGATTTGAAATCACTTAAAGCTGAAGAATTTATCAACCACGAGGAAATCCTCGAAACACTTGAATATGCTGAAAGTAACAAGCACAATAGAGAGCTTATTGATGCAATTTTAGAAAAGGCAAAACCCAAGAAAGACGAAGCAGGTACTCACTCTGTAGGTCTTACACACCGAGAGGCATCGGTTCTTCTTGCCTGCGACATACCTGAGCTTAACGAAAAAATGTATGAGCTTGCACGTCAGATTAAGCAGGATTTCTACGGGAACAGAATTGTAATGTTCGCTCCTCTTTATCTTTCAAACTACTGTGTAAACGGCTGTACATACTGCCCTTACCACTATCAGAACAAGCACATTTGCCGCAAGAAGCTGACACAAGAAGAAGTTGAAAAGGAAGTAATTGCACTTCAGGATATGGGTCACAAGAGACTTGCCATTGAAGCCGGTGAAGACCCCGTAAACAACCCCATTGAATATATTTTGGAATGTATTGACACCATCTACAAGGTAAAGCACAAGAACGGTGCAATCAGATGAGTTAATGTCAACATTGCAGCAACTACCGTTGAAAACTATAAGAAACTCAAGGATGCAGGCATCGGCACATACATTCTTTTCCAGGAAACATATCACAAAGAAACCTATGAGACACTTCATCCCACAGGTCCTAAGCACAATTACGCTTACCACACAGAAGCTATGGACAGAGCCATGGAAGGCGGTATTGACGACGTAGGTCTCGGTGTACTTTTCGGTCTTGAATTATACAAGTACGAATTTGCAGGTCTTATCATGCACGCAGAGCACCTTGAGGCGGTTCACGGAGTAGGACCACACACAATCAGCGTTCCGAGACTAAAGAGAGCCGACGACATTGACCCATCGAAGTTCGACAACGGCATTGACGACGAGACCTTTAAGAAGATTATAGCCTGCATAAGAATCGCTGTTCCATACACAGGCATGATTATTTCGACAAGAGAAAGTGCAAAAGTCAGAGGCGAAGCTTTACAGCTTGGCATTTCACAGATAAGCGGTGCATCCCGTACATCTGTCGGCGGATATGCAGAAGAAGAAAGACCACACGACACAGAACAGTTTGATGTTTCCGACGAGAGAACGCTTGACGAGGTTGTCCGCTGGCTTATGGAAATGGGGCATATTCCCTCTTTCTGTACTGCTTGCTACAGAGAAGGTCGAACAGGCGACAGATTTATGAGTCTTTGCAAAACAGGTCAGATTCTTAACTGCTGTCACCCCAACGCACTTATGACTCTCTCAGAATTTTTGGAGGACTATGCTTCGCCAGAAACAAAGAAGCTCGGCTATGAAATGATTGAAAAAGAGCTTCTCAACATCCCTAAGGAAAAGGTAAGAGAAATTGCCAAGAGCAATATTGAAGCTATCAGAAATAACAACAAGAGAGACTTCAGATTCTAATAAAAATTGCGGCGGAGAAATCCGCCGCTTTTCTTGACAACACCTTCAAAAACTGATATAATAATATGAATTTGTATGGAAAGTTGGTGAGAACTTTGGGAATCATAAATGTACTTGACAAGCAAACGGCAAACCTTATCGCCGCAGGTGAGGTTGTTGAAAGACCGTCTTCGGCAATCAAGGAAATGCTTGAAAACTGCGCCGATGCAGGTGCTACAAGCATTACTGTTGAAATCAAAAACGGCGGTACTTCTTTTATAAGGGTTACCGACAACGGCTGCGGCATTCAGAGAGAAGATGTTCCCAAATGTATTCTGCGCCATGCTACAAGTAAAATTAAAACAGGCTCCGACCTTGAAGCAATCGGCACATTCGGCTTCCGAGGCGAAGCCTTGGCTGCAATTGCGGCAGTATCAAAAGTACGCATATTAACAAAGAGCGACAAAGAAGATGTCGGAACACTCTTTGAATGTGATTTTGGCGAACAGATTGAGCTTTGCGATGCTGGCTGTCCTCAGGGTACAACAATAACGGTTGAAAACATTTTTGAAAACGTGCCTGCAAGACGCAAGTTCTTAAAGAAGGATTCGACGGAAGCTTTGTCTGTTGCGGCAGTATGTGAAAAATTTGCACTGTCAAGAAGCGAAATTGCAGTAACTCTGATTTCTGACAATAACATAAAAATGCAGACTCCGGGTGACGGTAATTTAAGAAGTGCCATCTATTCCTGCATAGGCAGAGAATTTGCAAACGTACTCTTCCCTGTTGACTACGAATATCACGGTGTAAGAATTCACGGATATATTGCAAAGCCTGAGTTTTCAAGACCAAACCGCAATATGCAGAACTTCTTTGTCAACAACCGCTACATACGCTCACGTACAATGCTTGCATCCCTCGAAGAAGGCTTCAGAGGATTTTGTCCTACAGGTAAATTCCCCGCTTGTGTGCTCTTTTGTGATATCGACCTGAGGCTTGTTGACGTAAACGTACATCCAGCAAAGCTTGAAATTAAGTTTTCGGATGAAAGGCGTGTATTTGATGCAATATACTTTGCTGTCAAAAACGCACTTAATCAGGCAGTGACATTCTCAGGCTTTACAAATGACGAGGAAGCTTTCCCGATAATCGACAAAAAACAGGAAGAGCCTGTTGCTGAAGATAAAAAAGAAGAACCACAGACGCAGACAAAAGCTGAAGTTAAAGAGCCGTACAAAGCGCCGAGCACACCACCGCTTTATACCGAGCCTGTTACCTTCACGGCAAAGGTAAATAACAAGGAACATGGCGAAAAAAGCGGAGCACCTACCCTTGATTTTCTTAAGGATGTATACACCCCTACACAGCCGAAAGCTCCTTTTAATGCGCCAAATCCCGAAATCAAGATAACAGAAATGGGCGAAAGTGTAAAGCAGGAAGCAAGACCAATTGATGTGCAGAAAACAATTCCTGTTGAAGTATTCAAGCAAGAGGAAATTACCCCCGAAAAGAAAAAGCAGTCGCCCATTTACATTGGCGAAGCCTTCAGTACATACATAGTTGCACAGAACGGTCAGAGTTTATATCTTGTCGATAAACATGCGGCACACGAGCGCATTATCTATGAAAAGTTAAAGAAGCCCGACCACGAAAACTCGGCACAGTATCTCTTAGAGCCGATAAATGTTGTTTTGACACCCAAGGAAGCCGAGGCTGCAATGGAGAACAAGGAATACTTTGAGAAAATAGGCTTTGACTTTGACGAGTTTGGTGCAAACACGGTGATTATCCGCTCTATCCCCACTCCTATCGCTCAGAGTGATGCAGGTGATGTATTTACATTCCTTGCAGGCAAGCTTTCTGAGGGCAACAACAAGAGTGCAGGCGAAATATTTGACAGAGCACTGTTTACCGCCGCCTGCCGTGCTGCTATAAAAGCCGGTGACAGGCATACGGATTTTGACAACAAGTACATACTCGACGAAATATTCAACAACGAGGCTGTACTTTACTGTCCTCACGGCAGACCCGTTATATACGAATTTACAAAACAGAAGCTTGACAAGATGTTTGACAGGCTTTAATCGAAAGGATTTATAAATGTTTAAGGTACTCAAAAAAGAAGGATTTGCACGCCGCGGCAGAATGGAAACTGTCCACGGAACTATAGAAACCCCCGTATTTATGAATGTCGGCACATCAGCCGCTATCAAGGGTGCTGTTTCAACCGACGACTTAAAGGAAATCAAGTGTCAGGTTGAATTATCCAACACATATCACCTGCATATCAGACCCGGTGATGAGCTTATCAAGGATATGGGCGGTCTTCACAAGTTTTTTAACTGGTCGGGTCCTGTCCTTACCGACAGCGGCGGATTTCAGGTGTTTTCCCTTGCAACACTCAGAAAGATAAGCGAAGAAGGCGTACATTTTGCATCCCACATGGACGGCAAACGAATCTTTATGGGACCTAAGGAAAGCATGAAAATACAGGCAAACTTAGGCTCTACAATCGCAATGGCATTTGACGAATGTATTGCAAATCCTGCCGAGTTTAACTATGCGAGAAACAGTTGTGCAAGAACAACACGCTGGCTTAAAATCTGTATTGACGAAGTCAAAAAGAACAATCAGATGGAGGATGCTGTCAACCCCAACCAGCTTCTTTTCGGTATCAATCAGGGTTCGACCTTTGAAAAACTGAGAATTGACCATATGAAGTCAATTGCCGAATACAGAGACGACCTTGCAGGCTTTGCTATCGGCGGTCTTGCTGTCGGCGAAAGTGCCGAGGAAATGTATCACACAATCGAGGTTGTAGAACCCTATATGCCCGAGGACAAGCCGAGATACCTTATGGGTGTAGGAACACCGGGAAACATTCTTAATGCGGTACGTCGTGGTGTTGACTTCTTTGACTGCGTAATGCCAAGCAGAAACGCAAGACACGGAAATCTCTTTACTTCTAAAGGCTTTATGAACCTAAATAACGAAAAGTATGCCAAAGACCCGAGACCCATCGAAGAAGGCTGTCAGTGTCCTGCTTGCAGAAGCTATTCACGCTCTTATATCAGACATCTGTTTAAGGCAAGAGAGCTTCTCGGAATGAGACTTTGCGTTCTTCACAATCTATACTTCTACAACGTGCTTATGGAAAGAATCAGAGAAGCACTTGATGAGGGTAGATTTGAGCAGTTCTATAATGAAAATATTGAGATTTTGGAATCGAGATTACAAGATTGAATATAACAAAAAGAGGAAGCGCGAGGCTTCCTCTTTTTATGTAGCCACCCTTTAAACAAGGGAGCCTTATTTATATACAGCGTTTACCTCTTTTTTACTTTTCAGCCAAACGACCTTATCGCTATACTTTTCAAGCATTCTCTTAATCTCAGGCATATTCTTATTCTGAAAAGTATCAGTCCATTTCAGCAAATCAATAACAGATTTCAAGGTTTCTTTTTTACCTTTTTCAAATCCAAGCTTTCTTCTTATTGAACGTCTAATAATACGAAATTTATAAAGATATTTCGGCATATCCAAAACATATATCTTATCAGCATCATCAAAAGACTTTTCTACCCACGAATAATAGACGCCTTCAATTATCCAGTTATCGTTTTGAAGAATACCACATAGCAAGCTATCTCGCTTTTCGGGCGGCATTTTAACCCCGTAGCCGTAGGCACTGTTGTCCCATTGGATATCATCTAAGTCAAAACGAGGAATACCGAGCTTTTCTGACAATTTCCGTGAAAAATATGTTTTTCCTGAGCCGCTGCAGCCGATTATGTGTATTTTCATTCTAACACCTACATAAGTTGCTGCTCATTAATTATCAGCTTAAACTCAAGTCCCAATTTTTCGCAAGCCTTTCTACAAAGCACCATGCGGTTAAGAAAAATTTCAAAGTAATTAACAACCGAGCTTACCTTTGTATCGACTTCGAGCTTTAATTTAAGAAGTGTTTTTTCGCCGTTGATTTTGATAGACGACTTCTTTACCGAGTAGTTTACCCTGTCGTGTATATCAAAGCTCGGAAGGTCTGTATTTCTTACTCTTGTATATCTTACATCGCTCTTATCGGCAATAATGAGGGCGGCCGCAATAGGATTTACAGGTACGCCGTCACCTTCGTCATGGTTGCCGATTGCGGTAGTAATTGTGGCAACGTCTTCAGGTTCAAAACCGAGGTCGGTTAGAATCTTGAATGCCATTATAGCTCCGCTCTGTGAGTGGTCTACCCTGTTTACAAGGTTTCCTATATCGTGCATATAGCCTGCGATTTTTGCAAGCTCAATGTCATGCTCTGAAAAGCCGAGTGTTTCGAGAATATATGCAGCATCGGTCGCAACTTTCGTAACGTGGGCAAAGTTATGTTCTGTATAGCCGAGAGCTTCAAGTGAAGCATCGGCTTTTTTTATATATGTGTTTATAGTCTCATTCTTTCTTATTTCATCAAAAGTAATCATAAACTCTCCTTTTTATCTTCTTTCTTCAAGTGCAATTGAGCTGATGGTAACAGGTTTATAGCCATGATTATGACACCAGTCAACCGTTCTGAATATTCTTTCTTTATAATCAGGCTCATACATGAAGTAATCTTCATAGAAATGCTGCTCGTGTATCAAAAGATAGTGGAAGCAATTGTTCTGACGGCTGCTTATATCTTCCATATAAGCGTCAATTTTATCAAGGTCAACCTCATTAATTACTATATCGTCCTTAACAAAAATTATGTCCTCTTTATTGTCAACCCAGAAATCTCTGTCAAAAACATGCTTTGTCTGTTCCTTATCGAGATAATACGAAACATACGGGTCACCGTTTTCGTCAAAAGTAAAATATCCGTCAATGCACCTGAAGCCGAGATTTCTGAAAGCTCTTGTTGCCCAGAGATTTGAGTTTGCCCAGTGCTGAGAAGTAATATTTGAAGTCACTTCCTTGCCGGCAAAGCGCAAGATTTCTTTTTCGACAAGTCTGCCCTCACGCATAACCTGTTCATAGGTAGCATCTTTATAAGGACTGTCGGGGTGGTCGGCATTAGCGTGGAAGGTAAACTTCAGCCATTCGCCGTTGGCAATAAACTCGTCTTTATATTTATCGGGAAACATGGAAAGATTGAACTTCTTGTCATCCGTTTCATAGTATATGTGCATATGGACATACGTACCGTACATTTCGTGAAGCTCTTTATAAATGGCAAGAAAAGGGTCATCAAAGATTGATTTATACTCATCCTGATGCTCATATATGTTCTGAAAACATCTTATAACGTCGTCTACGCCGAATCTGTAGGTTTTATAGCCGTTCTTGAACCAGTACACATAGATTGTTACAATTTCGTTTGAATCGGTGTCAACTGCCTCAATAGCGTTTCTGTACGCATCGAGATATACATTTGCTGTATATACCCCGTCTTTTTCGGAGGCAGTAACGCCGTTTATCGCAATATTTCTTCCGCTTTCACAGGATACAGAAACATTTATAAGTATACCGTCCTCAAAAGCTTTGCCGTCTGCATTTGTAAATAAAACATCACCGTCAATCGGGAAAATAAACTTCATAATACCACCCCGTCTCAAATCAAAATCAGGCACATTGCCCTTAAAAATATTATACCATGATTTCACAATTTTTCAACACATTTTTACAATAAAATATTGATAAAAAACTTGACGAAAACACTCTTTTATTATATAATAAATTGTTAAATGTATTATTATGCCCAAAAACAAGGAGGCACACAATATGGAACGCATAAGCAAAGAGAATTACTACCTTGATATCGCACAGACGGTTGCCGCAAGAAGCACATGTTTAAGACGTAAATTCGGCGCAATTATTGTTTCAAACGACTCGATTGTTTCTACAGGCTATAACGGTGCACCCAGAGGCAGAAAGAACTGCTCGGATCTTGGCACTTGCATGAGAGAAGAACTTGGTATTCCCAGAGATGAAAGATACGAAATGTGCAGAAGCATCCATGCTGAGCAGAATGCAATAATTGCCGCCGCAGCTCATCAGATGATGGGGTCAACTCTCTATCTTGCCTGCGTTGATGCCCCCACAGGACAACTTATGGGCGGTACCTGCTGCTGTCAGATGTGTAAGCGTAACGTTATCAATGCAGGTATTGAAAAGGTTGTTGTACGTGAAACGCCTACTGAATTTACTGTTTACAATGTAAAGGACTGGATTGAAGACGACGACAGCCTTACAGGTAAGTTTGGTTATTAAAATGAAACATATTCTATTTGTCTGCACAGGTAACACTTGCAGAAGCCCTATGGCGGAAGCAATTTTTAACAGCTTGACATGGGAGGACGGTCATTTTTTTGCTACATCATGCGGCATATTTGCTGACGGTGTCACACCAATCAGCGATAATGCGAAGATTGTTTTAAATGAGTTGGGGATTACTTTCAACACAGTATCAACTCCCATATCTGAGCAGATTATGGAAAAAGCTGACAAGATAATCTGCATGACAAAAAATCACGCTTCAACGCTTTTATCCATGTTTCCCCAATATGGTGCTAAAATATTTGTAATGCCGAAAGATATAACAGATCCCTTTGGCGGTGACATAAATGTATACAGAAAATGCAGAGACGAAATTTCAAACTGCATTGAAGTAATATTAAACGAATTAACGAGTGAATATAATGCCTAAATTTGATATTAGAAACACCACATACCGATATTATAAAAAAGAAGATTTAGAAGATATATCAAAAATCGAACAACTCTCAATAAATCCACCATGGTCTTTCAAAGCACTATGCGAGTTTTCAGAATGCAGTACAAGCAAAATACTGGTTGCCAGCTATGACAAGTGCGTGTTCGGCTATATAACATATTCGGTTGTACTTGATGAGATTCAAATTGCAAATGTAGCTGTTCATCCTGACAACAGACGCTGCGGTATAGCAAAAAATCTTCTGAAAAGCCTCTACGCTAATTCTAAAACAAACGGTATTAGCGTTATCACGCTTGAAGTTCGTGAATCAAATCTGCCTGCCATCAATCTTTATACGCAGCTTGGATACCGCGAAGTAGGCAGACGTAAAAATTACTATAAATCCCCTACCGAAGATGCGATTCTTATGAATCTGTATCTTTAATGAAAGGAAACAGCAAATGCTTATTTTAGGATTTGAGTCCTCGTGTGACGAAACAGCCGTTGCAATAGTCAAAGACGGACGAGAAGTTCTTGCAAATAAAATAGCTTCACAAATTGAAATACATGCACTTTACGGCGGTGTGGTTCCGGAAATCGCAAGCCGAGCTCATACTGAGGCAATTTCAGGGCTCACCAACGAAGCTCTTGAGGAAGCCGGTGTTTCACTTTCCGACATTGATGCAATTGCAGTAACTAACTGTCCCGGGCTTATCGGTGCTTTGCTTGTTGGCGTAAATTTTGCAAAATCACTTGCATTTAAGTTGGACATACCTCTAATTCCGGTGCATCACATAAGAGGTCACATTGCTGCAAACTACTGTCACTTTGACGGAAAAGACGGCAAAGAATATTTAGAGCCACCTTTTACCTCACTTGTTATGTCAGGCGGTCATACCTCTCTTATCGGTGTCAACAGCTATACAGACTTTGAAATCATCGGAGCTACTCGAGATGATGCCGCCGGTGAAGCCTTTGACAAAGTTGCAAGGCTTTTATCACTCCCTTATCCCGGCGGTGCAAAAATGGACAAGCTTGCATATGAGGGTGACAAAACATTTATTGAGTTTCCCCAGGCATCAGTAAAAGACAGTCCTTACGATTTCTCGTTTTCGGGTCTGAAAACTGCCGCAATCAACTTCATTCATAAGTTAGAGCAGAACAAAACTGAATACAATAAGGCTGATATTGCTGCATCATATACCGATGCTGTAGTAAAAGCCATTGCTAAAAGAGTTGAACTTCTTTTCAATGACATGGATTTATTTAAATCTAAGAAGTTTGTGCTTGCCGGAGGAGTCAGTGCAAACAGCCACATTCGGCAGGCTATTACCATGCTTGCAGAAAAATATGGAGTTAAGCTCTACATTCCACCGCTTTCTTTGTGCGGAGACAATGCTGTGATGATTGCCTCTCAAGGATATTACGAATATACCGAAGACAATAAAAAAGCAGACACAACACTCAATGCCTATGCAACAATGGGCGTTGATGAAGTATAAATTATTTGAAGGTGTAAAACGATGAACAACAAACAGAACGAAAAGAAAATTTCCAACGCTGTAATCAGAAGACTTCCCAGATACTTCAGATATTTACGTGAGCTTATCAGAAATGACATCATGAGAATATCATCCCGTGAGCTTTCTGAAAAGATGAACATTACAGCTTCCCAGATAAGACAGGACCTCAACTGCTTCGGCGGTTTCGGCCAGCAGGGCTACGGCTACAATGTAAAGTTCCTCTACTCCGAAATTTCACATATCTTAGGCGTTGATAACGGTCTTACGGCCATTATTGTAGGTATCGGTAACGTGGGTAAGGCTCTTGTAAACAACCCCCTCTTTGAAAAGAGAGGCATAAAAGTAATGGGCCTGTTTGACACAGACCCAAATGTAATCGGTACAACCTTCGGTGACCTTACTGTTATGGATGCAAGGGACATGACAAACTTCTGCATGGACAACGGCATTGACATTGCTGTTCTAACAATACCAAAAGCTGCCGCAAAGGACACTCTTGAGGTGCTCGCAGAAACAGAAATCAGAGGCATATGGAACTTCTCAAATGCCGAAATCTCATGTCCCGAAGGCAAGAACATCAAGATTGAAAATGTTCACCTCGGCGACTCACTCATGGCGCTTTGCTATGAAGTAGCTCTTGAAAAGGAAAACAATCAATAATCGCTTTCAAGGAACTTGATTGCACGTTCAACAGAGTTTTTCGCATTACCCCACGGCTCGTTCTCATATCTGTAGTCAAATTTCTTACAGAACCAGGAAACGTCTTCTTTAAGGGATTCAAGATAATTTGATTGAACAGAAGACAACTGTTCCGCAAATGCGGCAAAGGACTTTTTATCAAGCTTTACTCTTGCAGTCTCTAAAAATTCTTCGGCGTGTTCAATACAGAAGTATGGCTGCTTTGACATTTTCTCCTTAAATTCAGGGCCGTTTGCCCAGAGAATTACTGCACAGAACAGCATCTTTTCAAACTTTTCGTATGTTCTTTCGCAGACATAGCAGCTCTTTTTGAGAGTTCTCATATTTTCAGCCGCCTTCTTTGTATTATCTTTTCCGAGAAGAGAATTTTTCCATATAACTGTTTTATCGGTAATCTCAGCAAGATGGCTTTCAAGCATGAGCGCAAGGCTGAGACGGTTATTCATCTGGAACATTTTATCATAATGCTTTCTGCAAAAACCGAGCTTATTTGTTTTGATTCTTATATCAGGCTCCATCATGGAAGCACCCATTATAAGCTCACGTTCATTATCCTCAAGAGTTCTTCTCATTCTGCAAAAGGGACAGCCGTCATATTCATCAAAGGCTTCGTTGACAGGTATGGTATAGATTTTTTCATCCATTTTTTATCAGCTCCTTATCCCCTTTATGCTAACACACAAAGAGAATAAAATCAACACCTTCATGTAAATTTAATTTCGGTGATACGATGATGTATACAATAGAAAGACCAAAGAATTTTGACATAGCCCAGATTTTTGACTGCGGTCAGTGCTTCAGGTTCAATAAGCACGAGAGCAAAGAAAACACCTACTGCGGTGTGGCATTTGGCAAATATCTGGAGATTACGCAGAGTGAAAACAGCGTGGACTTTAACTGTGACAAAGAGACATTTGACACGCTTTGGTACAGCTTTCTTAATCTTGACAATGATTATTCTTTATACATAGACTCATTTAAAGACGACAAAACACTTTACACCGCTTCCCAGTTTTCTTCGGGTATCAGAATCCTGAAGCAAGACCCGTGGGAAACGCTATGCTCATTCATCATAAGCCAGAACAACAACATTCCTCGTATCAAGGGAATTATCGAAAACATGTCGAAGGCATATGGTGAGAAAATAGAGTGTGGCGACGGTATTGAAAGATACGCTTTTCCTACAGCAAACAGTCTGTATGAAGCAGGAACAGATGCGATTTTCGCACTTAAAACGGGCTTTCGTGCAAAATACATATATGATGCCGCTTCAAAGGTTGCGGTCGGCGAGTTTGACTTAAACGCAATATTTGATATGCCTCTTGATGAAGCAATGCAGGCTCTTATGACAATCAAGGGAGTCGGTCCCAAGGTTGCTTCCTGTGTACTTCTTTTCGGTTTTTCAAAGTACGATGCTTTTCCCATTGACGTATGGGTAAAAAAGATTCTCAACAATTACTATTCCGACGGCATGTCGCCGCACTTTACGGGAAAACACGCAGGCATCGCACAGCAATATCTTTTCTACTACGAAAGATGTAAAAACAATGTATATCTTTAGGAGATTATTATGGATACAAGAACAAAAACAACGGTTGCATACAGATGCCCCCACTGCGGTGCAATACTCACCTTTGACGTAACACGTGAAAGACTTGATAAGGGCAAAATGAGTATGCCCTGTATTCAGTGCGGAAAAAGTCATCTTGAAATTGCTAAAGAACCCTCAGGTTCAATATCCCTGCTTGTTCCCTGTCTTATGTGTCCCCATGCACATCCGTACAAGATTTCCCCTGAGATGTTCTTTGAAAAGGAAATATACAGCTTCCCCTGTTCATTTACAGGCATTGACATCTGTTTTATCGGTGAAAGTGACTATGTTGATGACGAAATTATCCGTTCGGGCAGAGAAATTGCGGATATGATTGAAGAAACAAACGAAGAAGACTCCAACGCCAAGGATGCAAATGTCATGGTTGCAGACACGAGCGTAATGAGAGAAGTTCTCTTTGCAATCGGAAATCTTCAGAAAGATGAGAAGATTAAATGCAGTTGCGGAAGCTCCGCTGTCAAGGTTCTTATCGACTACGACAAGGCAGTTGTGACTTGCAAGGTGTGCGGAAAGAAAAAAGAAATCGCAGCACGCTCGAGATTCGACGCAAACGCCGCGATTGATTTGGATGAAATTATTATATAAAAGATAAAATCCAATAATACACACCGATTATTACGCTCGTAAGCGTCCCATAAACAATAACAGGACCTGCAATTTTAAATATATTTGCGCCAACGCCGAGGATTAGTCCTTCAGCCTTTGAGTCGATTGAAATCGAGCTTATAGCATTTGCAAAGCCGGTAATTGGAACAAGCGTCCCGGCGCCTGCATATTTTGCAATTTTTTGGTATAAGCCAAGTCCTGTAAGAATACAAGAAAGTACAATAAGGGAACACGGAATAAGGATTTTGACATTTTCCTCATTGACGCCGAGCATTTTGCCTATGTCTCCTATTCCCTGTCCGATAACGCAAATTATACCGCCGATTAAAAAGGCAGAAATACAGTCTTTTACCAGATTTGATTTTGGTGCAAACCTTTCGGCATACTTTTTATAATTCTTTTTGTCACGCTCATTAAATTTTCGTTTATCCATTACATACACCTCGGAGGAATATTAAATTGATTTTTGCTTCCCTATTATTTCTATTTATATTTTTGCCTCTGAATTTAATATTATACTTTGCGATTCCGAACCTTAAAGTAAAAAACGCAGTACTCATTTTCTTTTCACTGCTTTTTTATGCCTGGGGCGAGCCTGTCTGGGTAATTCTGCTGGTACTAACTGCATTTCTGGACTACACAAACGCTAAATATATCGACAAATACCGCGGAACAAAAAAAGCAACCTTCTTTTTGTTGTTTACAATTATAGTTGATATCGGAATTTTTGCTGTATTTAAGTATTCGGGATTTTTTATTTCAAATTTAAATATATTTCCGTTTATAAATCTTCCTGTTCCCGAATTCACGTTGCCTGTCGGCATATCTTTTTATACATTCCAAACACTTACTTATGTTATTGATGTGTACCGTGGCAAAATCAGTGCGCAACCTAAATTTTCCAAATACCTCCTCTATCTTTCTCTTTACTTTCAATTGGTTGCAGGACCCATTGTACGATACACTGATGTTGCAAAAGAAATTGAGCACAGAAATCTCTCTGTTCCAAGATTCTCGCATGGCATCTATAGATTTGCCTGCGGTCTTGGCAAGAAAGTAATTATTGCAAACGCGGCTGGTGTTTTCGTAGATAAATTCATGACAGGCTCAGTTGAAGGATTAACAACACTCGGTGCATGGCTCGGTATTATAATGTATACCATTCAGCTGTATTTCGACTTTTCAGGATATTCGGATATGGCTATCGGTCTTGGAAAAATGTTTGGATTTGACTTTCCCGAAAACTTCAACTATCCTTATATATCAAAATCTGTCAGCGAATTCTGGCGCAGGTGGCACATGACACTCGGTTCATTCTTCAGAGATTATGTGTATATTCCACTCGGAGGCAACAAAAGACTGGTTTACAGAAACCTGTTTATTGTTTGGTTTTTAACGGGTTTCTGGCATGGTGCTGACTGGAATTTCATTATTTGGGGATTGTATAACGGCTTATTTATTATGCTGGAACGAGTGTCAAAACCATGGTTTGAAAAAGTCCCCTCTGTTTTCAGACACATATACTTGCTATTGATTGTAAATATAGGATTTGTATTCTTCAAGTTCAATGACTTATCCAATGCCTTCGATTACATAAAGGTGTTATTCGGTCATAGTGAATCATTTACCAGTATTGATGTTAACATGATGATTAGCAACAATATATTCTGGATTTTCCTTGCAATTCTGCTCTGCACGCCGCTTATGAAAAAGGCAGAAGACTTATACGTCAGAGCAAATCGCGGACCCTATGCAATTATTATCACATTTAACATTATCAGAACAGTTCTTATATTCATTTTAATAATTTTCTCCACTGCTCATCTTACAGGAAACAGCTTTAATCCTTTCCTGTATAACGCTTTTTGACGTTTTAACAACAGATTACATTAAATATAGTGAGGTTTAGAAATGGTTAAAAACAAAGGTTTAGGAAAGGGTCTCGGGGCATTATTTACCGAGGCAGATTATATAGTTGAAAGTAACGACAGCATTGTCAGCACAGTGCGCCTGTCAGATATTGAACCAGACAAAGATCAGCCAAGAAAAATATTCAACGAAGAAGCTCTTTCTACTCTTGCAGAAAGCATTGAACGACACGGAATTCTTCAGCCGCTTGTGGTCAGAAAAGTAAAAACTGCTGATAAAGACAGTGCCGCCTCAAAGATTCTTGGTGACAAGTACACCATAATTTCCGGTGAAAGGCGTTGGAGGGCCGCTAAACTTGCAGGTCTCACAGAGGTTCCCGTTGTTGTCAAAGAATTATCCGACTCGGATGTTGCTGCAATCATGCTAGTCGAAAATCTTCAGAGAGAGGATTTGAATCCGGTTGAATTGGCAGAAGGTCTTAAGAGACTTATTGATGAATTTGGATTGACACAGGAAGAAGCCGCATCGGTTGTCGGCATTTCAAGACCGGCACTGACAAACTCTTTACGTCTCCTGTCCCTGCCCGACGAAGCTCTTGATTCTTTGTCAAGCGGCGACATCACAGCAGGTCACGCAAGAGCACTGCTTTCACTCGGAAATCACGACCTTATTCATTCTGCCCTGCAGGATGTAGTTGCTAAAGGATTATCGGTAAGAGAAACGGAAAAGCTTGTTAAAAACATTATAAAAGCAACCCAGGCAGCAACCGTTGAAATTCCCGATGACATTCAACTAAAAGATCAAAGGGATATGAAAGTTTATATTTCTAAACTTGAGGAAAAAATCTCATCAAGTCTTGGCAGAAAAATCGCCATATCTTCAAATAAAAAGAAGCCCGGTCAAGGAAGACTAGAGATTGAATACTATAACGATGATGATCTTGAGACACTGCTTAAGCAGCTTTGTGGCAACAATATTTTTGATGATAAATAAAGGAGAATAAAATGTTTACTGATTTTTCAGTTCTTCATTTTCTTATATATGCGGCCGGCATCGGGTTTGCTGCAGCAATAATATATACCAACATCCAGCGCACTGCATTATCGGTATTTATCAATTACTTGGCAGATTCCGGCTGTTTTAGCAATGATACAGCTGTTACTCTTAGTGACATTGGTCTTGTAGGCATACAAAAAGTAATTGTTACATCTGCTATCAAACACCAATATGGCTTAAAAAAGTGTATTTCTGTATTATCTGAAGCTGACAAAGATTCAGAAGATTCTTTCTTTGAGAAAAAAACTGAGCCAAAGTATTTCTTACTTGAAACAAATACAGAATTTCTAAAAAAGAAGTATTCTTTTAAAACTATGCCGACAAAACTTGTTGTGCTATTTATTGCAGCGCTTGCTGTTATTGTTTTTGCAACTTCTGCGTTTGTCAGCTGGCTGATAAGCACAGTTACCATACCAAAGCAGGAAAAGTCTGATACGGAAATAGAATCTGAAGATCAACTGCCGCAGGACACAAATGAAAACGAATCTGCGGATGATTACATATATGAATCATCCGATATACCAGGAAACGATTCTGCTATTCAGGAATCAGAAGGTTCCAGAATCCCCATTTAACAATATGGAGGTTAATATGCACACATCGGAATCAAAAAAAAACAAAAACCATTCTTATAATTGTCATTACTACTCTATGTATTCTTGCGATAGCGGGTCTTGTGATATACAGTTTTGGATACAGATATATTAAAACTGATTATGCTAAATTTAACGGTTGGACCAAAAATGGTATTCCGACAAGCGGAAACATTCATTACTCTGACGGCATTTCAGGCAAATTGGTTACTGACAAGAAAACCGGTGATATTTATATAAAATACACAACCGGTGATGAATACAGAGGAGACCTGAAAGGCATTACCAGAAACGGAGTAGGAGTTCTTACCTATTCTAACGGAGACGTATATGACGGCGATTTTGTTGATGATAAAAGAACCGGAGAGGCGATGATCTCATATGCTGACGGAAGTAAGTATATCGGAACTGTCGTTGATGGTCTTCCCCACGGAAAGGGTATCTACACATTTTCTGATTCATCTTGGTATTACGGCGACTTTGAAAAAGGTCTGAAAAACGGCGTTGGTGAATATCATGATGCAGACGGCTCGTATTACTACGGCTCTTTTGAAAATGATTTAAAACACGGCACAGAAACTTGTACAATAACACTATACGACAGAAGCGAGTATAAAGGTAAAAACAAACTTGTTTTCAGCTCAGGCTCAGTATATGTAGGTGACTTCAACAAGGACAAGAGAACCGGTAGCGGTGTATATACCTGGAGCAGCGGTGAAAGGTATGAAGGCGAATTCAAGAACGGAAAATTTGACGGTAACGGATCATACTATTTTGCGGGAGATACAACACCATCCTATACAGGATTGTTTGTCGACGGAAAAATAGCTGATGATTCAGACGAAAACGAGAGTAACGATAACAATGAATAATCAGACGACGACAAACATATATCTTGAAGGCATTATTTCAGTATCCGCCGCTATCTCAGCAAAAAAGAGACACGTCGAAAACGTTTTTATTGATAAATATAAACACGAGAAACGTGATAGAAAAATAACTCATTTAGTATCACTGCTCAAGAATAATAACATTCAGTATACACTTGTTGAAAGAGCATATATTGATTCATTAGCTTGCGGTGCTTCTCATGGCGGTGTGCTTGCTCAAGTTAGCGATTATACATATACAGATTTATCGGTTTTATTGTCAAATCTGCAGTGCGGTCAATACATCACAATGCTTGACGGTGTTGAAGACCCATTCAATTTTGGCTATTCAATAAGAAATTTATTTGCTTTTGGATGTAAAGGCTTTATCATGCCTCAAAGAAACTGGATGAGTTCAGCTGATGTTGTTGCAAAATCGTCGGCAGGTGCAAGCGAGCTTTGTGAGTTGGCAGTAGCACCTGATGATGACATTCTTGTGAAGATGCTCAAGGAGAATGATATTGATATTGTCTGCTCCGCCCTGTCCGGGACATCGATTTCGCTATTTGATTTCAAACCGCAAAAGCCGTTTGTTCTTTTCATCGGCGGTGAAAAAAGAGGTATTTCCAAAACCATAATGGAAAATGCCGACAAGGTTGTTCATATACCCTATGCAAACGAAAATGCAAGATATTCATTGCCGACAGCATCATGTGCAGCGATATTCGGAAGCTATCTTTCATCAATTAAATAACACAAAAATGCCTCGGAAAATCCGAGGCATTAATTTTATACTTCTTTTGAAACAGGTATCATTTCTATATCTTCTTCGGTATAGCTATTTCCGCATTTTTCATAACCCAGCTTTTCATAAAAGCCGAGAGCACCTTTTTGCGCATTGACAAAGAGTTTTGTTGCATTTTCTTCCTTTGCAATGTTCTCAAGAGCCGAAAGCATAACCGAGCCAAAGCCGAATTTTCTATAATCTGCAAGAACAGCTATTTTGCCAAGCAGTCTTTCGTTCTTTTCTTCAAGATAAATCATTCTGGAAGTGGCAACGGCTCTGCCCTCTTTATCGTAGATACCGGCAAACCATGCTGTGTCGTCATCTTTATCACGTGATGAGCCTGCTTTATAGTTTTGCTCATTTCCGAAAACTGCATTTCTGACAGTCAAAGCATCCTTAAGAAGCATACTCGACTTTCCGACAACAAGGCTGTATTTTTCATTGCCGGCTTCAAACTCTTTACAATTCTGAAACACAAGCGACCCAAAACAGAGATTTGCATTAAATTCCTTTGTAAAACTATCAATTCTGTCCTTAATCAGCTTACGTTTTTTGTCATTAATTTTGGTTGTACGCTTTGCACGGATAAGAACATTCTTAGGTGAGTGTTCTATATCTATAAACTCGAGAACATCAACACTATATCCGCAAAATTCGAGATATTTACCTCTCAGAGCATCGGTTGCAAGGGCTGAAAAGCGTTCCTTCAGAAGTCCGTAGTCGCAAAGTAGCGAAAAGTCATCGGACTTTACTTTGCCGTTCATTTCATGCTGACAGCAAGGTACAGAGAAGATATAGTCAGCCTGCCATCTGTAAGCGTTATACAGAGCATAGTCGGTCGCAACATCGCAGGCATGAAGGGCAATTACCATGTCGGGTCTGACTTCGGGATTATAGTCCTTTATGTCCATACAAAGAAATTTAAGACTGTCATAACCGTACTTAATTGCAAGTGCATTACAGTCTTCAATAACCTTTTTCTTAAGGTCAAGTCCTACAATATTTACCTTTTTATTAGCAATCTCTGTCATATAGTGATAGCAGATAAAGGTAAGATAGCTCTTACCGCAGCCGAAATCAATGATATTATATTCTTCTCTCGGGTCTTTTTTTACAACATCATCAATAAATTCGACAAAGCGGCAAATCTGCTTATACTTATCGTAACGGGAGTTTATAATCTTACCGTCTTTGCCGATAACGCCGATATCACAAAGGACAGGCGGAGCGTTATCAAGGTCGATTATATGATTCTTTTCCCTGTTATGATTGGAATCTTCCTTCTTAACATCGGTATTCCTTCGTCTGTTATGAAGCACCTTGCCCTTAGAAGAAATCTTAATTCCGTAAACATATTCTTCGGTAAAGATTTCAGCCTGTCTGAAGGAATCGGTAAGAAGTGATATTATTTTGTTACAAAGACCGTTTTTCTCCACGTTTTCATGAAAAGCCTGAGTTTTGGTAAATGACTCGAACTGGTACTTTTCACCCATAGGGCGAAGCGTGCATTTTACAAGCTCATCTTTTTTATAAGGAACAGAAAAAGCTGCTTTAATAATATTAAGTTGTGTAATTTCAGAGATAAGCTTTTGTAAATCTGTCATATTACAGCTCCATAACCTCTTCTATTGCCGTTTTGAGTGCGTTCTTGACGGCAAGTTTTCTTATATATTCCCTATCTCTTGTTGCGTGCTGACCGAGAAGCATTTTCTTAGCATACTTCTTTTGTCCCACAGACACGCCGAGATAGACAAGTCCCACAGGCTTTTCTTCACTTCCTCCGCCGGGACCTGCAATACCTGTAAGGGACAGAGCAATATCAGAACCCGAAAGCCGTCTTATGCCCTCTGCCATCTCAATTGCTGTCTGTTCCGAAACAGAACCGAAAGTCTCAAGCGTTTCTTCCTTTACGCCGACAAGCTTCATTTTAGCTTCATTTGCGTAGGTGCAGATACCAAATCCGAACACTTCACTGGATCCGGGAACTTCAGTAAGTGCCGCACTTACAAGTCCGCCGGTACAGGATTCGCAGGTGGATATGGTTTTCTTTTTCTCTATAAGAAGCTTTACAAGGCTGTGTTCAACGGACTTACTGTCAACATCATAGACGACCTTGCCAAGCGTGCTTTTAACAAGCTCAACGGTTTTAGCAACAATTTCCTTTGCTTCATTTTCGGTTTTACCGCTTCCTGTGACCCTGACTCTTACCTCACCATCATTGACATAGGGCGCAAGTGTCGGATTCTTTGACGTTGTCATAAGGTCATACAGCTTTTCCTCAACACTCGATTCACCCCTACCGAATATATTGACATTGGATGAAAAGAGAACATGGTCTGTATACTTTGAAAGAAAAGGCAAAACCTGATTATCAAGCATGGGTTTCATTTCTCTTGGCGGTCCGGGCAGCATAACAAGAACTTTGCCGTCTTTTTCTACGGCAATTCCCGGTGCTGTGCCGAAGTCGTTCATGAGAACTGCCGCACCTTCGGGAACAAGTGCCTGCTTGAGATTATTCCCTGTCATTACTCTGCCTGTTTTGGAAAAATATCCTTCAAGCTGTTTTACGACTCTCTCATCTGTATACATATTAAGACCAAGAGCTTTTGCACAAAGCTCCATTGAAATATCGTCATAAGTAGGACCGAGTCCCCCTGTTGTGACAAGCAAATCACACCTTGTAAGTGCGTGCTTAATTGTTTCTTCCAGTCTTATTTTATTGTCGCCGCAGACCGAGTGGTAAAGCACATCAAAGCCATGCTCTGACAGGCGTTTTGATATATAGGTTGCATTTGTATTTACTATATCGCCAATCAGAATTTCAGTACCGATACACAGTATTTCAGCAATCAAAATACATTAACCTCCTGAATGTAGGCAGATTCAACTGCGTTATTGACAAGCGTTTCGACATCGAGCTTTGCTTCTTCTGCAAGTATGTTTTCAAGCTTTGGGTTAGTAACGGGATGTCGTGGTGTAAATACGGTACAGCAATCTTCAAAAGGCTGGATTGAAATATCGAATGTACCGATTTTACGGGAGAGTTTTACTATATCCTCTTTATCCATAGCTATAAGAGGTCTATGAACACAGAGCGTCTTTACAACGCTGTTCGTGGAGTTGAGTGCGTTCATTGTCTGGCTTGCAACCTGACCGAGACTTTCACCTGTAATGAGACATCTGCACTCACGGCGGATTGCAATTTCTTCGGCAATTCTCATCATAAAGCGGCGAAGAAGCAGTGTAAAATAATCCTCGTTACACTTGCTCTTTATATGCTCCTGAATCTCGGTAACAGAGGCAACAGTCAGCTTAATCTTACCGCAGTAATCCTCCATTTGTGATGCAAGCTCTACCACCTTTTCCCGTGCTCTTTCGCTTGTATACGGGAAGCTTTCAAAGTGAAGTGCATCAATTACAACGCCTCGCTTTGCACACAAATAGCCTGCAACGGGGCTATCGATACCGCCTGAAAGAAGCAACAGTCCCTTACCTGCACTGCCGTAAGGCATACCGCCTGCACCGACAAGGGGATCAGTATGAATATATGCAAAGTCTGTTCTGATTTCAACCTTAACCGTCACCTGAGGATTATTTACATCAACCTTCAGGTGATGGAACTTCTCTAGGATTGCACCGCCGCATTCACGTGAAAGTTCGGGGCTTTTAAGCGGAAAATCTTTATCGGAACGCTTTGATTCAACCTTGAAGGTTCGGGCATTTCTGAGAGCATCGGCAGTATAAGTTCTCCCTGCTTCAAGAACAGCATCCAGCGTTTTTTCACAGACAGCCGCCTTACAGACATTCATGATACCGAAAATTTTGGTACTGTCTGCAAGTGCTATATCCATATTCATTTTTGCTTCTTCATCGACAGGGGTTACATAAAGCACAGACTGAACACTGCTGTAGGAAAATTTTCCGAGTCTGTTAAGTCTACGCTTTGTATCCTTTATGAGCATACTCTCAAAGTATGAACGGTTGAGTCCTTTAAGAACTACCTCGCCGAATTTTAGGAGCAATACTTCATCATAATTTACCATATATGTACAATCCTTTCGGGTTAATATTCTTCGTCATCCTCATTTTCAGCCTTATCCCATGCGGCAGAAATAAGGTTATTGATATACTCAGTGAAAACCTCATCGGGTTCAAACTTCATCATACACTTTTTACCGTTAAACTCGAAAAAATATAGTGAATAATCCTTGGGAGCAAGGTTTTTACAAAGGTTTACATTGAAATTTGTCTGGGGAAACTTATCTTTATTCTCTTCATACTCCTGTTTTGACACAACATGAGAAAGTGACATTTCATAATCAAGGCTTGACACGCATATACTTTTTTTACCGGTAACCTTATAAACCTTAAAGTAATCGTCTGCCGCATCATATATGTAATCACTGCCGACATATTTTAAATAAAATTCAATTGAAATTACGCCAAGAATAATTGCTGAAATCTGATATACTCCTCCAAATCGTTGTATAACTCCGGAAATCACAATGAGAGCAACAGCAAGCAATGCAGTAAAAGCAGAAATTAACTTTTCTTTTCTACTATTAGACTTAGGTATATATGTCATTTCAAATCTCCTTAATATCGCATTTAACAGAACTTACATTAATTTTAAGCACAGCATATGTGCCTCTGCTGCCGTCCCTAGGACACGATAAACTGCCGGGATTTATCACCAAAACACCGCCATACTCCTGACACAAAGGCACATGAGAATGACCGTACAAAACAATATCGGCACCATTGAATTTTGCATTTGAAACAATATATTCATGACCGTATTTTACATTATATTTATGACCATGAGTGTAAAATATCTTTCTGTTTTCTGCAGTAAAAGTACCCTCGAGCTTGGCACCGTTATACATTGAAGCAAAATCACAGTTGCCGAGAACGCCTAAGCTTGCAATCATCGGATAATCAAGCATTACTGATTGTAAATCCTTAAGGTGATCACCAAGGTGTATTATCAGATCCGTATCATATCGGTTAGCAGAAACAATATGACTCATTTCTGAAACATCACCGTGAGTATCGGAAAAAACCAATATTTTCATACTACCTCCAAAAACATTCCAGAAAGGAAATATATATGTCTGACAATATTAAGAACGAAGATATCATTGAACAAATCGCAAAAGCTATAAAGACAGCCGAAGCAAATATCAGCATTGATGAACTAATTAAAAATCTGGACGAAAATAAAAGAAAGATGATAATTACTCTGTTGAATTCAATTAAGTGAGGCGGCTATGAATAATTCAATCGACACATTACTCGGTTTGCTGACAGAAAATAAAAACGTGACAGATAGTCTTAAAAGTGTATTAAACAGCAAACATGAAATAACAGATAATCAACAAAACACCACAGGTTCAGAAGACAAACTCATATTAAAAATCAATCTTATGAATGCAATAATACCATTTTTGGGAGAGAAATCAAAAGAACATGTGGCTTTTATAGTAAAAGTCTTGCAAATAATATCGCTGTTACAGCAAAACACAAACACAAGTGATTAAGCAAATGGCGGATTATCCGCCATTTTTGAGGTATTCTATGTATTCGAGCTATAAAAACGACATAAATAAGGCTAACATCGTTTCCTTTCCAAACAGAGATTCAATAATCCAAATGGAACTAATTAAACAAAACAATAAGACAACAAGTAATAATTCTTTTCAAAACACAAGTAATGATAACAATGCATCATTTCAACAAGATTCAAAACAAATGCTGTTAATAGGTGCATTGCTAAGCCTATCAGAAAACACAAGAATGAACGACTGTCTGCTTCCTGTGCTGACAGGTATAATAATGTCTCTATGAGCCGACAAAATCAGAAAGAGTTTCAGTCAGCATTTGATAAACAAGCTTGTCATTTTCGTAACAATAAGCCTCCGTTACAACGCCATAATCAAGGGAAATAACGTATTTAAGCATTTGAGGAATACCATTGAATTCTGAATTAAAGCTGATAATTATAAAAGTTCCGTTGTCGTTAATTACCTGAGAATAGTCAGCAACGTCGAGATTGTATCCTGCATCGATAAACTCATCAACATTGAGAACAAATCCACATTCCTCAAAGATATCAAATTCGCCTCTTCTGATAACAGAAGACCTTGAATCATCATCGAAGAATTCTGTTACAGTAACATCATGCTTTTCCTGAACAACACTGCGAATTAGTTTGCCTGCATTATAAATTGAAACGGAATACAAACCGCCGTCGCACACTATATCCAATTCTTCAATTCTTGTATTCTGATTATAATAATGGGTAATATCTACTTTCTGAACATAATTGGAAACAGGTGAAATTTCAGTAAGAATTTTCATTGCGTTTTCATATCCCAGGCTTACAGACGAAAAAGACAATTCACTCTCATCAAACAAAATGCTATTATATACGCCTTCAGCGACATATGAAGAATTATCATCACCTTCATAAGTACCTAATAATTTTTCAATCGGTCTAGGCAAATTATAAATTCCGATAATATTCAGACCGCAGACAATAAAGCAAAACAAAAGAACAACAAGTGCAATATTTGTAATTATACCAACAATTTCCTGTTTATTCTTCATATAAACTCCAAACTAATTCTTATCATTTTCATCGGAGGATGAATCTTCATTTCCCTTAGCGTTAAGCATGCCGTTAACATCAGAGCCGAAAGTGAGATTGAGAATAAGCACAACAACTGCAACAACAAGCATTGCTGCACCGCCAATATATTTATCAATCGATATTAAAATTGCAGATACACCCGAAATACCCGATACCGCATAAAGGAGAAGAACAGAGTGCTTCTGGTCAAAACCTTTATCAATAAGTCTGTGATGAACATGTCCTCTGTCAGCCGAAAACGGACTTCTGCCTGTCAGAATTCTTCTTATAAAAGCAAATGCCGTATCCAAAAGAGGCAACGCAAAAATCAAGAAAGGTACCCAGAAGGAAACGAGCGCATTAAGTTTAAAGCAGCCCAGTATCGACAACACAGACATTGCATAACCCAAAAATAACGCTCCTGTGTCACCCATGAAGATTTTTGCAGGGTTAAAGTTGAAAGGCAAAAATCCAAGACAGCTGCCTGCGAGAATGCCCGTCAGAACAATTACAGAAAACGGGGTATCAGAATAAATCAATGAAATCAACAATGTAAATGATGAAATTGTTGAAACACCGCAGGAAAGACCATCAAGACCGTCTATCAGGTTAATTGCATTTGTCAATGCAACAATCCATACGACAGTTACAGGTCCTGCAATACCAAGAACCTCAAAGTCGATGATTGTGCCGAAAATATTTATTTGCTGTATAACAATTCCTGACAAATAAGCAATAACTGCAGCGGCAATCTGCATTATAAACTTAAATATGGCTTTCATGTCACACTTATCGTCAATAATGCCTGTAATAACAATAAGAATAGAGCCTAAAAGCATGCCGATTATTCTCTTATCAATGTCACAGAAAATCAGAGTACACAGAATGAAAGCTGCAAAAATTGCGAGTCCGCCCATCAAAGGCATTTCTTTTTTATGCATTCTTCTGTTGTCCTTAGGCACGTCTGTTACTTTATATTTAAAAGCAAATACTCTGACAATTGGTGTAAGTGTTACAGAGATAAAGAATGCACAAATAATAGCTATAATCAGATACAATGGCGAATTTAAAAGAGTTGTACTTTCCATAACAAAATCCTTTCAGTTACTTAACGGAATAGAATCCAACTTTTCTATAAACCTTCGAAAGAGTCTTTCTTGCAAGATAAGAAGCTGTATCGCTTCCCTTCTTCATGACATCCTCAAGGTATGCCTTATCCTTTACAAGTCTTGCATATTCTTCACGGATAGGACCGAGACCGTCTGCACACACTTCGCCTACAGCCATCTTAAAATCGCCGTAGCCCTTACCTTCAAATTCCTTTTCGATTTCATCAAAGCTCTTACCCGTAAAGGAAGAATAGATTGACATAAGGTTATTGATACCGTCCTTACCTTCAGCGTACTTTACGCAAGCTTCCGAATCTGTAACGGCACTCTTAATCTTCTTAATGGTTTCATCCCTTGTTTCGATAATTGCAACATAGCTCTTGGGATTGGGGTCAGACTTTGACATCTTCTTTGTGGGGTCTGTAAGGGAGTTTATCTTCATACCTGTCTTTACAAAGTAAGGTTCAGGAATCTTGAAGGTGTCGCCGTACACGCCGTTAAAACGCTGTGCAACGTCACGAGTAAGCTCAACGTGCTGCTTCTGGTCAATACCGACGGGTACAAGGTCTGTCTGATAGAGAAGTATATCAGATGCCATAAGAACGGGATATGTGAAAAGACCCGCATTAACATTGTCGGAATGCTTCTGCGATTTATCCTTGAACTGAGTCATTCTCGAAAGCTCACCGAACATTGTGTTACAGTTAAGCACCCATGAAAGCTCTGCGTGTGCAGGAACATGGCTCTGTACGAAAACACAGCTCTGTTCGGGGTCAATGCCGCAGGCAATATAAAGTGCAAGAGCTTCCTGTGTATGTCTTCTTAAATCCGCAGGAACCTGTCTAACTGTTATTGCATGAAGGTCAACTACGCAGTAAAGACATTCATAGTCGTCCTGAAGTGTAACCCAGTTTTTGATAGCACCGAGGTAGTTACCGAGTGTCAGGATACCGCTGGGCTGAACACCCGAAAATATTCTCTTTTTTGCCTCTGCTTTTTCAGGGGCATTTATAATGTTTGCATTTTCTGTCATCTCTATATCCTCGCTTATAAAGTTTTTTTAAGAACCTTACCCATAGTTTCAACACCGCGGATTATCTGATCCTTTGTGGGCATTGAATAGTTCATACGGAATGAATATGTCACATCATCAGCACTCGGCATGAATGTAGCCCCTGGAACGACTGCGATATCAGCAGCCACAAAGTTCTGAATGAGCTTCTGCATATCTGTACCGGCAGGAGTTGTACACCAAAGGAAAAGACCGCCGTCGGGACGTGTGAACTTTACGTTTTCCGGGAAATGCTTTTCCATCTGTTCAATCATTGTTCTGCAGTTATCACGGTAAAGATCGCATATCCCCTTGATATGATCATCAAGACCATATTTTTCAATAAACTTTGAGCAAAGCATCTGAAAGAAGAGGTTTGTATGTACGTCATTTGTCTGCTTACAGACCGTAACCTTCTGTAAAAGTTCCTTATGCCCACAAAGGAATCCGACTCTCATACCTGCCGAAAGAATCTTGGAGAAAGAGCCTGTATAGGCAACAATACCTTCATCATCCATGCTTTTGATTGTGGGAACATCCTCACCCGAGAATCTGAGTTCGCCGTAAGGGTTATCTTCGAGAATCGGTACTCTGTACTTCTTTGCAATGCTTAGTACAGCCTTTCGCTTCTCAAGGCTCATTGTGATACCTGCGGGATTCTGGAATGTAGGGATAAGGTATATAAGCTTTACCTTTTTATCACTCTTCAAAAGTGCTTCAAGTTCATCAGGGTTGATACCGTCGTTACCAACATCAAGTCCTTTAAGCACACAGCCGTGGCTTCTGAAGGCATTGAGTGCACCAATAAAGCTTGGAGTTTCGCAAACAACAGTATCACCTTCATTGCAAAGTACCTTTGCTACAAGGTCAATTGCCTGCTGGCCACCGCTTGTGATGATGGTATCGTCAAAATCCTTGCCTGTATTGAACTTAGACTTTAATCTATCTGCTACCTGTTCACGTAAAGGCATATAACCTTCGGTAATACCGTACTGAAGTGAAAATGCTGCCTGATTATCAAAAATCTCATTAGCAAGCACCTGTAGCTTGTCTGTCGGAAAAGACAAAGGTGATGGATTACCTGCCGCAAAGGAAATCACATTAGGATTTGTAAGAGATTTGAAAATCTCACGGATAGCTGATGGCTTTAAGGGCTCTACCTTGTTGGAAAACTGAAATTCCATTTATAACACTCCTTGACTTGACATACATGTCCAATATACATATTTTATCTTATATATTATATCACAACTAATATGTACAATCAATGTTTTTTTAATAAATAAACAAAAAAAGGAGGCATTTTTTGCCTCCTAAAACTCTAATCAGTGTAAATCAACAGGGTAACCTGCGAGGTATCTGAGAAGTGTCATTACATCGAGTGTAGAAACTTCGCCGTCACCGCTTACATCAAGAGCTGATTCTATAGTAGAATCATCAGGATACTTAGCAATATATTTTAATATTGCCATGACATCCATTGTTGTAATTTCACCGTCACCGTTGACATCTCCGGGCATATGATCAACAACAACCCTGACAGTAGTCAATGATGAATAACCTAGTTCAGTCAAAGAAATTTCCAATGATTGAGAAACATCGAGAGCTTTTGATATATTTTCGGTTTTAATAATCGCTCCTGTGCTGTCTCTTTCGCTGATAACAACAGTACAATCTTCAATTCTCTTAGTATCGCTGAGATTTGTTATGTATACAAAAACCTCGTCATCAATAACGATATTATCCGAAACATAGCAGTCTTTACCTGCAAGCATCAGCTTAAAGAAGGCTTCAATATCCAAAAGACCCGCTCCCCACGCAGTTTCATCCTGGCCTGATGTAGTAAGATAAGAGCTGTTTGCACTTTGCTTAATTAAACTTTGAAATTCACTTTGTCCGATGTCAGGGTTTACCGATTTGGCCAAAGCCGCAACCGCAGCAACCATAGGTGCTGAGAAAGAGGTACCTGACACATCAGCAACGCTGCCGGTTTTTGAAATAGCAGCAATTCCTGTTCCCGGTGCAGCAATATCAATCTTGTCATTTCTTTGAGAAGAACTTGAGATACAAAGGCCACTGCCATACTGAACATAATTCAAATAAGAACTACAAACATTTGCAACGCTTATAACATCATCAAAAGACGCAGGATACATATATCCTGTATTACCCTTGTTTCCGGCAGAAGCAACAGCAATTACACCACGGCTAATAGCGTACATCACCGCATCTTCAAGCATTGTACTTTTGTTAGTGTCACCGAAAGACATATTAATTACATCGCAGTTATACGTATCAACTGCATCATAAATTGCCTTTACTGCCAAAGACATCGATAGCTCTTTACTATCAGTAACCTTAAGCGGAACAACCTTTGTTTTAAAGGCGATTCCGACAGTAGCCAAATCGTTACAACGGGAAGCGATGATTCCGGCAACACTGGTTCCGTGACCGACATTATCGGTAGTATCATCGGGTGAACTTTCATTAACGTAATTCTTGCCTTTAATAAGATTATTCTCAATATCTTTGTGTGGATAAACACCTGAGTCAATTACAGCAACCCTGACTTCATCACCGAATATGCCGGCATTCCATGCAAAATCAGCATTTATGCATCCCAGATACCATTTCTGATCGTCATAGTTTGCATTCTGCGTGACATCATATCCGTGCAGCTCAAGAAAATAGTCTTTTTCATAGCTTTCCACAACACCCATTTCCATAAGCATTTCCAGAGTCTCATCATCTTCAGCCTTGACAAGCATGTGGTCAGAATTGATTTCCTTTACAGTATCAAATTCCTCCGAAATCAGCTCTACAACCTCAGAGTCATCCATATCACCCATGAGTGATGCACCCGAAAGCTCGCTGATGTTGCTACCGAGAAGCGACATTGTATCATCAGCTATTCTGATTATATAACCATTGTAATCCTGCGCAAAGCAAGACAAGGTAAGTAAAATTGCAACCAATATAAAAAACAAGAGTTTTCGCATGTTATACCTCATTTTCACGAATATTTGCACAAATTTCTTTAAATACTTTATCGGAAGTCATACCAAAATAGTCAATCAGTTCTTCTGTTGAAGCATGGAAAGCACACTCATTATCAACAGCCCGTATAACGACCTTTCCATTATACTTGCCCGAAAGATAAGCAGCGACCTTTTCGCCAATTCCGCCGCTCTTAATACCTTCTTCGAGAACATATACAAGCCTAGAATTCTCAGCTGCATTGAGAATTGTATCAAAATCAACAGGATAGATTTTAACAAGCTTAATTAGCAAAACAGATGTATACTTTTGCAGCTTTTCCAATGCTTTATAAGCCTCAGCCGTTATTCTTCCATATGAAACTATGACAACGTCGGCATCAGGATTTCCGCACACACATACGTCACATGAATCGTTATAAACAAACTTGCTTCTATCATATTCTGTCATCTTCCCTTTTGGATATCTGACAACAGAAACACTCTTTTCACATAGAGATTTATCAATGGAGCGTTTAAGTTCTTTATATGTTTCAGGAGAATAAATTGTGCAGTCGGGTACAGATGAAAACAAAGATACGTCAAACAACCCCTGATGAGTAATTCCGTCATCCGGAACAAAGCCGCATCTGTCAAGAGCAAGAACACACGGCAATCCCTGAATGGCAAAATCATGAAACGCCTGATCATACACCCTCTGAGCGAAAGTAGAATATACTGCACAAACCGGTTTCATGCCGCCTGCGGCAAGACCGGATGCAAACGCCAGTTCGTGCTCCTCGGCAATACCTACATCAAAAAATCTGTCAGGAAATGTTTTGCTGAATGCCGAAAGTCCCGTGCCGTCACACATGGCAGCAGTCAGCGCAACGATCGATGAGTCTTCAGATGCTTTTTCAACAATCGTACTTCCAAACACTTCGGAGAAACACTCTGATGTACCGCTTACGACGCCTTCATCCAAGTTGAATTTTCCAACCGAATGATAGTTTTCAGGCCTTTCAACAGCTTTATCATATCCCTTGCCTTTTTGAGTCTTTACAATAACAAAGCAGCATTCGTTTGCACTCTTAGCTTCATTCAATACATCTTCAAGTTTTTGAATATCATGACCGTCAACGGGACCTAAATATTTAATTCCAAGCGCAGAGAAAAAGCTGTTGTTTGGCAAGAGAACTTTCTTAAAGAATTCCTTGATTGAACTGAAAAACCTGACCAACCCTATACCTATTACAGGAATTCTCATACAAAATCTCTTAAGATTCCTTTTGAACCCAAAATACTTTTTACTCGTTCTGAATTTAGAAAAATACTTGGATAAATTTCCGACATTCGAGGATATTGACATTTCGTTATCGTTCAGAACAATTATGTATTTTAATTCCTTATCACAACAGTTATTAAGGGCCTCATAAATCATGCCGTTAGTAAATGAACCGTCTCCAACCACCGATACAACATAATTATCTTTGCCAAGAATTTTATTTGATTTTGCAAGTCCCAATCCTGCAGAAACTGATGGTCCGCTGTGACCGGCAGTCAAAGTATCAAATTCACTTTCAAAGCGGTTTGTAAAACCTGAAAGCCCATCTTTTTTTCTGATTGTGTCAAATCTGTCGGCCCTACCGCTTAACAGTTTATGAGCATAACACTGATGACCTACATCAAAAATAAGCTTATCCTCCGGAAAATCAAACACGCGATGTAATGCAATTGTGAGCTCAACAACGCCAAGATTAGATGCAAGATGCCCCCCGTTTTGAGAAACAACATTCAGAATTTCTTCACGAATCTCACCTGAAAGAACGTCAAGCTCATCATAATTCATTTTTTTAATACTTTGCGAACTTTCAACACCTTTAAGCATAGAAACATATCCATTCATAAACAATTTTATTTTACAAACTCAAAACGACGAACTGTATTTCCGTTATACTCAACTTCTTCATTCCACATGCTGAGTGGTCTCACCCAAAGATCGTAATTACCGTACATGGCCCTATATACAACCATCTGCTCTAGTGTTTCAGAATGTGCAGCAACATCAATCAATTCGTACAAATTGCCTTTATAGTGTCTATAGATACCTTTTTTCAAAATCAATCACCTGTATCTCGGCCTGTTGCCGGTATACTTGTTCTTTTTAAAGTACTTATAGTATACAGACAACCCAAAATATAACCCAAAAATAATAACAGCAATTACTGCAAACGCTACAAACCATTTTCCTGTAACAATCTTTTCAATTCGACTGAAGAAATACAGAACATTGCTTTTATCAATACTGACATCGGATACAAGCTTTGCACGTCCTACGGCAACTGTATCCTTATATTTTACAACAACCTCGCCAAATACATCTTTTTTATTGATCGGAGCCTCAGCACTATCAACATAAAGCCTTTGTTCAAGGCTGATCTCATTGGCATAATCCAAATTATTGGGAAGCAGCATCTGAACGTCACAGTCGGGAAATAGCGCAAAATGGTCAACATCAACAGCGTTTTTTACCGGCAATTCACACATTACATCACCGGTAGATGCGACAGTCTGATAGGAAAAATTATCAGTACAGAATTTAAAAATTGAAATAATGTCCTTGTATGCGTAATTAATATTATCTTCTTCCATTGAGTTCATGACAACGCATAAATATATCTGACCGTCTCTCGATGTCACGGTTGAAACAATACACTGACCGCCTTCGGGTGTGCTTCCGACACTCATACCGCCGGCAGAGCTGTAATAATACTTGTCAGTTGTTGCTCTTGAGAGTAAAAGGTTTCTGTTGATCAAAGTTCTTTTAAGTCTCTCAGAGTCATTAAACCTTGTAGTATCACTCATCTCGTACAGTTCTGGAATGTAATAAAAATATTGAGCAATAAGAGCAATGTCATGGGCTGTTGTAACAGTCGAATCATTATGAAAGCCGGTTACATTATCAAAATGAGAATTAACCGCTCCGATTTCAACCGCTTTTTGATTCATAAGCTTACAGAATTCATTTTCACTTTCAGCAACATATTCAGCAAGAACAAGTGCTGCATCATTGGCACCGGAAATCAAAAGTGCATTCAGAAGCTCTCTTGCCGTATAGGACTCTCCTGCAGAAATTCTGACATTCGAGCCTTGTGTTTTTCTTACGGCACTTTCAGAAGCAGTTATAAGAGCATCAAGATCATCAATGTTTTCAAAAGCGACAATTGCAGTCAAAAGTTTTGTTGTAGATGCAGGATATACAGTTTCAAGTGAGTTTTTTTCAAAAACAACAGTACCTGTATTCAAATTAAAAGCATATGCACTTGTACCAACAATTTCGGGCTGATCTTCAACCGAAGCAAACTCAGCAAGAGACACCCCGTCAAAGGTAAACGGAGTCTTGGATTTAACATCAGCTTCAGCTGCAATATCAAAAACAAATACAAGCGATATCAAAGTATAAATCAAAATAAATTTTATCCTACTCATGATACTCCTCAAAATAATTCTTTGTCTGCACAATATTCTCTGCAATGTTCTTCTTCAATTCTGTAAGAGATGAAAATTTCTTTTCATCGCGAAGTCTTTTACAGAAATATATGCCGACATGTTTATCGTAAACATTGTCTTCAAAATCAATGATGTGTGTCTCTGCAACAGGTGTTTCGTCAGAAGAAACTGTTGGTTTAACGCCGAAGTTTGTAACACCCATGTATTCCGTGCCGTCTACAATCACAGAAGTAGCATATACACCGTATTTTGGGACCACAAGACTTTTGGGAATAATCTGATTTACTGTTGGAAATCCAAGAGTGTGACCAAGATGCGCACCGTGAATAACCTTAGAAGTAAAACCATATGGTGAACCCAAAAGATGACTCGCCAGCTCAACATTACCTTCCTGCAACAGTGTTTTGATTAAAGTTGACGAAACAATACTGCCTTCATGGGAAAGTGAAGATACAACATGCGTATGCCGCCCAAATTGGTTCATATGGGATACAAGGTCTTGCGAAGAACCGGATGCATATTTTCCAAAAGAGAAATTCTCGCCGCAAAAACACGCAGCTACATTAAATTTTAAAACAATGTACTTGACAAATTCGGCAGGATCCATGTCTTTAACATCATCAAACTTTTCCAGGTACACAAAATCCGGAAAAACACGATAATCGATAAAAGATAAGCGCCCCTGTAAATCAGTTAGAATCGAGTGGTTTGCAAGTCGGAATTTAGGACTGTCAACAAAAGTATACACACCAAACAAATATCCATTTTCAGCAGCGTATTTCTTTGCTTCGTTCAATAAATAGCAGTGTCCTATATGCACGCCGTCAAAATTTCCAAATGCTAAAACAGTTTGTTTGTTTTCCGAGTTTTTATAATCAGATTCAAAAATTTTCATAAAAATGATATGCCCCAATTTTGATAATCATTTACATACTTATACAGATTTATGATATCACAACTCAAACAAAAAGTCAACAATGGAACACAAACTAATAAAGACCGCAATGTCCTTCACACTGCAGTCTCAAAAATTCATTATTAAAACAGCCACTTTGACTTTTTGTTAAGGTAATTGTAAAGAATCATGCCCAGAATTCCGCAGGATATAACTTCACCTGCTCCGACCGTTAAGAAAAAGTACCATATTGTACCCTCTGAACCATATGCATATTTGATAACAAACGGTACAATCAACGTATTTGAAAGAATAGGTGGCACAGGAAACGTATACCTGTTAGCAGCATGTTTTGAAAGATAATATGTTCCAACAGCACCCAAAAGAGTCGCAATCGAACCAAAGACAACATCGAATGCCATACATCCAGTAAAAACATTTGAAAGAATACATCCTATAAACAATCCGGGAACCGCTGAAGGTATAAAGGCCGGTAAAACACAAAGTGCCTCAGATAATCTGCACTGTATTGCACCGCTTGCGAGTCCCAGCATGCTTGAAACATAGGTAAGTACAACGTAAATTGCAGCAATTATAGCTGCATGTGTAGTGTGTTTAATTCTGCTTTTCATAAAATTTGCTCCTTTAGTTTTGTTTTACATGAGGAAGGTTTCGAACTCATGTGCAGATGTAGTCATTTTACTCTCCGATTATTACATCATTTTGAAAGACAAGTTAATTTTTTGTTCAAAAAGTTGTGCTTAGCCTAGGATAACCAACTTTACAATTTAGTGATTTTTCAATATCTTTGCCGTTAAGCGTTCACATTTCGTTTACAGTTTAAGGTTTCTTGTAAAAAAAGTGAGAAAAACATCTCAAAATGATGATTTTTTTTATATTTACCTCTTTATTTTTATAAATGATTGTGATATAATTAACAACATGAAATATTAAAATCAGGAGGTATGCTTAAATGGCAACTACAATTTCATCTGTACCCTTCAAGGATACAGCAGAAAAGGCTGCAAAGCTCGACGAAATTATTGCAGCTCACAAGGACCAGCCCGGTGCCCTTATTCCCATTCTTCAGAAGGCACAGGACGTTTACGGTTATCTTCCCATCGAAGTTCAGACAAAGATTGCTGAAGGTCTCGATATTTCCCTTGAAAAGGTTTACGAGGTTGTCACATTCTATGCTCAGTTCTCCCTTAATCCCAAGGGCGAATACAACTTTTCTGTTTGTCTCGGTACTGCTTGCTACGTTAAGGGCGCAGGCGACCTCTTTGACAAGCTTAAGCAGATTCTCGGTATCGAAGACGGCGGTTGTACACCCGACGGTAAGTTCTCACTTACATCCTGCCGCTGCGTAGGTGCTTGCGGTCTTGCTCCCGTACTTCTTGTTAATTCCGACGTTTACGGCAGACTTCTTCCCGACGACGTTAAGGGTATCATCGAAAAGTACTCTGCATAACACCGATAAATCGCAAACCTTTTATAAAGGCGGTTTTATTTATGAAAATTTCTGAAATTGCAACCTTACTCGACGCAAAGGTACTCTGTTGTGAAGAAAGTATTTCACACGAGGTTCATTCTGCCTGCGGCAGCGATATGATGAGCGACGTGCTTGCTTATGTTAAGAATCAGGCAGTTCTTCTTACTGGACTTGTTAATCCCCAGGTTATAAGAACTGCAATGATGATGGACATGAGATGTATCGTTTTTGTCCGCGACAAGAACCCTTCCGATGAAATGATTGAGCTTGCCAAGGAAGCAGACATTGTTCTTCTTTCCTCTCCCAAGCGTATGTTTGACGCTTGCGGCATTCTCTACAGCGGCGGACTTTGTCCGAATGAGGTATAGACAATGGACAACTCAACTCCCCTTACCTATTCCTTTACTGTTCACGGCGACGATTTTTCGTCGGCAGGCGAAGCTTCAGTTCAGGTAAAAAAGATTCTCCGCAGTATCGGTTTTGATGCTGATACCATAAGAAGAGTATCAATTGCCATGTACGAGGCCGAAATCAACATGGTTATACACGCTGGCGGCGGTGTTGCCGACCTTTATGTATACCCCGACAGAATCGTAATCGTTTTAACCGACAAAGGTCCCGGCATTGCAGACATTGGTCTTGCAATGAGTGAAGGCTATTCCACAGCACCCGACAACATCCGTTCTCTCGGATTCGGTGCGGGCATGGGTCTTCCCAATATCAAGAGATATTCCGACAATCTTGACATCGACAGTAAGCTTGGAGAAGGTACTAAACTGACAATCACAGTAATACCCCAGAGGTGAATACTTTGAAAGAGTACAAGCATTCTGTTTCCCTTGACGTTTCAAGATGCAAGGGCTGCATAACCTGCTTGAAACGTTGTCCCACCGAGGCGATCAGAATCAGAGACGGCAGAGCCGTTATTGATTCGGAAAGATGTATTGACTGCGGTCAGTGCATTATGGTTTGTCCTCACAAGGCTAAACGCGCCAATAACGACAAGCTTTCAGACATCCCCTTCGGCAAGAAATATGTAATTGCACTTCCGCCGCCGAGTCTTTACGGGCAGTTTGCAAATCTTGACGATGTCGATTATCTGCTGCAAGGTCTTCTTGACATGGGCTTTAATCACGTTTTTGAGGTTGCACGTGCCGCAGAGCTGGTTACGGAGTACACAAGACTTTATCTTGCTCGAAAGGATATACAGCATCCCGTCATAAGTTCGGCATGTCCCGTAGTCACGAGACTTATTTCACTGCGTTTCCCCTACCTTTGCGACAACATAATTCCCATACTGTCCCCCATGGACATTGCGGCAAATATGGCAAAGGACCAGGCGAAGGAAAGACATCCCGACCTTCGTGACGAAGACATAGTTACGGTTTTCATATCTCCCTGTACCGCAAAGACAAGTTATGTCAAAAACGGCTTTGCAGGTGAAATGCAAAATGTCGACTATGTTGTATCAATGAGTGATGTTTATTTTGAGCTTATCGGCATTATGAAAAAAGAAACCCCGCCGCTTCCCGTATCGCGTGTCGGTATGATAGGTATGAGTTGGTCAGTTTCGGGCGGTGAAGCCACTTCCCTTTTAAATGACAGATATCTTGCCGTTGACGGCATTGAGAACATAATAAAGGTTCTTGATGAACTCGAAACCGGCAACTATCCTTTCCTTGACTTTATTGAGCTTAATGCATGCTCAAGCGGCTGTGTCGGCGGTGTACTTACCGTTGAAAACCCATATATTGCCAAGGTTAAAATCCAGAACCTCAAGAGATACTTGCCTGTTATGCAGTCAAGATACTCAAAAGAGGTTATCGAAAATCTTCCCGAGCAGTTCTCTACCGACATGTTTGTGATGAACTCCGTTACAAAGTCAGGTTCAGACATGCTGGCGGCAATGAGTCTTATGAAGAAGGCGCAGGAGGTTTACGCCGTGCTTCCCGAATTTGACTGCGGTGCCTGCGGCTCACCTACCTGTATGGCGTTCTCACAGGATGTTGCAAAAGGAAACGCAGTCCTTACAGACTGTCTTATGCTCGGAAGAAAGAATAAAGCAAAAAACGAGGGCGGTGACATTTAATGAAAGTTTCGGACATTATTTCAAAATGCTCCTTTACGCTGCTTGTCGAAGCAGACACCGAAAGAGACATAACCGGAGTTTACACGGGCGACCTTTTAAGCTGGGTTATGGGCCACGGTGAAGAAGGACAGTGTCTTGTGACTATCATGTCAAATGTCAACGTACTTGCAGTTGCATCCTTACTTGATTTATCCTGCGTAATTCTTGCAGAGAACGTAAAACCCGACGACGAGTTCATAGAGCTTGCAAAGGAAAAGGAAATCAACGTTCTTTCTTCAAGTGAAAGTGCTTATACAATATGTACACTTTTATATGAGGCACTCAAATGAGCAAGTACTATTACGATTTGCACATTCACTCCTGTCTATCCCCTTGTGCCGACGATGATATGACACCCAATAACATATGCGGTATGGCAATGTTACAGGGACTTAATATCGTAGCACTTACCGACCACAACACCTGCGGCAACTGCGAAACCTTCATCAAGGTTGCAAAGAAGCACGGTCTTATCGGTGTTGCGGGAATGGAGCTTACAACGGCGGAAGACATACATATTATCTGTTTATTTGAACATTTCGAAAAGGCAAAAGCTTTTTCCGACGAGGTTCAGAAGTACAGACTGAGTTTTCCAAACAACGTAAAGCTCTACGGACAGCAGATGTACATGGATGAAGAAGACAATGTTGTGGCGGTTGAAGAAAACTTTCTTCCCTTGGCAACATCACTCGGACTTGATGAGGCAGTCGCTCTTGCACGAAGCTTTGATGCTGTCGTCTACCCTGCCCACATCGACAGAATGGCAAACGGTATTGTATCAATACTCGGTACCATCCCCGAAAGTCCCGATTTTTCATGTATTGAATTTAACTCATCAGAGGATATTGAGAAGTACAAAAACGACTATCCGAAAATTTGTGATAAAGCTTCGGTAATCAATTCCGACGCTCACAACCTATGGAGTATAAACGAAGCTGAAAACTACATAGAGCTTGACGACGAGCCTTACAGCTCGGATTTGGTAAGACACAGGCTCTTTGAATATCTGAAAGGCGGTACAAAATGAAAGAGTTATCACTTAACATTCTTGATATTGCCCAGAATTCAGTAACGGCAAGGTCAACGCTTATAAGAATAGACCTTGAAGAAACAAACGAGACACTTCGTATCACGGTTTCCGACAACGGCTGCGGTATGTCAAAGGAAATGGTAGAAAATGTGACCAGTCCCTTTACCACAAGCAGAACTACCAGAAAGGTCGGTCTCGGCATTCCCCTGTTTATGATGGCTGCCGAACAGACGGGCGGTAATCTTACCATCACTTCAAAAAGTGAAAAGGATTATCCCGACGACCACGGAACCGTAACCTCAGCTCTATTTTATAAAAATCATCTCGATTTTACTCCGCTTGGCGACATAATAAATACTATTGTAACTCTTATACAGGGTATGGGCGAAATAGATTTAATATTTACCCATAAATCCGACACTCTTGATGTTCTTCTTGACACAAGAGAAATAAGAGAAACACTGGGCGGCGACATCCCGTTATCTGTACCGGATGTTCTCGTCTGGATAACTGAGTTTTTAAAAGAAAAATATAATATATCTTAAGAAAGTGAGGAACCCAAAATGAAATCATTAGCAGAACTCTCTGCAATCAGAGACAAGATGAAGGACAAGGTTTCCCTTCGTGAAGGCTCAAACGAAACAAGAATTGTTGTAGGTATGGCAACTTGCGGTATCGCTGCAGGTGCAAGACCCGTTCTTAATGCTTTCGTTGAAGCTGTTGCAAAGGAAGGTCTTTCCGACACTGTTACTGTTCTTCAGACAGGCTGTATCGGCATTTGCCAGTACGAACCCGTTGTTGAAGTTTACAAGGCAGGCGAAGAAAAGGTTACTTATGTGCATATGTCTGAAGACAAGGTACAGAAGGTTATCGAACAGCACATCAAGGGCGGCAAACCCGTTGCTGAATACACAATGAAATAATTACGGAGGAAAACTAAATTATGATACGTTCACATGTATTGATTTGCGGCGGTACTGGTTGTACTTCTTCCGGAAGCGTTGCAGTTCACGAAAAGTTTGAACAGGAACTTAAAGCTAACGGTCTTGAAAACGAAATCAAGCTCGTTCAGACAGGTTGTTTCGGTCTCTGTGCTCTCGGTCCTGTAGTTATCGTTTATCCCGAAGGTACATTCTACAGCCGTGTTACAGCTGACGACATTCCCGAAATCGTTTCCGAACATCTTCTCAAGGGTCGTCCCGTTCAGCGTCTTGTTTACGATGAAACAGACGGTGCAAAGACTGATGACCAGCCCGTAGCACTCAGCGACACAAGCTTCTACAAGAAGCAGAAGAGAGTAGCTCTTCGTAACTGCGGTGTTATCGACCCCGAAAACATCGAAGAATACATAGGTACAGGCGGATATCAGGGTCTCGGTAAGGTTCTTACAGAAATGACTCCTGAAGAAGTTATTGACACAATCCTCGCATCCGGTCTCAGAGGTCGTGGCGGTGCAGGCTTCCCCACAGGTCAGAAGTGGAAGCTCGCCAGAACCCTCGTTCAGGACGGCGGTCAGAAGTATGTTTGCTGTAACGCCGACGAAGGCGACCCCGGTGCATTCATGGACAGATCCATCCTCGAAGGCGACCCCCACGCTCTTATTGAAGCTATGGCAATTGCAGGTTATGCAATCGGTGCTGACCAGGGTTATGTATATGTTCGTGCTGAATACCCTATCGCCGTTCAGAGACTTCAGGTTGCTATTGACCAGGCTAAGGAATACGGACTTTTAGGCGATGACATCTTCGGTACAGGCTTCAAGTTCAATCTTGAACTCAGACTCGGTGCAGGTGCATTCGTTTGCGGTGAAGAAACAGCTCTTATGACATCCATCGAAGGTAAGCGCGGCGAGCCCAGACCTCGTCCTCCGTTCCCTGCTGTTAAGGGTCTTTACGGCAGACCTACCGTTCTTAACAACGTTGAAACATATGCAAACATTCCTCAGATTATCGTAAACGGTGCTGATTGGTTTGCATCTATGGGTACAGAAAAGTCCAAGGGTACAAAGGTATTTGCTCTCGGCGGTAAGATTCACAACACAGGTCTTGTTGAAGTTCCCATGGGTACAACTTTACGCGAAATCATCGAGGAAATCGGCGGCGGTATTCCTAACGGCAAGAAGTTCAAGGCTGCTCAGACAGGTGGTCCTTCCGGTGGATGTATCCCTGCTTCCCTTATCGACACTCCCATCGACTACGATTCTCTCCTTGCTATCGGCTCTATGATGGGTTCCGGCGGACTTATCGTTATGGATGAATCCACAT
>JAGAUT010000031.1 GCA_017620655.1 Clostridia bacterium | reverse complement strand
CTTCTTTGCAAGGTCTACCCAAGCCTTGAAGTGTCTGGGTTCGAGCTTATCTCTGTCTACAAAACCGTCTTCTTCAAAAATAGCATAGCAAGCGTGAACGTTGAGCTTCTTCTTACCGGGGATAAGGCTCATTGCCTTTTCCATATCTGCAAGCAACTGTTCGGGAGTTGTTGCCTTACCGGGATAGTTACCTGTTGTCTGGATACCGCCTGTGAGGGGGCCGTCATGGTCAAAACCGATAACGTCGTCGCCCTGCCAGCAGTGCATTGCAACTGCAACACCGGCAAGCTTTTCCATTGCCTTTTCTACATCTACGCCATAGGAAGCATATATTTCCTTTGCGGATTCAAATCTTGTCATTGTGTTTTTCCTCCTAATATATAACTTTATATTATTAGCTGTTCTTTGTCATTTCAACAATCTTGTTGAATCGGTCATAACCTTCGTCCCACATTGCTGTGTCTTCGGGTTCAAAGCAGGAAATTTCAAAGGAGTTTGCGATAACTTCTCTCGCTTCTTTTGTATCCTTGATTTCGCCCTGAGAAATAGCCTGAACTGCAATGTTACCGAGTGCTGTTGCTTCAACGGGACCTGTATAAACGGGTCTGCCGCAAGCACTTGCTGTGAGCTTACAGAGGGGAACTTCCTTTGTGCCGCCGCCGACGATGTTGATGAAGGGTGCCTTATGGCCTGTGATTTCATCAATCTTTTCGGCTGTGCTTCTGTAGCACATTGCAAGGCTGTCGAAGATACATCTTACGATTTCGCCCTTAGTCTGAGGAACATACTGACCTGTCTTTTCGCAGAATTCCTGAATACGGCGAGGCATATTACCGGGAGTCTGGAATGCAAGGTAGTCGGGGTTGATAAAGCAAGCGTGAGGCTTTGATGCCATAGCCATGTTGGAAAGCTCGTCGAAGGATACATTTTCACCCTGTCTCTTCCACTGGCGTCTGGATTCCTGTTCAATCCAAAGACCCATAATGTTCTTCAAGAAGCGGATCTTTCTTTCTGTGCCGCCTTCATTTGTGATTTCGTACTTAAAAGGAACGTCGCCTGTCAAAGGTTCGGGAATTTCCTTACCCATGAGAGACCATGTGCCGCTGGAGATGTATACGAAGTCATCGTTCTTTGCGGGAACTGCAACAACGGCGGAAGCTGTATCGTGGGATGCACATGCAACAACGTCAGCGTCAATGTCGCCTACTTCTTCTCTGATTGCGGGAAGCAATTTTCCTGCAACTGTGCCGGGCTGTACGATTTCGCCGAAGATATTCTTGTTGAAACCGAGCTTTTCGATAATTTCGGAAGACCAGTTACGTGTCTTTGCGTCGAGAAGCTGGGATGTGGATGCAATTGTGTATTCTGTCTGCTTTACACCTGTAAGGAAGTACTTGAGAAGGTCGGGAACAAAGAGAAGGTCCTTCGCATTTTCCATCTGGTACTTGTTCTTTGAAATGAGGTAAAGCTGGTAGATAGAGTTAAAGTTGAGGTTCTGTGTACCTGTAATCTTGTAAAGCTCATCCTTGGGGATAATGGAATATACTTCTTCCATAAGCTCGTATGTAAGAGCAGGATTTCTGTAGTTGAAGGGGTTTGCAATAAGCTGACCGGTCCCGTCGAGAAGGCCGAAGTCAACGCCCCATGTGTCAATAGAAATGCTCTTGATGTCCTTGTTGTCGCTGAGTGCGCAGGAGTTGATTGCACTCTTGATTTCGGTAAAGAGCTTTAACATATCCCAGTAAAGTGCACCGTTAAGGTTTACGGGATCGTTTGTAAATCTGTGTACTTCTTCGAGTGTGATTTTTTCGCCGTCGAACTTACCTACAATACCTCTGCCGCTGGAAGCACCGAGGTCAATGGCAAGCATCTTGAGTGGAGATTTCATAGCTGTTCCTTTCCTACTTTTCTTTCGGAGAAAAGTAGGCAAAAGAACTCGCATTTGTCACCACTTTTTCCGAAATCGGTATTTGTATTTTATTTTCTCGATTGGAGTTTCATTTTGCCGCATATAAGGCACGCGGCAAAATGAGTGCATAACTTTTTTCTTTGAGTTTGGTCGGTTGCGTTTATGCCGACCAAACGGTATTCCATTCGGGTATACGACATTCCGGTTTAATTCCGAAACTCAGTCCCGAATCATTTTCTTTTTGCTTACTTTTTCTTTTTATCAAAGAAAAAGTAAGTTAAATTCTCGCTAAAATCTCTCTGAGTGCCTGAGTAGCTGCATCGAATGCAAGTTCGGGTGTTTCATAAGCATTCATAACCTTGATATCTTCGGGGTTTGAGAGCTTGTCAAGACCGCTGAAGGATGTAAGGTGGGGTTCAAGGGTAAGAATGATTTCTCTGTCTGTGTAATCACTGAAAAGCTTAAGGATTGCTTCAATCTGACCTTCGCCCGTACCTGCGGCGACGATAGTGCCGTCAGAAAATGCATCCTTGATGTGAATGTACTGAATATAATCCTTGAGAAGCTCGTAGCCTTCCATGGGATTCTGTCCGCAGAAAGCAAAGTTGCCCATATCGAGAACAGTCTTCATTCTGCCGCCGAAGTGCTTCATAACGTCAAGGCAGTCAGAAGGAGCTTCGCCGTAGATTCTTGCTTCATTTTCGTGACAAAGGTTAATACCTCTCTTTTCAGCTTCAACAAGGAGCTTTTCGAGGTTTGCCATAACTTCATCTCTATAGTCGTGGCGATCTGTTCCCTGGGGATAGTAGTAGGAGAACATACGAACATTCTTTGTTTCAAAAATGTCAGCAAGGTCAAGTGTGTGCTTGAGAAGATTAAGGTGTTCTTCGTGGTCGCCCTTGATGTCGATTTTGCCGATAGGCGAGCCGATAGCCGATACCTTTATACCGTACTTGTCAATGAGAGCCTTGTATTCTTTAGCCTGCTCGATGGTAAGAGAAGATACGTTTGTACCGTCAAGGTTACGAAGCTCTATGTAGCCGATACCCTGCTTATTAAGGTACTTAAGCTGGTCTTCAAATACGCTTGTTACTTCGTCAGCAAAAGCGCTGAGTATGTACTTTGCCATAGTCATTTCCGTCCTTTCGTTAGTGGATAGTCTTCCACCTATAACTTTACTTAATAAGTATACTACATATATTTTGCTTTGTAAAGAAAATTTGGGAAATTTAATATAATTTTTATTTTTGGGATGCAAAAAAAGGCTCCCTCCGAGAGGGAGCTGTCAGCTACTGCTGACTGAGGGAGAGTACGAAAGCTCAAACATCGTATTAGTATAGTGTCTCGCAGGCTCCTTCCGTCATTTTCTTGCGAAAATGCCACCTCCCTCTCAGAGGGAGGCTTTTTTATAACCCGCATCATAGTACATAGTCAGTAATACAATCGTACCAATGGACATATATTTCGCCGTTGACCGTAATTCTCTCGTTTTCGGCAAAATTCTCAAAATTAAATAATGAAAATTATTTACCTGAAGTTTTTTCAAGCCACTCATTCCATCTGGAATCAGCTTGCATTTCAGCAATCACATCGTCGTTGTTCGGAATACATATCCATGGGAAATATGTATGCAATTCACAGGCAAAACTGCTGAAATCTTTTCCATCAGGATTTATTTTTGCATTTTTTAATAGTTGCGAATTATAAGTTGTCTCGGCATTCAAAGAGAATTGCTCGCACTTTTTTGCGTGTTCTAATGCTTTGTCAAGAGAGTCAAATGCACTGTCACATTCTCCATTACGCCATTGGAGTGTTGACAAATAAAGATATAAACGAGCAGAATTCATTCTGTAAACACCGTACTCTCCATCAGGGCACACAACATCAAAGATATTTACGGCATTCTTTATATACGCGACCGCTTCATCTGTACTTATTTTGTCATAGTTTGCGCCAACAGCATCGCCTATAAGCTCAGATGTTATGCTAAGTAGCTTTAATGCGGTTTCTGCATATTTTGTTGCTCTTTCTTTTCCGTCACAAGCTTTAATTTCCAAAAACTCTCTGCAACAATGCATTTCGGGAACCGTTTTCGCAAGTTCTATTACTTTTTTGTGTTCGCCTATATTCAAATACAACTGTGACAGAAGGTCTGTTGCTTTGTTGCGTTCCGAACCGTTAGCAAGTGTGGGTAGCAGTTGTTCGTATATTGTTATTGCTTCCTGCCATTCGGTGTATGTTCGGTGGCGTTCAACATCGTAAACATCGTAGCCTTCGCAATCAGTCAAATGATGCTCATGGTATTTAACATATCCTGCTGTGTAAAGAATCCATGCAAGGCAAAGCATAAGTCTTTCATTTCCAGGAAACTCTGCAAGTGCATTTCTTGCCAAGTTTATGCACTCGTTAATGTTTACATCGATGCCGTTATTTTTATTATTCATTTCGGTCAGTTGGTTGACAATCTCATCTATTCGTTTTTCACGAACATTGTCATATCCAAAAAGTTCATCAATAGAGACACCGAAGTAATTCGCAATAACAGGTATAATCTCCATATCAGGATAACCGCCGCCGGCCTCCCATCGGGAAACAGCCTGGCAAGTCACACCGAGAGCATTTGCAAGGTCTTCTTGTTTTCTGCCGTCACGACGACGTAGTTCTCTTATTTTTTGTCCCAAATTAAGTTGCATAAAAGCACCTCCATAATTTTATCACCGGTGTGATTGTATTATAACGCAGAGCTGCTCGTTTTTCAATAATCAATTCATTGTTTAATAATCAAGCATTGCTTTATATTTGCTTTTTACACAATTCAACCATCCGTTTACAATTTCACAAATTCATAAACCAAGCGATTATTGAAAACCATTTCTTTCAATGCTATAATATACTTGAACAAGCGCTTGATTCTTTTTTGGAGGAACAACAAAATGGATATTTATTTAAGCGAACAGCTCAAAAAGCTACGAAAAGAAAAAGGCAACACACAGGAAGATTTAGCACAACACTTAAACATATCGGTTCAAGCCGTTTCAAAATGGGAGCGTGACGAGAGTTTTCCCGACATAGTGCTGCTTCCCGCCATTGCATTTTATTATAATGTCAGCGTTGACGATTTGCTGGGTGTCGGCAAGGCGGAACAACAAAAAAGAATACAAGAAATGCGTGACAAAGACATGGAGCTTTTCAGGGCAGGTAAAAGTACTGAACGTGTTGCTTTGACACGGCAAATGCACAAGGAATTTCCAAACGACCTTGAAATAATCTTTGATTTAATGTACGCCTTGAGTGCCGAAAACCAAAACAAAAACGCAGATGAAATAATTGAATGTGGAAAACGAATACTTGACGAATCAACAAACACCTCTTTAAGAGACGGTGCAATTCAGTGTCTGTGCTTCACCTACTATTATTCAAAAAAAGATTCAGAATCGGCAAAAAAATATGCAAAAATGGCAGGAAGTATTGCCACTGCCCAAGAAGAATTGATGCCTCGAATCTTAGAAGGCGAGGATGCGGTGAGATACTGCCAACGAAACATCCAGACGTTCGTCGAAATGATAGGTCAACACACACGTACTATGATACACAAAGGCGGATATACCCCCGAACAAAAAATTGAGGCATATAATTTTGTTCTTAGTTGTTACAAACTGCTGTATCCCGACGGGAATTGCGGTTTTTATCACACAAGGTTTTCGGAGTTTTATGAATATCTTGCGTATAACTATATGATGTTAGGTTTAGAACAACAGGCACTTGATTGTCTTGAAGAATCAGCAAAACACGCCATAAAATTTGATACTGTCAAAGACGGAATGTATACGGCTTTTATGGTAAACAGACTCGAAATGTCCCCTCTTGATGCAGTAAAGGATCATTCGGAAAACCAGTCGGGTTTGGTAATTAAAGCGCTTAAAAGCGAAGCATATGCAAAGCTACAAGACAACGCACAATACCAAAAGATAATTGATATGCTCACACCCATTGCCATTTTTTAATCTGCAATTTGACGTCAAGTGTTTACTTTTTCCTTTCTTTGTGTTAAAATAACAAAAACACCCCCGAAAGGAACAGCAGTATGAAAATAATCCTTCTCGACGCAAAAACCTTAGGCTCTGACATCCCCCTTACCGTCTTCTCGGACATGGGCGAATTTGTATCCTACCCCACAACAAGTCCCGAAGAAGCACCGGGTAGAGTTGCCGATGCCGACGTAATAGTAACAAACAAGGTAAAATTGCGTGCCGACATTTTATGCCACGCACCAAAGCTCAAACTTATCTGCGTCACCGCCACAGGCTACGACAATGTTGATATAGATTACTGCAAAGAACACGGCGTTGCCGTCTGCAATGTAAAAGGGTATTCTACCGAATGTGTCGCACAGCTCACAATTTCCATGGCACTGTCGCTGACAAACCACCTTCGTGTGTTTGACGACTATGTAAAAAGCGGCGAGTATTCAAAAAGCGGTATTCAGAATAAGCTCACCCCGACTTTCAACGAAGTTTACGGCAAAACCTGGGGCATAGTGGGTCTTGGCAATATAGGAAAAAGGGTTGCCGACATTGCAAAGGTAATGGGTTGCAGGGTGCTTGCATATAAAAGAACACCCGTAAAGGACTATGAGTGTGTCAATCTTGAAACGCTGATGCGTGAATCCGATTTCATCTCGGTGCATATTCCGTCAAGCCCCGAAACAGTGGGACTTATCAGCCGTGAAATGCTTTCACTTATGAAGGAAAGAGCAATTCTCATAAACGTTGCAAGGGGTAATGTGCTTGACGAACAAGCCGTCGCCGATGCAATTCTCGACGGAAGTCTTTACGGCTTTGGATGCGATGTATATTCCACAGAACCCTTCCCCGAAAACCATCCGTATTCCAAGCTCTCAAAGTGCGACAACGTAATTCTCACACCTCACATGGCGTGGGGCGGATATGAAACAAGAGTCAGACTTGTCTCTGAGGTTGCAAAAAATATAAAGGCGTTTTATAAGGGAGAAGAGAGGAACAGGGTGGTATAGCTATGAACGAATCAAAGCTTCCTCAGAATTTTGGGTAGTCTTCGAGTACATTTAGATAAATATAAAAGCCTCCCTCCGAGAGGGAGGTGGCACGCGAAGCGTGACGGAAGGAGCCTGAGAGACTTTAGGCATAGATTAACTCCGTAGTAACGTGTTCTCCCTCACCCGACTCCGTCGGGAGCTCCCTCCCGGAGGGAGCCTTTAGATGACAATAAACAACCCCGACAAATCTAAAAAGTTGTCGGGGTTAATTAATTATTTACTTAAAACATAGGAAAGTCATCATTCGACTTTTTCTTATTATCCCCGCCGTCCTCAACAAGATTGAGTGTCACGGGATAACCGAGAATCTTACTTGCACAGTCAACAACAACCTGCTTCATGGCATTGTCCGAGTCAATCATAAACAAAGCCATGGGGTTTACCTTTACCGTCATGACATCGTTATCAAGATACCCTCTCGAATCGGTGAGCATGGAGTAAAGAATCATATTCTGTGACTTGATTTCCTCCAGAATGTCGCCGTAGGCTATCATTTCGGGCATATCATCCGCAGGTTTTGCTTTCGGCAAATCACTTCCGAGAGGCTTTGGAAGTGAAGGCTCGCTGAATGCGGGCGGTGCATCCACAGGCGGCGGAACATCGTCAAAATCAAAGGGCGGAGCATCGTCAAAAGGCGGTGCTTCCTGCTGTTTCGGAGCCTCGGTTTCAGGCTTTGTTTCTGCCTTTGGTGTGACAGGTGCAGATGCCGGCGAAGATACGCTTCTCGGCATGGTTTCAAGTGCCGATATACGCTCTAACATCGCCTCGGGGCTTGTGGAAAGTCTGCTGTCGCAAAGACGCATTGCCATGATTTAAAGCACAGTTCTTCTCGAAAGTCCCGATCTTGCAAGCTTTGATACGGTGTTTTCCACAACTTCGGTACAGTAAAGTAATCTTTCGGGGGTAAACTTATCCTCAACATTTCTGAGGGTTTCTATAACGTCGGCACACTCATCAACAAGCGATGAGACACTTTTACTTGCACACTTCATTATGAGAAGATTTCTGAGCATGTTGCCAAGCTCCGAGCAAAGCACCGACGGGTCTTTGCTGGCATTATAGGAGTCGGATATGGTTTCAAGTGCACCCGATGCATCCCTGTCGGCAATCTGCTTTATGAGTCTCAGTACCATTTCGTTGCCGACAACACCGAGGCTCTTTTCGGCAATTTCTCTCGTAACGCCCGTACTTCCCACAAACAGTTCAAGCATGGAAAGGGCATCACGCATTGCACCCGTTGCAAGAAGCGAAATAAGCTTGAGGGCATCCTTGTCGATTCCTATGCCTTCCTTTTCGGCAATAAACGACAGTCTCTTTGTGATATCATCGGCGCCTATTCTGTGAAAATCAAATCTCTTACACCTTGAAAGAATAGTCGCGGGAATCTTATGAGATTCGGTTGTGGCGAGGATAAACATAATATGGCTCGGAGGCTCCTCAAGGGTTTTGAGAAGTGCATTGAAGGCACCTGTCGAGAGCATGTGAACCTCGTCTATGATATATACTCTTCGCTTCATTTCTATGGGAAGGAAGTTGATTTTATCCTGAAGTTCTCTTATGTTTTCAACGCCGTTATGGGACGCCGCATCCATTTCGACAAAGTCAAAGGAGCTGTCAAAGGCACGGCATTTTTCGCAAACGCCGCAAGGATCGCCGTCTACCGGGTTCTCACAGCTGACAGCCTTTGCAAGAATTTTTGCACAGGTAGTCTTACCCGTTCCCCTCGAGCCGCAGAAAAGATAGGCATGGGAAACCGAGTCCTGCATAACCTCGCTTCTGAGCACCTTTGTTATATGGTCCTGTCCTACAACGTCGGCAAAAACAGAGGGTCTGTATTTTCTGTATAAAGCTACATATTCTGACATTACAAGTCATCCTCTTAATAAAAAATCTTGTTTAAATATAGTCCTTGTGCAGGAGCTGTATCCCCTGCGTATTTTCTCTCGCACTTTTCAATGATTTCCTTTACCGTGCCGCAGGCCGCACCGCGTCTTGCAAGGTCAACATACGTTCCCACCATGATTCTCACCATGTTGTAAAGAAAACCGTCGGCACAGACAGAGATTGTCATAAGTCCGTCCTCTTTTTTTACATTGAAATATTTCACCGTTCTCACGGTATTGTCCTCGTTTTTCGACCCCTTAGTCATAAAGGAACGGAAGTCATGTGTTCCGACAAATTCGCTTTCGGCAAAGCGCATTTTTTCTATATCTATCTCTATGGGATAAAACCACGCCCTGTCGCTGTAAAAAGGGTTGGCATAGCGCTCATTCCAGATTTTATAGACATATTCCTTTGCCGTACAGGAATATCTTGCATGAAAATCCGCATCGCGAAGCTCTGCCGACTTTACGGCAATGCCGCTGTCACGAAGATGGGCATTAAGTGCCGCCGCAAGTCTTTCGGGAGGAACATTCACGCCCTCTTTCAGAATATGGCAGACATAATTATTGGCGTGAACACCCGAGTCTGTTCTCGACACACCCGTAACATCGGGTCTGAAGCCAAGCACCTTTTCGAGTCCGTCCTGCAAGGTGCCCTGTACGCTTTTTGCGTTATTCTGTACCTGCCAGCCGTGAAAGAATGTGCCGTCGTACATTATTGTAAGGGCAATTTTTTCGCCAAAGGCTCTGTTTTCAAACTCTGTCATAATATATCCTTTGCAAGAAATCTTGTTGCAATAACTGCACAGCAAAAGAGAACAAACGCTAAAAGCACAAGAACGTCCGACGCCTTTGCCTTCATTACCTTCATTCTTGTTCTGCCGTCGCCGCCGTGGTAAAGACGGCATTCCATTGCACCTGCAAGCTCATCTGCACGTCTGAAGGCAGACACGAAAAGGGGTATGAGAATAGGCACGAGAGCCTTTGCACGTTTTAGCAGATTTCCGCTTTCAAAGTCGGCACCCCTCGCCTTCTGGGCGTTGATAATCTTGCCGGTTTCCTCGATAAGAGTCGGAATAAAACGAAGGGCAATTGTCATCATCATGGAAAATTCATGCACGGGAAGTCCGATTTTCTTCAATGGCGAAAGAAGTCTTTCAATTGCATCGGTAAGAGCAACAGGTGCTGTCGTGTATGTGAGAAGCACAAAGGTGCTGATGATAAGGCAAACAATTCTCAGTGCCATTAAAAAAGCATATTTCAGACCTTCAGGGTAAATCTTTATTATCCAGAACTCGACAAGCGGTTTTTCGCCTGTTGTCCAGAGGATATTTGCAATCACCGTAAAGGCAAGGATAAACATTACCGGCTTTACGCTCTTGAGAATGGTGCCGATATTAAGCTCCGACAGCAGCACGATGACTGCGGTGGATGCGGCTATGGCAATAAATGCAGCATAGGAGTCGGCACAGAAAAGAGCCACAATATATAAAATTATGCAGATAATTTTGAATCTCGGGTCGAGCTTATGGATGATTGAATCACCGGGAAAGTACTGACCGAGGGTCATTTCAGACAGCATTTTGTGCCTCCTTTCAAAGCATTAATACAAACTTATACAGATATATTGTACCATATAATTTTGAACACTTCCACATTTTTTGTATTTTTATTAGAAAATGCATTATTCTTTCAAAAAACTCTTTTCTTTTTACAATTTCTATGATATACTTATATATTAGATAGGTATATAATAGAAAAGGAATGGTTTATATGGCAAGTTTAAGATATATTACCCACGGCACCTGCTCAAGAGCAATCAATGTCGAGGTCGAAGACGGCATTGTAAAGAGCGTTGAATTTGAGGGTGGCTGCAACGGAAATACTAAGGGCGTTGCTTCTCTTGTCGAAGGCATGGAAGTAGACATTGCCATCGCAAAGCTTGAAGGCATCACCTGCGGCTTCAAGGGTACAAGCTGCCCCGACCAGCTTGCAAAAGCTCTCACACAGCTTCAGGAACAGGAATAAATCATTATTACAAATAAACGTTTAAAGGAGACTTGGTTATGGACTTTTTACAGCAGTATGAAAAGTGGCTCGGCTTTGACGGGCTTGATAAGGAACTCCGCGACGAACTTTTGGCAATCAAAAATGATGAGAAAGAAATCAAAGAACGTTTTTATGCACCTCTCAGTTTCGGTACAGCAGGTCTCAGAGGTATAATCCGTGCAGGAATTAACGGCATGAACATATATACCGTTGCTCAGGCAACACAGGGTCTTGCAGTTCTTGTAAACAAGGAAAACAGAGCGAGCGACGGTGTTATCATTGCCAGCGATACAAGAATAAAGTCTGACGAATTTGTAAAAGTGTGTGCTGAGGTTCTTGCTGCAAACGGAATTAAGACATTTGTATTTGATGCACCAAGACCAACACCCGAGCTTTCATACGCTCTTCGTGAAATGAAGGCGGCGGCTGGTATCAACATCACCGCTTCCCACAACCCAAAGCAGTACAACGGCTACAAGGCATACTGGTCTGACGGCGCACAGATAAGTCCCGAACAGGCAGTTATAGTATCCGATGCAATAAACTCCGTTGACATCTTTACGGGTGTTAAGAGAATGGACTTTGACGAGGGTGTAAAGGCAGGACTTATCAACATCATCGGCAAGGAAATCGACGAAAAGTATATGCAGGTTGTTCTTGCTCACAGAATCAACCCCGATGCAATTCCTGCGGTAGCAGACTCCTTCAAGGTTGTTTACACACCCTTCCACGGAACAGGCGCAGTTCTTGTTCCCGAAGTTTTAAAGAGAGCAGGTCTCAAGCACCTCTTTACCGTTGCAGAGCAGATGATTCCCGACGGCAATTTCCCGACAGTCAAGAGTCCCAACCCCGAAGACAAGGAAGGCTTTGCAACAGGCATTGAAATTGCAAAGAAGGAAGGCTGCGACCTTATTGTAGGTACAGACCCCGATGCCGACAGAACAGGCGTAATCCTTCGAACATCCGACGGTGAGTTTATCCCCCTTACAGGAAATCAAATCGGCGTAATGCTTATTTCCTATATCATCGAAGCAAGAAAGCTTACGGGCAATCTTCCGAAGAACGCCTGCGTCATCAAATCTATCGTAAGCACACCCCTTGCAGATGCAGTATGCGAGGCTAACGGTGTTAAGCTCATGGAAGTTCTTACAGGCTTCAAGTTCATCGGCGAAAAGATGACAGAGTTTGAAGAAACAAAAGAATACACCTATATCTTCGGCTTTGAAGAAAGCTACGGTTATCTCTGCGGCGGCTATGCAAGAGACAAGGACGCTGTTTCCGCATCAATGCTTATAGTTGAAATGGCGGCATTCTATGCAAAACAGGGTAAAACTCTTTATGACGTACTCTGCGGTATCTTTGAAAAGTACGGCTACTATGTAGAAGGTGTTCAGAACCTTGCATTCCCCGGTGTTGACGGTGCTGACAAGATGAAGGCACTCATGCAGGGACTTAGAGACAACGCTCCCACAGTTATCGGCGGCAAAAAGGTTATTTCCTTCTCCGACTACAAGGCATCCGTCAAGAAGAACGCAGACGGCACAGAAGAAAAAATACAGCTTCCCAAGTCCGATGTACTTCTCTTTGTGACAGAATGCGGCGACAAGATTTTTGTTCGTCCTTCAGGTACAGAACCCAAGGTAAAGCTCTACTACCTTGCAAACGACAAGACAAAGGATGCGGTTGACAAGAAGATTGCCGAATACACAAAGGACATGACAGCACTCATGAACTGAGTTGTTAAAAGAATCTACAACGAAAATTGCTCTCATTTTGGTCGGTTGCGTTTATGCCGACCAAAATGAAACACCAATCGAGAAAAAAATACACAGCTTTCAGACAAGGAAAAGCAGGTGCAAAGTCAAAAAGGTCTTTGCCTACTTTCTCCTTAAGAAAGTAGGAAAGGAACTCAAATAAAATGGCAGAAAAGAAACAAGTCGAACAGATTACATCGAGAGACGTGGACTTTGCACAGTGGTACACAGACATTGTAAAGAACGCTGACCTCGTTGACTACTCAAGCGTAAAGGGATGTATGATTATCCGTCCCTACGGCTATGCTATCTGGGAAAACATCCAGAGCATTATGGACAGAAGATTTAAGGAAACAGGACATCAGAATGTATACATGCCCATGTTCATCCCCGAATCTCTCCTCAACAAGGAAAAGGAACACGTTGAAGGCTTTGCACCCGAAGTTGCATGGGTAACCCACGGCGGCAGCGAGCCTCTCACAGAACGTCTCTGCGTTCGTCCTACATCCGAAACACTCTTCTGCGAGCACTTCGCAAAGATCATCAACTCCTACCGCGACCTCCCTGTACTCTACAACCAGTGGTGCAGCGTTGTTCGTTGGGAAAAGACAACACGTCCCTTCCTCAGAACAAGAGAATTCCTCTGGCAGGAAGGCCACACAATGCACGCAACAGCAGAAGATGCAAGAAACGAGACACTTCAGATGCTTAACATCTACGCAGACGTTTGCGAGCACGACCTTGCAATGCCCGTAGTAAAGGGTCCTAAGACTCCTTCAGACAAGTTTGCAGGTGCCGAAGACACATACGCAATCGAAGCACTCATGCACGACGGCAAGGCTCTTCAGGCAGGTACATCACACTACTTCGGCGACGGTTTTGCAAAGGCATTTGACATCACATACAAGTCCAAGGACAATGTTGATGTATATCCCCACCAGACATCCTGGGGTACAACAACCCGTCTTATCGGTGCTATCATCATGACACACGGCGACGACAACGGTCTTGTTCTTCCCCCTGCAGTAGCACCTATTCAGGTAGTTATCGTTCCTGTTGCACAGCACAAGGAAGGCGTACTTGACAGAGCGTATGCTCTCTACAACGAGCTTAAAGATGCAGGTATCAGAGTTCACATTGACGACTCTGACAACAGCCCCGGATGGAAATTCGCACAGTATGAAATGAAGGGCGTTCCCGTAAGAATCGAGCTTGGTCCGAGAGATATTGAAGCAGGCAAGTGCGTAATCGGCACACGTCACAACCTTGAAAAGTCAGATGCTTCTCTTGAAGGCATTGTAGAAACAGTAAATGCAAAGCTTGAAGAAGTGCGTCAGGGTCTTTACAACATCGCAATCGAAAACAGAAAGAAGCACACCTACGACTGTACAACACTCGATGAAATCAACGAAGCTATCGAAAAGAACGGCGACGGTTTTGTTCGTGCAATGTGGTGCGGCGACGAAGAATGTGAAGACGGCGTAAAGGCTGCAACAGGCGTTGGTTCAAGATGCATTCCCTTTGAGCAGGAAGTGCTTTCCGACAAGTGTGTATGCTGCGGCAAGCCCGCCAAGAAGCTCGTTTACTGGGGCAAAGCATACTAGTCGGGAAAGCCCGACAGCAAGCGCACGGGCTGTGTTCGCAATTTACATACCCTTGCTGTCGCTTAACTAACCCCGTATGACCGCCTTAAAAAGCTTTTCTCCTATTTCAACAAATCAGGAACGGCAAAAGTAATACTTACGACAGGCTTCTGGAAGCATCCTGGCGACGAAATAATTTCAAAAATTGCTGCTGAGCTTAAACCAGCCTTGCATTTTTCTCGGCGATTTGGGTCAGGACGACAAGATGAAAGCAATCGGACTCTTTGAGCATTCAGGCGTTGCGGCACATCCCGGTGACAAGGGAATGTCGGCAATTGCCGACAGAATCTGGGACGCAATCAAAGGCTCCCTTTAATCTAAAAAAACAAATCCGCTGATGTCACTTACGACATCAGCGTTTTTTATATGCAAAGATAAAACCCCAAGGCTTTCGCCCTGGGGTTTAGTGTTTCGATTATTCGAAAGTTACTGATACAATTGAGAAGTCAAACATTGCATTGAAGGGGTCAAAACGAAGGTTTGTCATTGTACCCTTCCAAGCAGCGTTGGTATCCATCTTGAATTCAATCTTGATGTTGCCTTCAGCATCAGCCTTAGGAAGACTTACTCTTACAGAGTTTGCTTCGCTGAGCTGGACTGTATCAGACCAGAAGAACATCTGACCCTGAGCGCCGACAACTTCTGATTCAGATCTGATAACAACTGTTACCTTCTTATATGTATCTGCATCAACTGTACCGCCGAGAAGGTTCTGGAGACCGTTTACAACGGGGTCTGCCTTTGCAGGAACTGCATAAGCACCACCGTTCTTTTCTGTCCATTCCTTTTCTACACAGTTACCTACGGTAAGTGTGCTCATGATATCGGTTGTATCGAAAATCTTGATGTTACTGTTCTTTTCGTCTTCTGTTACAACTCTGAGTCTGGATTCCACAAGAGCTACTCTGTTGATGATTGCAGAAAGTTCGCTTCTCTTGATGTTGTCAGCGGGCTTGAAGTTATAAGCCGCGTCAACACCTGTGATTACGCCTGCGTTATAGAGTCTCTGGATAGCCCCAAAGCTTGAGCTTGTAGAGGGAACATCGGGAATTGTAAGGAAGAGGTTCTGAGCCTTATACCAGCTGGAAGGAAGTGCACGAACGAACATAAGAGCAACCTGTTCTCTTGTAGCAAGAGCTGTGTAGTCGCTGTACTGACCGTTTGTGATAATTGCCTTCTTTGTAGCATATTCAACATAAGGCTGATACCAGCTGTTGCCTGTGCCCTGAGTAATTGTCTGACCGTTATAAATAGCGTTCATTCTTGCTGCGACTGTGATAGCTTCTGCAAGAGTTACTGTTCCTTCGGGAACGAAGGTTGTATCGCTCTTACCGTTCATAAGACCAAGTCTGTAGGACTTTTCAACATCACCGTAGAACCAGTTGGCACTTGTAACGTCTGTGAATCTTCCGTCGTAAGTCTTTGTAAGCGGGAACTTGGAAGATGCAGCAGGAGTTGTTGTGCCGGGGTTATCGTTGCCGCCTGTTATGGGAGCATCGTCTGCAGGACGAGTAAGATTATCAGGCTTCTTGTCGGTGGGTGTCTTTGTTGTTGTGCTGGGATTTTCAGTAACAGAACCGCCGCCGAGTGTAGGATATGTTACGTGACCGGGATGCTGTGCAGACTGACCGCCCTGAGATGTTGTAACTGTAGGATTGATAGAAACTACATCTTCTGCTGTATCATCAAATACTGCAGAGAGTTCTTCTGTTGTGAATGCAACAGTGTTGATATCAAGGAGGTTAACCACACCTGTAGGAAGTGTAAGAACAACGTCTGTCACTGTTCCTTCGAAGCCTTCCTCGGAAAGGTCAACAATAATTGTTTCTTCGCCGTCAAGGCCGCCTTCCTTGAGAACTACTTCATGAGGTGTGCCGTTTTCATCAACGAAGGAGAGCACTGTATCGCCGTTTTCTGTGGAAGCGTAATCTGCTTCTACTTCAACAACGATTGTCTGGTTTTCGCCAACTTCCATTTCATCAGCTACTGCAACTGTAGGAGTTGTAGTTTCTGTGGAAGTTACTGTAGCGGAACCGTCTTCATTTACTGTTACATCTGCACCTTCTGCCGCAACTGTTTCTTCATCGAGAACCGCTGCAGGAGTCCAGATTGCATAAAGTGTAACGTTATCGGTTACTGTGAACTTGTTGTTGTAAAGCTTGCTGTAACCTTCTGTAGCCTTAGCCCAACCGAGGAATTCATAGCCTTCTCTTGTGGGATCTTCGGGAAGTGTAATTGTTCCTGTCTTATAAGTTTCCTTGAAGGATGTTACTTCGCCGCCGTAGAGAGGAATGAGACCGCCGTTACCGTCGAACTTAACAGATCTTTCGGAGGAGAGAAGTCTTATGTAGTCAATCTGCATGCCGCCGTCAGGACCTGCCTGAGGAAGGTCGAGTCTGACACGTTCTACGAGGGGATATGTATTCCAAGTACCATGATTGCTGAGGTTGTAGTTAATTACCTGGAACTCGCCGGGATCGTTTGCGGGGTAGAGAGACTGAGAAATGGAATTAGTGTTAGCCGATTCATTCCAAGGAGACTCTGCACCGTTACCGTCAGACGAACGTAAGTAATACTTAACCTGAGAAGCAACAGGAAGTGAAATTCTGATTTCAATAGCTGTGTGAACCGAAGTTTCAAGACCAAGGCTTGTAAGACCTGCCTTTTCAGAAACTATCTGGCTGCCCACTGTTGTAGGAGCAGATATTGTAGCAATACCGTTTTCGTATGTTGCGGTTCTGCCTGATACTAATGCAAGAGATGTTGCACTGTTATCGAACGACCATTCGTAACCTGCACCCCACTTAGCATAGAGTGTTGTGTCTTCGGTGATATTGAAGGAAGAATCAGGTGTAAGAGCATCTTCATCTGTGGACCAACCCATGAAGAAGAAGCCGTCTCTTGTGATGCTGTAAGCTTCGGGCTCGAACTTACCGTATACATATACAGGTTCGGGCATACCGCCAACTTCCGCCTGAGTATTCTTATCAAATGTTACCTTAACGAGATCAGCCTGATTTGTGATCTTAACTTCATGAGTTGCAGAAACTGCAGGATTGTAAACTGATGTTGCAGTAACGATTACTGTACCGTTGCTGAGAGGATATACTCTACCTCTTTCGGATACAGTTGCAAGTTCAACGTCTGTGCCCTTGCTTCTTACTGACCATGTAACATCTGTTACAGGAATTTCAGAACCGTCCTTAGCTACTGTAGCACCCTTGAGTTCAAGATATCTGCCCTTGGAGCTGATAGTGCTTGCGCCTGTGATAACAACTTCAACGTCCTTGAGTGCATTTGTCTTTGCAAATTTGTAGCTTGCTGTGTATGTGTCGTTACCGTTATCTGTAACTGTTGCAGCTTCGCCGTTGATTGTAGCTGTGGGAACACTTACCTTATAACCGGCAACAGGCTTATATGTTACTTTTACTGTATAAGCAGTATTTGCAGCAAATACGTCAGAAGCAGGTGTCCAGGAGAGGTCTGTAATTAAGTATTCATCGTTGATGGATGCGTTATCTGCGATATCGGGAGTTGCCCATGCTTCGGGAGAAGCAAGTTCGATTTCAGCTGTATCAAAGATAACTTCGTTTTCGATAAGCTTGATGATACCTACGCCCCATACAGGATAGCCGTTGTAAGGATCAAGATAGAGCTTAGCAACGCTGCCTGCCCATTCGGGAGCAGTTGTCATATCATATGTATACTTCTGATAGAGGTTACCGTCAACAAGTACCTTTTCAACGGATACAATTGTACCGGAGTAGCTGAACTCGTTGGGAGCAGCTGTTGTGGAGAACTTGAGTGCGGGCTTCAACTGCGAGCTGAAGATATTTTCGTACTCAACAGTGTTGTGTACGGATTCGAGAGTTGCACTGTAGTAAACCTCAACAAGACCGAAATCGCTGCCGTCAATATTCATTGCAGGAGTGATAAGTGCGGTGTCACCAATCTTTGAAGCAGGAGTTACAACTGCAAGACCGTCTTCAAACTTAAGTGTACCTGTACCGAACTTAACTTCTGTACCAAACTGATGGTAATAGTTGCTGTAGTTGAATTCTGTAAGATCAGCATATACTGCATAGTATGTAACAGGTCCATCAACTACAAAGGATTCGGGAGCTGTGTTTTCTGCAGCACCGTCTGTTTCGGACCAGCCGACCCATCTCTTACCTGCAGGGATGTTTGCGGGCTTGTATGTGCCAAGGTCAAATGTGTCGCCTTCGAAGATTGTTCTTACTTCAGCTACGTTCTGACCGTTATTATCCTTGCCGTAGAGTGTGATGTCGTGAGCAGTAGAGCTTTCGAGAACGCCTGTTGCAGGGAATGTATACTTGATTGTGAGTTCGCCTGTTTCAGCGTTATAGGAGAAGTCCTTGGTTTCCTTGCCGTTAACAGTTGCCTTTGTAGGAGCGTCGGATACGAAGTAACCGATTGCGCCCTTAACGGTTACACATGCTGTGTATACTGTTTCGCCGTCAAAGTAGTTATCGTAGAGGAGACCGCCTTCCCATGATACATCTGTTACAATGTACTTGGATTCATCCTTGGAAACTGCATCTCTGTCAGCTACTGCCTTAGCAACAGGAGCATCGACACCTGTTACTTCAACAACGCCTGTTTCGTAGCTTACAGCTCTGATGTAGTCGATTGACATAACCGCGTTGAGGTGATCCATTGATGCATCGCCGTCAATCGGGTCAAAACGTACTGCTGTAATATAGCCGTCAGACCAACCGCTCTTTACAGACATATCAAATACGATTTCTGTGTATTCGCCGGCAGTGATAGCAGTCTTAACGCTTACTGCTTCTGCTTCAGAGAAGTTAGCAACAATATCCTTGCCTGTCGCATCCTTGGATGTGTAGTAAATCTTATGTATTGCATTGGAGCCCATTGTGGACTTCATTCTAACAACAACTATGGGATAATCGCTACCCTTGAACATAGGACTACTGTCCTTGTTCTTGATCATTGTTGTAGTATCAAGGCTGTTATAACTGGAAATCTTGGGCTGGAATTCAAGCACGCCGTTTTCTGTGTCAACCTTGGAATATTCTACTGTACCTATAGAGAATGACTTATCGGGGTTTTCGTTTTCGTCATTAAATTCATAATGTAAACCGCGTACCCAAAGTGCATAGTAAGTTGTCTTTTCTGTGATATAGTCTTTTGCAACGGGAGCTGTATCTTCGGGAGACTTAACCCAACCTGCAAAGCTGAAGCCGGGACGTACGGGAGCTTCCTTAGGAAGTACGTAGTCAAGCTTAACATTAACAGTTTCAGGCATATTTGTAACTTCTGACTTTGTATTGGGATCAAATGTTACTTCAAAGCTCTTAATCTGGTTTGTAATTGTTACTGTAGCTTCTGCAGAAATAAGAGGATTGTAATCAGCAGTTGCCTTAACCTTTACAACGCCGTCATAGTAAGCCTTTACAACACCGTTTTCGTCGATTGTTGCACTCTTGCCTTCGGGACCGTTTTCAACGATTGCCCACTTTACTGTCTGAACTTCAACAGCAGGTGTGAATGTGGGAACGAGCTTTACTGTACCGTCAGCAACGGAAATTTCAGCATCTTCAACTGTAAGTGTGAAGTCAACAAGTGCTTCTGTTGCAGCAAAAGTCTTCTTGACAACGAGGTTGCCGTCTGCGCCGAGTTCTGCGCTGTCAGCTTCTACTCCGTCGATTGTTGCTTCTTCAAGAGTAATCTTGTTACCTGTTGTAGGCTTAACAACAATTGTAACTGTATATGCTGTTTCAGACTTATAGGAACCGTCATCATTGAATCCGCCTTCAGAAGACCAATCGATAGATGCGATTTCAAAGCCTTCATTTACTTCTGCACTCACGTCGGGCATGAGCCATGTTTCAGGAGCCTTGATGCCGGTAATTGCAGCCGATTCTTCAAGTGCTGCGTTAGGGATAAGCTTAACGCTTGTTACTGCCCATGCAGGCTTACCTGCGTAAGGAGCAAGCTCGAAGGATGTGATTGTATCGGGCTTACCGTTAACTGTAAGGTCGTAAGTATACTTATAAGATACTCTGTTGCTTGCAATTACGGGTTCAGCCTCAATGACTGCCGCCTCATGTGTGCCGTTAAGCTTGAGAACAGGAGCAAATGTTTCGTTAAATCTGTTTTCGTTGTTTGCATCTTCAAGGCTGCCGTCGTAGATGATTTCTACATAGTCGTAGTCTGCAGATGAAATCAACATACCGTCAAGTGTAAGAACTGCATTGGAATCGTCGTATTCGGGAGTTACTACTACCCAAGCACCGTCGAATGCTGCTGTGCCTTCAGATGCCTTAACGTTCTTGATGTTCTTATGATACTTATTGGAGAAGTCATAACCTGTGATGTCTTCATAATAAGCATAGTAATCAGTATCTTCTGTGATATTGATTGTGCCGGTAATGAGTTCGCCGCCTTCTGTTTCAGACCAGCCGGTCCATCTCTTACCTGTGGGGTTATTTGTTGCGCTGAACTTTGTAAGATCAAAGTCGTCGCCCGAGAAGATCTGCTTGGTTTCTGTCACATAACCGTCATCTGTGCTTTCATGGAGCGATACGTTTACGAGTGCGAGTTCACCAACGTCTTCTGTTGCGGGGAATGTATATGTGATTGTTGCCTTTGTTGAGGAATTTCTCTTATACTCAGCTTCCTTGCCGTTTACTGTTACTCTTGCAGGAGGATTGGAGAAACCGTTGTAGCCCTTGAGTACTTCAACCTGCATTGTAACTGTGTATTCGGTTGCACTTCCGAAGAAGATGCCGCCGAGAAGTGCAGGTGACCATTCAACGCTTGTTACCTTGAACGCATCAGCCTGCTTAGCTGTTGCTGTTGTGGAAGCTTCTTCCTTAACCTTGGGAGCACCGATACCGGTGATATCCATTACGGGAATATCCTTACCTACAAATCTGATGTAGTCAAATTTTGCTACAAAATCTGCAGGGTATTCAAGCCAAGCATAATCCTTGCTTTCCATATCTCTCTGGATAAAGTTGAATCTTATCTGGTTGAGGTAGTTATTCCAGTGCTTGAGAAGGCTTGCGGGAAGCTTGTAGATATACCAGTCACCTTCCTGAGTGCAGTACTTAAAGATATCCTGGTCAGGATTACTCTTTATTGAATTTGCATGAGAATAGAATCTTGTGTTAGCAGCTTCGTTCCATGCTGTAGTTTCGCCGCCTGTTCTGTTACTTGTCTGAACATATACACAGATTTCAAGGTTTTCAGGGGCAAGATTAGTCTTGATTTCAACATATTCGACATCATCTGTCTTGATTCTGTTTCTGGAACCGAAGATACCGCTGCCTGCCTGGAGTATGAAACCTTCGTTGATTTTACCGTTTGTAGGTTTTACCGAAAGAATTCCATCCTCAAGAGTTGTGCCGGTTACATTGGACTTTTCTTTAAAGACATCTGTTGTACCGTCAAAATCTTCGCCCTTAGCGTAACCCCATACTGCGTAGTATGTTGTGTCAGCCTTAACATCATCAACCTTGACAATGTCACCGCCAAGAACCTTGGACCAACCCTTGAACGCGTAGCCTGTACGTGTAGGAATCACATCCATAGGAAGAACATATTCATCCTTAGCTGTAGTAGCTGCAGGAAGATTTTCTACTGCTTCGCCTGTACCTGCTGCAAAGTAGATGTTCTTTTCGGGAATCTGACCGGAAATCTTGATTTCAATAGAAGTCTTGATGGTGGGGTTGTACTTGGAGGTTGCAGTAACAACGAGTGCGTCGCAGTCTGTGTTACCTGTTACCAAACCGTTTGCATCAACCCAACCGTACTTCTTCTGGCTGGGATCAACAGACCAATAAACGTCTGTGTCGGGAATTACAACGCCCGCTGCAGCGTAGATTCTCTTATCGAGCTGAAGTGTGCCGAGAGAAGTTGTAATTTCTGCGGGAGCACCGTCAGCAGGCTGAACTCTGAGTTCAAAGGTTTCAAGAGTTTCTGTTGCAGGGAATGTATATGTAACGACTGCCTTGTCACCGTTTACAACGATTTCAGCATCTTCGCCGTTAACTGTTACAATAGAGGGAACATCGGAAAGTGCATAACCTGCTGTAGCCTGGATTTCAACCTTAGCTGTATATTCGGATGCACCTGCATAGTACTTGCCGTCTACAAGTTCGGGACCTTCCCAAGTGATTTTCTTGATCTCAAAAGCGTCGGATGCTGTGGAAACAGCACTAAGACCGTATACAACATCGGAAGCCTTGGGTTCATCAATGTCAAGCTCAACAGCTTCAACAGATTCAGCACCGATGAGCTTTACATAGTCCATGTAAATTGTCTTGCCGCCAAAGTTCTGGCTGTTTTCAATATCGAGACGTACATGGTTGAGATAACCTCTGAATACATCCCTTGCGGTTGTATCAACGCGCAGTTTATAAAGTGTGTTTACATTGCCGTCAACAGCAATATTCAGACCTTCGATACGGTTAGCAATATATGCGTCATCGTCGGCAGCATATTCGGGAGCAATCCAAGCACCGTTTTCATCCTTTGTAGCATAATAGAGTGTACAACCGAATGAACCTACAGCATCTGTTCTGAAACCGTATTCGACAGCGGAAACATTATCAAGATTGATTGCCTTTGCAGAACCTGCAGAAAGAGTCATATAGAAGTCGTTACCGCCGTTAAGTGTCATTGCAAATTCGCTGTTTTCAACATCAAGCTCAACACGTTCTGTATGCTGTACACTGTTTGCACCAAAGCTGTTTCCGTCAGCAAGTGCAACCTTTAATGCATCCGTGCCGGAAATCGCATCGCCTTCGTTATCAAAGTGAGCGATATAGCCGCCCTTCATCCATCTTGCATAAAGAGTTGTATCTTCTGTTACTGTAAGTTCAGTTACAACATCGTCTGAGCCGGGTTCAAGAGTCCAGCCGTCAAATGCAAAGCCGTCGCGGGTAGGAATCATGGAGGAAACTGTGTAGTCTCTCTTCGCTCTGTCCATTCCGGGCATATTGGAAACAGCTGCTGCTGTACCTGCATCATATGTTACATAGAAGCCAACCTGACCGCTGATTGTAATGTTGAACGCCTTTGTCTGTGTTACATCATAGTCAGGTGTAGCTGTAACTTCAACAGTACCGTCCCACTTAGCAGTAAGAACGTTGCCGTCGAGGGTTGCAACATCTTCATCGCCGCCTGTGATTTCCCATGTAACTGTACCGGGAAGAATCACATCACCTGCATTTACAGGTACAACGTCAGCTGTAAGCTCGAGTGTACCGTCGTTTACAGTGATAGCGTCAGCACTTGTAAGTGTTATATCAATTGCCTTAGGAGCTTCAGTTGCAGCAAATGTCTTGGTAATTGTTGCAGATTTAGCAGTTACTTCAACATCTACGTTTTCGCCGTTAAGGAGTGCAGCAGTTTCTTCTGTGAACATATAGCCGCTCTTGTTGATCGCAACCTTCACAACAACTGTATATTCTGTAGAACCTGCGAAGTATTCGCATTCGGGATCCCATGCGATGCTTTCAATTGCATATACAGCATCTGCAGGAACGGATGCTTCTGCATCAGGTGTTCCGCTGATTGCAGGGACAGCAAGATCTGTTACTGCGATTTCAGAAACAACTTCGTTTTCAACAAACTGAATTTCTGTAATTGTGAATTCTACATTGTTGTTATAGGGGTCGATTCTGATTGCAGAACATGTGTCTGCCCAGTTAACGCTTGCACCGAGGTCATATCTGTATGTAACAAGACCTGCTTCTTCGCCGAGCTTTGTGCCCTTTGCGCTGAACGCCGCGTCAACAGTCGAATTTGTTGTGAAGAAGTATACTTCACCGCCGTTTGCAGCAGCGAGAGTATCGTTATTTACATATGTAACGTCTACAAAGGAGTATTCGTCAGCAATAATTGCAAGACCGTCAAAGGTTACACTGGGGTCTTTGCCTGCAGGAGTTACCTTAAGACCGGGAACTGTTTCGTCGAATACCGATGCAGAAGCAGCAGTATCAAGTTCAGCCGCCTTTGCAGCAGTATCAACAACGATACCTGTTCTGAGTTCGTATACAGCTACGAGTTCGATCTTTTCACCCTTCGTGCCGGAAACGCTTGTTACGAATTTGCCTGTAGCCTTGTTCTTCCAGCCGAGTACAGAGTAACCGATTACGGAACCGAGCTTGAATTCATCTGCAGTAAGATCAAGTGCTTCACCAACAGCGATAGAAAGCACGCCGGGGCCTGCATAGCTATCAGCAAACTTTTCATCTACAGTAAAGGTAACATCATAACCGTCACCTTCGGGAACTACGTTAGGAGTAAGAGTAGCTGCACCGTTGACTGTATATTCTTCACCTACAGCATAAACGTTTGTGCCGTCTGTCCAACCGTCAAGAACATAACCCGCCTTTGTAGACTGGTATCTTGTATTAGGATCGGGAAGAGCAATCTTATCACCGTTATAGCCCTTCTTGGCAGTCTGGTCTCTTGAAGACTTCTTTGCAGAGTCTCTGCCGGCAGCATAAGTGACAGTTACCTTTTCATATACAGCAACATCATCGATATAGAATTCTGTTGCATAGTTAGAACCGGGGTTGGAATAGATAGAGAGAGCTCTGAGCTTTGTAAGATCAGCATTGTCTCTTACTGTGATTTCATAGGAAATTGTCTGCCAACCGCTGTTTACACCGCTTGTGATAGAAACACTTGCAGCATTTTCCTGAGAGGGATGGTCAGAGAAAGAAGTTTCGTGTTCTCTGTCGACAGGCTTACCACATGTAGTACAGATTGTAACCGTCTGATTGGGATGTGAAGGAGATTTGTTTGTACAGCTGAAGGAAGGAACTGTATAAATGGGGTCAGGAGTGATAGTTGCGGAAGCGCTGTTTCCGCCATTACCTGCATCATTTACAAAATCCTTTGCCATTACTTTTGCTTCAATCTTGTATGTAGCACCGGGAGTCCAAGCTACGTCTGCGTGCGCATGAGGCCACTTGGAAGCACCCTTCTTCCATGTACGTGCTGTTACGTGGTTATCGGGATTTGTAGGATCTTCCACAACAGCGAAATAGTCTTCTTCAACTTCGAGGTCGAAGGGAGTCCAACCGTATTCCATGTTACCGAAGGGGATAATGTTTTCACCGTCGGAAGGAATGGAGGTTTCAAGGTTAAAGGATACACCGGGGAAAGAAAGGAGTGATCCGTCTTCCGTAGCAAAGTTTGAAGTCCAAGCTGTATAAGTAACCTTATTGTTCTTGGACACAGTTGTTTCGGGCTTTGCAGGGAATACCCAGATTGTGTTTGTTTCTTCGTCGAAGTATACACCGCCTACTTCATCGTTACCTGCGTTTTCAAGGGTAACGGTGTCTGCATCGATTACAACATTCTTGCCGAATGTGTAATATGCGACAGGGTATCTTCTGTCAACTGTTTCGCCGTTCTTCGGACTTACCGAAACAGGCAATACAGTACCGTCGGCAGCGAGTTCTGCTTTTTCGCTGTCGTTTTCCTGTGATTCAGGAAGCTCAGGGGTAAATTCAGTTGCCGAATCACCCGTTGTTACTGCTGCAGGTGCCGCAAATACGGACATCGGAACAGTAGACATGAGCATTGCCAAGCACAAAATTATGCTTAACGCTTTTTTCATGGGGTTTGCACTCCTTTTTAATAGATTTGTACAACCTTTTCCTAAAAATGGGCATAGTTATACATATGGAATTACGTATCTATTATAAACGAAATCATCTTTCTTGTCAATACAATTGGGCAAATTTTTAAAGCTATACAAGGCATGGCGAGTTTGCAGGCCGATTCACTAAATATATTGTTTTCTCAGGCAGACAATCACAACATATTGATATTTTATCCCCCGGCATATCATTTTTTCATCATCCATGTAAAAAAATGTTTACTTTTGATGAAAAAAAGAGCCGCACACCCGATGTGTACGGCACAAAAATCATTCAAATCTTAGTGTAAGAAGCCTTGAGGCTGCGAAAAGCATAATGCAGCATTCCACCACATCCATTATCACAAACTGAGCCTCAAAGCACCAGAACAGTGACACAGCAAGATAAGGCAGAACCGCAATGACAGGGAATACCATTGAAGCCGTTCCTGCCATAAGGTATTTTGACAGCGATTTGAGATTGCCTTCCTCTCTGTTTACAAGGAATCCCGCCTCAAGAAGGAAGAAAATCATCATGGAGCAAAGCATCAGAAGCTCAAGCGAACGCTGAGAAACATTTATCTGGCTGTTTTTATCCATGAACACTTCGATAACTCTCACTGCAAAAAACACAGCTTCCGACATGGCAAGAAGTGCATGGGGAGTATTTTTTGCACGGACTTCGGAAGAACATACCGAAATATGATTGAGGCAGCATGGGATACATAATACGATTTCGGCAAGAAGGAAATAATTCATTCCGCCGACAATACCCGAAAGCTTATATATTCCGTAAAAAAACAGAGATATATACATGAAAGCGCACAGTGCCGAGGTAAATACAACAACAGTGCTCTTTGAATCAAGGTGTTCGGGGGCAGGATTCTTTCTTGTTAAAAAGCCAAAAACAAGAATTACAGCCACAAGTGCAATTACTATGGCATCAAAGGCAGTACCCATATTTGTACCCCTGATATAGAAACCTGTATCAGGCTCAATATAATTCACAAGAAGAAAAGCTCTGAACAATCCTGCGGCGACAGCAAGCACCGCGGCGACAACGAGCATTATCTTAATCGTTTTACTATTTGCTTTTACCATACTGTTCCTCTTTTCAGAATAGACTTCTGATTTTTACTTTATCTTTATTATATCTCACATCATTTGTTTGTCAACAAAGGTTAGGCTTAATTTACACAAATTCAAAAAAGATGATACAAGTCTGTATCTATTCGTTAAATATTAGCTGTATTTTACATCAAAATGCCACTTTTCCCAATGTCGGCGTTTGACATTGGGAAAACATAATTTATGCGATTACTTCGCTCGCTTATCACGGACGTTGCCCGTGAGCTTGCTGTCGGGCTTTCCCGACAACTTTTCCCAATGTCGGCATTTGACATTGGGAAAACACAATTTATGCGATTGCTTCGCTCGTTTTTCGCGGACGTTGCCCGTGAGCTTGCCGTCGGGCTTTCCCGACAAATTTCCCCAATGTCGGCATTTGACATTGGGAAAACACAATTCATGCGATTACTTTCGCTCGTTTTTCACGGACGTTGCCCGCGAGCTTGCTGTCGGGCTTTCCCGACAAATTTCCCCGATGTCGGTGTTTGACATCGGGGAAACGTTATTTATGCGATTACTTTCGCTCGTCTTTTCGCAGACATTGCCCGCGAAATTGCCAGCGGGTGCTACCCGCCCGACTATTTAACGAGTTCGATGATTGCCATTTCAGCACCGTCGCCACGTCTGGGTCCAATCTTGAGGACTCTTGTGTAGCCACCGTTTCTGTCGGCATAAGAAGGAGCGATTTCGTTAAAGAGCTTAACTACTACTTCTTCCTTTGTGATGAAGGCAAGAGCCTGACGCTTGGAAGCGAGAGTGTTCTTCTTGCCAAGAGTAATCATTTTATCTGCAAGTGCACGAACTTCCTTAGCTCTGTAAACTGTTGTTTCAAGTCTGCCGTTTTCAAGCAGATATGTTACAAGGCCCTTGAGCATAGACATTCTGATGTCTGTAGTACGTCCGAGTTTTCTTGTTCCGGGCATTATTCATTTCCTCCTTTTAGAGTATAATGGTCATTTAACCAAACTGATGTGGAAAATTAGTCTTCGTCCTTCTTGAGGGACAAACCGAGTGAATGAAGCTTCTGAATAACTTCTTCAAGAGACTTCTTACCAAGGTTTCTTACCTTGATCATATCGTCTTCTGTCTTATTCACGAGGTCTTCGACTGTATCGATGCCTGCTCTCTTCAAACAGTTGAAGGAACGAACAGACATGTCAAGCTCCTCAATAGTCATCTCTAACACTTTTTCCTTTATGGTTTCCTGACGGTCAACCATAATTTCCGCCTTCTTGGCGTCATCTGACAAGTCTATAAACAGACTGAGATGCTCATTGAGAATCTTGGCAGCTAAGGATATAGCTTCCTTTGCCGAGATTGTGCCGTCTGTCAATACTTCAAGAGTGAGTTTGTCGAAGTCTGTCACGTTGCCAACTCTTGTGTTTTCAACCTTGTAGTTTACATTGTAAACAGGTGTGTAGATTGAGTCAACACAGATAAGGCCGATGGGGGGATTCTGAAGGGCGAGCTTATTCTTTTCGCCGGACACATATCCTCTGCCATGCTCAAATGTGATTTCCATTCTGAGAACTCCGCCGTCTTCAAGGTATGCAATGTGCTGGTCCTTGTTAAGGATTTCAATGTCAGCATCGCACTTGATGTCGCCTGCAGTGATTTCTCCTTCTTCAGTAGCCTCAAGGATTACGGTCTTGGGGCTGTCTGTGTGGAGCTTTGCAGTGATAGCCTTGATGTTGAGTATGATTTCCGGTACATCTTCTTTTACACCGGGTACTATGGAGATTTCGTGCAGTACACCGTCAATTTTTACGCTGGTCGCCGCAACTCCGGGAAGGGAGCTGAGGAGAACTCTGCGAAGTGAATTACCGAGTGTTGTGCCATATCCTCTTTCCAGAGGCTCAATTACAAACTTGCCGTAAGAGCCGTCGGATTTCAGTTCGACTGTAGTTATATTCGGTCTTTCTATTTCGATCATTGCTAAAACCTCCCTTGTTTATGATTCCGCATCCGATAGTGAATTGCTTTATTACTTGGAGTAAAGTTCGACGATGAGCTGTTCTTCGAAGGGGAAGTCGATGTCTTCTCTCTTGGGAAGCGCAACCATCTTTGCAACTACGTTTGCCTTATCTACTTCAAGCCAAGCGGGGCTTGTTCTGTTTTCCATGTTTTCAACAAGAGACTTAATCTTTTCAGACTTTCTGCTTGTTTCCTTAACAGTGATAACATCGCCTGCCTTAAGAATCATTGAAGGGATGTTAGCCTTCTTGCCGTTTACTTCGAAATGTCCGTGAACAACAAGCTGTCTTGCGTCTCTGCGGCTTTCGCCCATACCCATTCTGTAGACTACGTTATCGAATCTTCTTTCGATGAGGCAGAGGAGGTTTTCACCTGTCATACCTTCCTTAGCGTCAGCCTTTTCAAAGTATGTTCTGAACTGCTTTTCAGGGATACCGTAGTATCTCTTTGCCTTCTGCTTTTCACGAAGCTGCTTACCGTATTCGCCAACCTTCTTACGAGCTGCGCCGTGCTGGCCGGGAGCACCTGTACGTCTGTTAAGTGCACACTTTTCGGTATAGCAACGTTCACCCTTGCTGAACAGCTTTACGCCTTCTCTGCGGCACTGTCTGCAAGCGGGGCCTGTATATTTAGCCATTTGTTTATTCCTCCTTAAAACTTTTTAAGCGGACAATTTGTTTTGTTGTCCTATCCCGTAATTAAACGCGTCTTCTCTTGGGAGGACGGCATCCGTTGTGAGGGATGGGTGTTACGTCCTTAATGGAAACGATTTCAAGACCTGCTGTCTGGAGTGCTCTGATTGCAGATTCACGTCCCTGACCGGGGCCCTTGATATAAACTTCAACAGTCTTAAGGCCATGTTCCATAGCGAGCTTTGCTGCTGTTTCAGCTGCTGTCTGTGCTGCGTAGGGAGTAGACTTTCTGGAGCCCTTGAAGCCCATTTCGCCGGCAGATGCCCACGAGAGAGCATTACCGTTAAGGTCTGTAAGTGTAACGATTGTGTTGTTGAAAGAAGAGCGGATATGTGCACAACCCTTTTCGATGTTCTTGCGTTCTCTACGCTTCTTTGTAACAGTCTTCTTTGTAGGTGCCATTTTTATGTCTCTCCTTTCCTATTACTTCTTCTTGTTAGCAATTGTCTTTGCGGGACCCTTGCGTGTTCTTGCGTTTGTCTTTGTTCTCTGTCCGCGAACGGGAAGACCCTTGCGGTGTCTTACGCCTCTGTACGCATCGATTTCAACAAGACGCTTAATGTTGAGCGCTACTTCTCTGCGAAGGTCACCTTCAACGGTGTATTCATGTTCGATAACTTCACGGAGCTTTGCTACGTCGTCTTCTGTAAGGTCCTTAACTCTTGTGTCAGGGTTAATGCCTGTCTTTGCAAGTATGTCTTTTGAGCTTGTAAGACCGATTCCGTAGATGTAAGTGAGTCCGATTTCAACTCTCTTTTCTCTGGGAAGGTCAACGCCGGATATACGTGCCATTTATTTACACCTCGTTTTCTCGTCGTCTTGACGCTATATAGAGCTTTATTTTAGCCCTGTCTCTGCTTATGCTTCGGGTTTTCGCAGATAACCATGATGATACCGTGTCTCTTGATTATCTTGCACTTTTCGCATATTTTCTTTACCGAAGGCTTAACTTTCATTTTGAAATCCTCCTGTT